>DCXX01000062.1:3005-3204 GCA_002329125.1 Fidelibacterota bacterium UBA2125 | reverse complement strand
AATGGACTGGCCTGTAGTGACTGAACAGGCTGCCCAACTTGTGGCCAGCGGTGAAGCTGCAGAAGGTATTGTCATGTGTTGGACCGGCACAGGAGCTTCCATCGCTGCAAACAAGATAAAAGGGATAAGAGCCGCCCTTTGCCTGGATGGTGTAACAGCAAAAGGTGCCCGAACTTGGAATCATGCCAATGTTCTTGCT
>DCXX01000062.1:2296-2813 GCA_002329125.1 Fidelibacterota bacterium UBA2125 | reverse complement strand
CAGAATAATCTGCCCACTCTTTTTTTTAGCTTTGATTGTTTCTTGTGAGAGACCCTCGAGCACACTCAATGAAATCTATTTTACACCCATACAACCAGATGATGAGCTCGATTCTCCTGCCGTCTACCACGGTAATAATGAAGCGTGGATTGTTGTAACCGGTAAGGATGGTGATCGTCTGTCTGTGTATGACGCAAATAGTGGAAAAAAAGTGCGTGTAATAGGAAACAATGGAGATGGATTCAGTCAATTTGCTTATCCCAACGGCATCTGGATTGAAGATGATCTTATGATCATTGTAGAACGAGATAATCATCGTCTTCAACTGTTCAGACTTCCTGATTTTGAACCTCTTGGATTTATTGGTGAAACTGAGCTTGCCACACCTTACGGTATCAATGTACTCTATGATTCAGAAGGTCAACTTGATGTTTTCGTAACAGATAGTGAATATGTAATAGACAAGGATCCGGACGAAGTCCATGGCCGACGAATCCGTCACTGGAAATTAACTGTA
>DCXX01000062.1:0-1916 GCA_002329125.1 Fidelibacterota bacterium UBA2125 | reverse complement strand
CCCGGTATGCTCTATGAAGTGGAATCTATTTTTGCGGACAGACAACATAACCGGCTTATGATAGCAGACGAACAGGAAAATGTTATAAAGGTATATACTATGGATGGAGACTTTACCGGAATTATTCTTGCCAAAGGACGCTTCACCGGCGACCCGGAAGGGATTGCCCTGTATAAATGTGGTGAGAATGATGGCGTATGGATCTTTACAGATCAAAGTCACGATAGGAACCGATTCCACCTTTTTGATCGTAAATCATTGGAATATATGGAGACTTTTACTATGAGCCAGACTACAAATACGGACGGCATCTGGTTGACGCAGAAACCGACGGGTAGGTTTAGTGATGGTGTATTCTGTGCCTTGAATAATGATAAGAATGTGAGTGTTGTGAATGTCAGTAGCTTTAAAGAGGCCATGCCCAATCTTTTCAGATGTGACGGCTAATACCTAACTAGAACTATTAAACAACTCACTGTCATACGTCATGCAAAGTCCAGTTGGAAATATCCTCATTTGAGTGACTTTGAACGCCCTCTTAATTCCCGCGGTAAACGGAATGCTCCCATGATGGGACGCATTCTTCGCGATGAAGGTGTTATGTTCGATCAGATTATCAGTAGCCCCGCCAAACGTGCTATCACCACAGCACGAACTATTGCCAGTGAAATGGGCTACTCTGAGAACAACATTGTGGAAGAACGCAGTTTCTACGGCGCTCACCCTAGTACCATCATTGAAATCCTAAAAGATCTGGATGATTTAGCTAGTCATGCCGCTGTCTTTGGGCACAATCCCACTTTTCATTCCCTTGTGGAACAACTTGCCAATACGATCATAGAGAAATTTCCCACATGCGCCGCTGCCACCATATCTCTAAACATTGATACATGGCTAGAGCTTGAAGCAGCGTCGGGCACACTGACAACGCTCCGCCTGCCGCGGGATTACATGGATAAGTAAGCGTAAGGATTAAGCCGGAACGGCTTGACGGTCCATCAGTTGCCTGTAAACGGGGAACTGTTTTAGATAATCAAAAAGGTATACAATACGTTCATGGGCGGCAGGTCCCACATTCCCTGTTTGTAGATAAAGAGAAATTTTCCATCCTTAAACACAATTCCGCCGGCAGTCTTGATTCGATCCATCATTTAGGTGTGTCCTTGTAGGCTGAAGAGAAGTTCATACTGCTCTTTTGTGAGATTGTCAAAAAACACGTCGTCTATGGTGATCCGGTATTCCGGAATTTCCCGTGTCCACTTTTTGGCTCTGAGATTTTTTTTCCCCGCGTAGTCAATGTGCGAAAGAACATAACGCATCGCGTTCAAACGCGCAATCATCTTGTTCTCTGAATTGATGATTATCCAAGGATTCTTTTCCGTAGAGGTTTTACGGAACATCTGTTCTTTATAATAAGTAAACAAATCCCACTCACTTGCTGCTTTCAAATCATTTTCAGATAGTTTCCAATACTTTAGCGGGCTTGCTTCCCGTAAACGAAATCTAAGTGTCTGACTGTGTTGTGAAACAGAAAGATAGAATTTGATGAGAATTAGTCCCTCATCCACCAAAATCTCCTCCCAATCATTGACTTTTCTCATGAAGTAGTGGTACTGTTTCTCCTTGCAGTAATTCATGGTGGGTTGTATAAGTGCCCGAGAATACCAGGATCTGTCAAAAAAGACAATTTCACCCGGCTCAGGCAACAGCTTTGCATATGTCTTCAACCACTTTTTTCTTTGCGTTGGTGACGGAACACCCAGTTCCTCCATCCTTACACTTTTTGGCATAAGTCTTTCTATAAACCGTCGGATGGTAGCCCCTTTTCCGGCAGCATCGCGGCCCTCAAACAGGAGGGCTATGCGTTGATCCTGATCTATGACCCACTCCTGTAGTTTCAGCAATTCAATCTGCAG
>DCXX01000072.1 GCA_002329125.1 Fidelibacterota bacterium UBA2125 | reverse complement strand
GTCAGAACAAGCAAAGATACCCTGGATGCCAGGAATTACACCCATTGCAGCATACCGGGGAAGATCCTCGGGATGGGTAACCTGAGCATGTTCAATTCGCCACCTGAGATCATTTTTCTCAGGATGTTCTCTAAACTGTTCCTCATAGATGTTAAACAGTTCCCGGGCAGCCCGGTCTCCGATCCCCTGTATGGCCATTTGATAGTCGTGGGAGATGGCAAGCTCAGCTGATTTCCGGATCTCAGGGACAGGGGTTACGTTAAGACCGTAACTTCTGGGAAGATCGGTGTACGGTTCCAGCAGCCAACCGCCGTGAGTCCCTAGCGCCCCATCCAAAACTTTTTCCCCTATACACCGGATAGTAAGATAATTATTACCATAACCAACTATACGGTAATCATCCAATCGACTTTTCATTTCAGAAGCAGGTTCCTGGATTGCCATATAGAGTCGTATCGGGAGATTTCCTTCTTCGGCCATAACTTTCAAAAGATCCAATTCTTCCCAAGTTGAACCCATGTCATGAAAACTTGTGACGCCGTTCTCCAGCGCATTTTGAGCAGCCATTTGTACCTGCCGTCTCATATCAATTTCTATTTCATCCTCTGATCTCTCCGCCTTATACCTTGCCAGTGCATCTCGGGCCGGCTGTGCAGCTGATTCCCGTAACATCCCCAGAGCATCACCATTATCATCCCGAACAATCTCACCACCCGGCGGATCCACGTTGCGCGAAGTGATACCGGCAACTTCCATGGCAGCGGAATTCACAAAAACACCATGTCCGCTAGTATGGCTCAAAAAGACAGGGTTCTTGGGGCTAACAACGCTCAGTTCATGGTGAAAAGGGAGCCCCTCGATATTCGGTTCCGGTGTGCGATCCCATTTGTCCTGATGCCAACCTCTCCCTACAATCCATTCGCCCGGTCTAGCTTCCCGGGCTGCCTGAGCAACAAGTTTGACAATTTCCGTCCAGTTTCTGGTATAACGTAGTTCAAGCTCCATAAGAGATGCACCCAGGGAATAGTAATGACCATGTCCTTCAATAAAACCAGGAATGGCCAAATGCTTTTCCAGATCAATGACTTCTGTTTCTTTACCCACATATTGTCGGATCTCACTGCTACTTCCAATCGCCACGATAATATCACCGCGCGTAGCCAATGCCTCAGCCTCGGGCTTGTGTTCATCCACAGTCAAGATCTTTCCGTTAAGTAAAACAAGCTCAGCAGGTTCTACCGGTTGTTCACATGCGAACGTAAATAAACTGAGAGCTATGATTCGTGAGAGAAAAACTGCTAGAACCGGATTAGAAGGAAAATTCACGAGAGAGAAAGAACGTTCTTCTCCAAAATAGCCATCCCTTCATCAAGTTCCGCATCACTAATGACCAAAGGCATCAGTGTTCTGATAACATTTCCGTAGGTACCGGAAAGGATCATAATAAGGCCATCCTGGAGACAATTTTGAAGTACTTCCGATGCCCGTTCCTTGGATGGTTTCGCCTCAGAAGCTCCATCACAAAGTTCAAGAGAATACATGGCACCGATACCCCGTGCCTCGTTCACAAAGGGAGACTTTTCTGACAGGGCATGGAGTCGTTGAGGAATAGCTGTTGACAGCTGATCAAGCCTACCGCTTGCTTGAAGTTGCTCAAGTTGACCGATGGCTGCTAGCCCGGCCCGGCAGGAAGCAGGATTCCCACCGAATGTACCGCCCAGGCCACCGACGTGCACTTTATCCATCATATCAGCCTGACCGGTAATGGCTGACAATGGGAGACCGCCAGTGAGAGATTTGGCCATGGCAATTATGTCCGGTTCTAAATCGTACCAGTCACAAGAAAACATTTTTCCTGTTCGGCCAAAACCGGTCTGCACCTCATCCACTACCAACACAATCCCATGGTCTGAACATTGTTTTCTGATGTGGGCTACAAAATCTTTGTCAGCAGGCATAAAACCGCCCTCCCCCGCTACAAGCTCAATTACAACTGCGGCAAAGGATTCCTCACCTTTTTCTAAAAGCAAGGAATCAAATTCTTCCATAGCCTTCTTACCCCTGTTATAGGGATAAGGAAGCCTGTGGATCACATCAGGAAAAGGGCCAAATCCATGTCTGTAAGGCATATCCTTATATGTGAGGGCCATGGTCATAAGGCTTCGACCGTGGAAAGCGTGTTCAAAGACAATAACTCCGGAACGTTCGGTCCAATACCGTGCTACTTTCACAGAATTCTCCAGCGCTTCGGCACCGCTGTTGACCAATAATGTTTTTTTCGGGAAATCACCAGGCGTCATGGCGTTCAGCTTTTCCGCCAGTGCCACGTAAGGTTCGTAAGGGGTTACGGTAAAACAAACGTGAAGGTAGTCATCAACCTGGTTTTTGATCTCATCAGTGATAACAGGATTTCCATGCCCGGTGTTCATAGCACCGATACCTCCGGCAAAATCGATGAAGACATTCCCATCAACATCAGTAATAGTTGCTCCTTCAGCTTTCGCTGTGTAAACAGGTGCCACTGATGAGTGGGCATCTACCACCGCTTTCGTCCGCCGCTCAGCCAACTCTTTGCTCTTTGGTCCAGGAATATCTGTCTGAATGTTTACAGTACCCATCAGGTTTTTCTACCTTTATCAAGATCGTAAGGGAACCAGTAATCTTTCTGTCGGACCTTGTAGTCTATAAGAATGTGTTTTGCTTCCCTGAATTCATTTAACCCTTCGATTCCTAATTCCCTACCACCGCCGCTCTTACGCATGCCTCCAAAAGGTGCCGCCTCGTTATCAGTAAGAGGATCGTTTATCCAGAAGCTTCCAGCTTTTACTTCCCGGGCTGCAGTAAACGCTTTCTCCAAGTCATTAGTATATAAAGAGCATCCAAGACCGTAGTCAGATTCATCGGCAAGTTTTATAGCTTCTTCAAAACTGGAAACGGTCTGAATGGGCACAACAGGACCGAAAGATTCTTTCTGCATCATTTCCATGGAACTGTCCATATTGGTAAGGACAGTGGGCTCAAGAAAATATCCTTTGGTAAACTGAGTAGGTCGGTTACCACCCGTCATTAGTTTAGCTCCCTGATCCTTGGCGTTGGCAATCTTGCTCTCAATTTTATCTCGCTGCTCCGAACTCACCATCGGGCCAATATCCGTGGTAGATCCCATGGGATTTCCCAATTCCACTTCTTCGGCTTGAGATACCACTGCATCAATGAAATCTTTGGCCACTGGCTTCTCTACATAGATCCGCTCCGCACTTGTGCAAACTTGTCCACAGTTCAAAGTAGCAGCCCAGAAAGCACCTCTGGCTGCAACTTCCACATCCACATCGGAACAGACAATAAGTGCGTCATTTCCACCTAATTCAAGGTGAGTTTTTTTCAACTGCTCAGCTGCCAGTGTTGCAATTCGAGTCCCTGTTTCTACTGATCCCGTAAAGGCAATGACATTTGTCCCTTTGGATGTGACAATGGGCTCGCCGGTCTCCTGGCCGTAACCTGTTAGTACGTTCACAACGCCGGGCGGGAAATGGTCGAAACAGGTCTCCATCCACCTGAGAATGCTTAAGGGAGAAAGTTCAGATGGCTTGACAACACATGTATTCCCCACAGCTATTGCTGGCGCTATTTTCCATGCTGCAAGGAGAAGAGGATAATTCCAGGGGACAATGCACCCCACCACACCGTAGGGTTCATAGACAACAATAGACATTTGTTTGTCCTGGGTCGGTGCCACTACTCGACCGATCTGATCACGGCCCAGTTCTGAATAATATTCGAAGCATGAGGCAATCCACTCCACTTCATCAGTATTTTCAATAAGGGGTTTTCCCATCTCAGCTGTCATAATTGTTGCTAGTTCCTCACTATGCTTCCTCGATTTAACAGCTACTTCCCGCAGCATATCCCTCATATCACCACCAGCAATAAAACGCCATTCTTTCCAAGCTTCCCTGGATGCTTCCACTGCTTTTTGCACGTCTTCCGTACCGCTTTGAGGAACCGATTCAATCAGTTCTTCGGTAAATGGATTGATCACATCAAACCGTTTCTTTGAAACGGCATCACACCACTGATTATTGATATAGTTCTGGTTAATCATCTCTTTTTCCCTTTATTCTCAGGATCACTAAAATATCACGGAGGAACAGGATAAAGACAGCCGTGGCACTCAACCCCAACAGCCATGCCGAGATGATAGAGACCGCCTGCCATATATTCATGCTCATAGTTTTCCTGATCCTCTATCCAAAAGGAGCCCTACAAAAAATCCGGTCAATGACAAGGGCAATGTAAAAAGCATAGCGTACTCCTGCCATATATCGTATCGGATACCGGATTCTGTAATGATGGTGAGGATAGTGGTACCGTTTTCTTCTGAAAAAGTACCGAACCACTCTACAATACCATAGAACAGAATAGCAGAAACCAATCCTGTCACCGCGCTCATAAGCCCTGCCAGCGGCTTGCGCCAGTCCGGGCAGAAGATTCCCAATAAAATAGGAACAAGAACCGTGCTGGTAAGGAGTGTACTGAGGAATACCCAAAGTGCCAGCATTCTATCAAAATAGAAAGCAACAATGTATCCAAGCACCCACGAGATCACGATACCAATTCGGGTCATTTTGATCAACTGTTCATCGGTCACATTTTTCCTGGCTCTCGGTTTATAAATATCATAGGAAAGATTGGATCCTGCTACAAGGCAGTAAGAATCAACAGTAGACATCTCCGCAGCCAGAACTCCAACAATAAAGAGTCCAACCAACCCAGTTGGCAATGACAGAACAGCAACCCGGAGTAAAGCTTCATTGGGGTGAACATCCATCGGTAATATTCCTTGGAGGGCCGCCCCTTTCGCAGCCATGGCAATGGCCGTTACCGCCCAGTCATAAGATCCCCAAAGAACAATACCAAACAACATGGCATTACGTACAGATTTAGCACTCTTGGCTGAGAATATCCTCTGATAAAACGCCGGTTCTACCAAAACGCTCAAACCGGTCATCACATAGATAAGCACAAGCCAAATGGGTAAATCGCCAAAGAATTGGAAATATCCGGGATCAAGGTTTGCCTCAAGCCACTCATAACCGCCTACTTTACCAAGGGCAAGAGGTACCGCTACTGCCAAAGTAATGCACATCATGAAAAATTGTATTGCATCCGTAATGGCTACCGCCCACAACCCACCTAATATTGTATAAACAAGTGCAGCTCCACCCAGGATTGCAGCACCCACCATTGGTTCCCATCCAAGAACAACATGAGCCACCAGGCCAAAACCGAAAAGTGAGAGCGCAGGAAGAGAATAAAGAAAACTGGCAATAGCCCCAAGCATCTGCGCCTTAGGACCATAGTACCTCATCAGAATTTCAGGAAGACTGGTGAATCCCTGGTTCTTTAATCGTTTCGCAAGAAGTAACGCTGCCATCAAATAAAAGAGATAAATGGGCATTGAATAACCAAAGAAACCAACAATTCCCTCTTCATATGCCAGTTCACTGTCTCCGAGTAACACATCTATGCCGTAATAAGTACTTACAAGTGTGCAGACAAGGATGGGCGCTGTCAGAACCCGGCCAGCAAGAAAATAGTCGTCAAAATTTTTATGCCGACGGCTTAACCAGACACCCAAAACGATAACAGCACCAATGTATCCAACAATGATAGCAATATCCACAGAGCTCAGTGTTATCAGAGAATTCATTTTATGAACAAGAAATTAATGTTTTTCAAATCTCGTGAAAATGTTTTCGATTTCTCCCAATCAGGCGCCATTCAAATCTTCCACAGCTCTATAAGCCTGATCAATTGCACTGTTTAGATAAGCATACCCACCTGCATCGGAATTGGCAATGGCTATTCTTCCGGACCTTCGGCGGGCAGCGACATGAGGAAATTCTTCAGGAGCCCAGTCTGGATCAAAAAGAGAATTGTATTCATAAGAGTAACCGTGAGGCCAACGGTTAACGGTGATACCCTCAATATCCCTGGCTGGATCGAAACCTCCTTGAGAAAGCATGCCTGCGAGTTGGGTTCTTATTTCCCGCTCAAAAGTATCAAAGGTAGTCCTCAATAGATCGTAACGTCCTATCTGGTGTTGCTCTCTGGCTGACATACCGGAACCAGGAGCACAGGGGGCGCGCACCAAGTGCAAAACCATAGGTTCATCAGGTGAACTGGAGAATGAATAATCCCCCAAACTAACAGGAAAATCGAGGGAGACAGAGTGGTGGTATCCTGATGGGGAAAAAACATTTTGTACCCCAAGTTTATGGAAAGAAGTCCAATCTCTGATAAGAACGTTGGTGTAAACCAAGGGCACTTTCACGTTGTATCGTAGCGCTTCCTTCTGAGTGTCGGGTAGGTCAGGGCAAAGCCATGGAATAATACGGTTATAGCAGGCTAGAATACAATTTTTTGCCCTGACGCGGTGCGCTTCACCTTCATTTATATAAGTAATATCCACTCTGTTTCCACTTATCTGTTTCGTATTAACAACGGTTGAATTGAGGCGCACTCTTACTTCGGCTCCTTCTATATCAAGTTCTTCATAAAGAAATCTATCTGTGACTACATCTTCCATGGAATTGCCTGGTGCAACATGGGGCATCATCTCCCTTACCAGCAACCGGGCCACTGAAGCATTTCCATCAGGAAAGTGAAAAATATATGGTTCGGTGCCAAGCCAGTTCGGTTCAGGTTCTTCATCAAGATCAATGTTAAGTCCTTCAAGGCCAGGAAAGATCATTCCGTAGTGTATGCTCATATAAAGACAATCCATGGATGAAACAGCGTCAGTGCCAACACCCCACAGGCTGTTAGAGCGCTGCTGAAAAAGGGAGATTACCTCCTCATCAACGCCGGCGTATTTCTTTAGAAACTGACTATAGCTGGTCCGTTTCAATTTTTCAATTTTTTCGGCATTGGAAAGACCTTCCAAATAATCACTTTTTTCACTGAAAAGATGCTTTAACTGGTTTTTTACTTTCTGCGCAATGGGTGCCTCCGCGAAAAGATCTCCCAGTCCTGTTTTCTCATCTGGTACAAGGAGATGATCCCTACCAAACGTGGCCTTATCAAAGTAGATACCCCACCTCAATCCATATTTATTGTAAAGTTCCCTGTCAAAGGCTCTGTAGAACTTTCTGAGATTAATACCCAGCCGCCTCAGAAGCCTTTTGGATTCTTTGCTGTATTTGGAGGGGTCCTGAATGGATTGGCTGCCGCCATAACCGATAATGGTGCGGCCGTTAATATTAAATTCGTTTCGTCTGGCATGGCCCCCAAAATCGTCGTGATTTTCAAGAATTAGAATCCGCGAATCTTTGCCATATACATCACGGAAAAAATAGGCGGCGGACAATCCACTAATTCCGCCCCCCACCACCACCAGGTCATAGGTTTCATCGGATTGTGTTGCGGGTCTATTCCAAGTTTTCCCTTCCCTCGCAAGAGCATGAGCCACTTCCCAGGTACCGTCGTCCGTCCCTCGCATCCCAGTGAGGACCGGGGGATAATAATGAGCCTTGTTGTGGGCTGTCTCCAGTGCGGCCATAAGTGGACGAGGCAATAGCCCAGCGGCCACCGCCATACCTACTCCGCTCAGAAAATCCCGACGCGGAATGGGACGATTCATACCGAGCTGGCGATCAGCGTTATTCAAAAATTCCCTTGCTTGATTTGTTTAGATTCATGAAGAAAACTGCTGAAATGTAGGACTCAGACAACCTTAGGGACATAGGAAAAAATGTTTTGACTAAATATGATGCAATCTGTTACATTAATCTAAACCAACTGCAGTGTATCAGTTGAATATTTAAGAAACTAGAATCAGGAGTATACTAATGAATAAAAGGATAATAGCAATTCTGTCTTTCTTGTTGCTTTTTACTTTTGGCAACGCCGAAAGTAAAAGAGAGGCAGCATTGAAAGCAAAAACCGTCTCCCCCCAGCGGAATGTTACATGGCTGGAAATGGGTCCTGGATACGATGCTTATGTCGATCCTGGTGCTGCTGAAGCTTCCCTTGATGCATGCTTGTATCTTGACACCTTCGATTGGGAAGGGGAAAACTATGAGATGTGCTGCAACTTTTGGGAGGTTTATCTATCAGTCAATTTCAACGAACTGGAAGCTCCACTCACATCCCTTTGGGAAGGTGATTACGATGATGACACCGAAGAGAGGGTTGTTTACAACGGATACCTCCACAAACCCCATAATGAGAACTATCATTTCGGAGCCTATTCTGATGGCCTATGGATCGATGGTGCCTTTGCAGATACGGTTGGTCCCTCAGGATATGACCTCATGGCTAAGACCGCAATTGGCGATAAAAACAGCGGTGTGAGTGTTGTGGTAACACAATACCAGGCTGGCTATGAACAATGGGATTCCTGGAATCACCGCGGTTATGAGTATGTAAAAGTAACTGTTCATAACGGTTTAACAAGTAAGTACACCGGTGGTTCTGTAACTATTTTCAATGACAATGATGCTGGTGGAGGTTGGTGGCCAGATGAAGAATGTGCGGATTGGGAAGACTGTACCGGAGATGAAGATGCTTTTCTATGGCATAAATCAGGGGTATATGACACCACCGGACTGATCTACCAATATTTCGATCCAGCCGTCGTCGATATGAATGAAGACGGCACCGCTGATTTCGATGATCCTCATTACATTTATGCAGGCATGTCCTGGGTAACAGGTGGTGACAGTGTGAACCTAGGCGTCTATGAAGATCCATGGGGTACATTTAACGTAGATGTGTTCAGTGAACTTCTTGAAGGTTATTATGATTACGATGACACCTACGAAGCTGATAGTAATGCTACAGACTTGGGGTCTTTTATCACCGTTTATTTTGGTGATTTGGAGGCAGATGCGCAGACTAGTGTTGTGGTTGCTTTTGTTGGTGGTGAAGATGCGGACGAGATCATCGACAATTCCAAAGATGCTTCAGACCGCTGGACAGCAGGACTTAAGGTGGATGAGAACAGCGTCTCCCTCCCCTCTGCTTTCAATCTGAAGCACAATTATCCCAATCCGTTTAACCCCACAACAACTATCGCTTTCGAATTGGATCGAGATGGGCGCGGGCAACTGGATATCTTTGACATTAATGGAAAATTGATAAAAACATTGATGCAGGGTGTAATGCTTGCCGGGCAACACACAGTTCAGTGGGATGCCACAGGTATGAACGGCCAGATTGTTTCTTCAGGGGTATACTTTTACAAGCTTACCCAGAACGGAACATCACAAAGCCAAAAAATGGTGTTGATGCGATAAAAGTCGGATTACCATTATCATAATAGAAAACCCCGCTTCCAGCGGGGTTTTCTATTATTGGACCATTTTGATTTTGTGAACCTGAACTACACTCTTATATTCAGACTCCAACGTGTGGCATAACTTTAAATACCTACTTATTCTTTTCACTTTATCCGGGTTTCTCTATGCGGGAAATACGGGAAAGATCAGCGGAAAAATCACTTCTTCTGAAACCTCCGAACCTCTCATCGGCGCTAATGTGATCATCCTAGGAACGAATCTGGGCGCCAGCACAGACAATGAAGGCGAATACTTTATTATCAACGTTCCCGCCGGAACCCACTCAATTAAGATAATGATGATAGGATATCAATCAATGACCTTCACTGATGTAGCTGTGAGCCCAGATCTCACCACTCAAGTTAATACTCCAATGGCTGAAACTGTTCTGGCAGGTGAAGAAGTAAACGTTACCGCTGAGAAACCGGTCATTCAGAAAGATGTGACATCGACCACCACAACAGTCAGTTCCGCAGCCATGCGAAACATGCCAGTCCAGGGCGTGGGTGATGTATTGAAAACTGTTTCTGGCGTCGTTGGACATGATGATCATGTTCACTTCCGGGGTGGCAGAAGCAATGAAGTGGTTTACATGGTGGACGGTGTACCAGTTAATGATCCGCTTTACGGAGAACCAGGGAATATGGTTTCTACCGGCTCAGTGGAAGAAATGGTGGTGGTCACAGGAACCTACAACGCTGAGTACGGAAATGCCATGTCCGGCATAGTCAATATCGTTACAAAGACAGGCCGGGATGAACATACGGGGCGTTTCCGGCTATTCACAGGTGACCCAGGAGATTTATCAGGTTTTGGCTATGAATACGATTCCACCAAACTCACCACCGAACCCCCTTATATCGAGGATGAGCCTTATGATGATGATAACGATAATAGCGCTTTTGATTCAGGTGAATCATACCGGGACTGGAACCACAACGGCCAGTGGGATTCTGCTTCAGATCAGCTTGAAATGCTCAATAGTGAACTATCCAAAGGGTTTGGTGATTTTCAACGGTTCGAACTTTCTTTGAATGGGCCCATCATTAAAAAGAGGCTTTTCTATACCGTGAATCTGGAAGGTGTGGATGACAAAGGGTGGCTTCCTCAGTCACATGAAAAAGAGTCAGGTATTGGCGGATCACCCATTGGAAAGATTTTTACAAAACTGGCTGTGACTACACCCATGGGTCTCAGAATGTTTCTTACCTACAGTACTGCGAAAAGTAACTGGCGGGAGTATGATCATTTCTGGAAATATCTCCCCTACCGGCAGACTCATCAGACTGAAACCACCGATCAGATAACAACTGCTTTCTCCTTTCAATTTTCGCCAAAAACTTTTGCTGAAGGATCTTTATCTCTTTTTACCAATCACTATTTTTCCGGAGCCAACTCCGAATGGAAATTCGATGCATCTGAAGGTCCTTATTTTGGTAGTCAAGATGTGTTTCAACCACTTTATGACGATCCGGAGGAATTTGGAATTGGAGGCTATGAAGGGATGTGGATAGACTCTGAATCCAAACGAACAATCGTAAAAGGGAGTATAACCAGCCAAGTAAATAAATCCAATCTGCTGAAGGCAGGTTTTTCGTTCATAAAGAATAGTCTCCATCGGGATAGCCATGACGCGCTGGCTGGTTTTGTGACGTTGGGAGACTGGGTCAATCAATATTATGACCACACTCCACTAGAAGCATCGGCCTATCTGCAGGACAAGGTGGAGTTTAACAATCTGATCTTGAACGCAGGTGTCCGCCTGGATTATTTTGATCCCAGTGCTAGCTATTGGGTCGACCCACGTGATGCAGGAGATGACAGCAAAGCTACCAAAACCAAAACAAAATTGCAGGTCAGTCCTCGACTAGGTTTTTCTCATCCCATCACAGACCGATCAGTACTCCACTTCGCCTACGGTCATTTCTTCCAGATACCTGATTTTGCCTATCTTTACTGGAATTTGAGCAATATCCGGGGATCTGACGGCGAATATGTCTACGATCCACAACAGATCGAAATCCATAATCCAACACTGGGTGATCCGGATTTGGAGCCTCAGAAAACTGTAGCCATGGAGATCGGGTGGGAACAGCAGATTGGTGCATCTTTTAGCCTTGACGTTACTGCATTCCACAAAGACATTCAGAATTTAATCGCATCAAGACTGAACTATGTGGGTGCCATAAACTATACCCGGTATATTAATACGGACTACTCCAACGTGAGGGGTATTGAGATATCAATGAATAATACCTTTTCACAAGCCCTTTCAGCCTCTTTGAATTATACCCTTTCTAGAGCTGAGGGCAACAGTTCAGATATTTTTGAGGCATTTTATGACCTCTATTCTTTTCCACCAAGAGTTCGACCCAAACGGGTCTTACCATTGGATTGGGACCAACGCCAGACATTGAGCTTTACTGTTGATTTTAACAGTAGCCAGTTGGGAGGTGTTTTTCTTAAAAACTGGAACTTTTCACTTATCGGGAACTACGGCAGCGGTATCCCCTACACACCACTAAACACACAGGGAATGCGCATTGGTGAACAGAACAGCGAGCGGCAGCCAAGCACATTTTACATGGATGTTTATATCTCACGAGCCTTCGATATTCCTATTGCAGAAAGTTTCGGGATTTTTATTCAGATAGATAACCTCCTGAACAGAAAAAATGCCCTTTACGTCTACCCAACTACTGGCCTACCTGATAGATCACTCTACCACGATGTAACACCTGACGGCGTCAATGATCCTAGCATGTATTCCTCCCCACAGCAGATCATGATGGGGATAGAGGTGATGTGGTGAGAAAAGCTCTTCTTTCCATTTTCATGCTCTCGTTCGTTCTCTTCGGCCAGAAGGGAGAGCTGAGAAAACAACCTAAACCTACCCTTATCCAGAAACTTCTCCGGACTATAGGATACGAAGACAGGGCTTACGGTATTCACAATGATGGCAAAATTGCTACCTATTTCACCAATTATGGCCTAATCGGTTATTTTAATCCGTCTGTTGAATATCCCACGAATACAGAGAGATACTACGCTTGGCAGATCGGAATCATGATCGGTGCCATGGTAGACACTTCCGATGACGGCATTAATAATGCCGTACCTCTATCCAGTGATACTTATCAAGATTACGGTGAGAAAAATTTCAACCCTATTGTGGGACTCAATTCTGGAGGATACAATCCTTCCGTGGCCATGAGTGATGATCCCAACACATGGCCTTTGAGCTGGCCGGCTGGAATTCCTGTGGGGCCCAGCGGCTGGCCTGGACTGCCTCTATTTAATTACGAACCAATCGGCTCTCAGGAATCCTACTGGATCATGCGCGATTTCGAAAGCGAAGCCTTTGATTTGAGAGGAGAAGGAAAGTCAAAAGTAGGCGCATTGGAAGTCGTCTCTAGAGGGATACAAAGTAACAGTACCCTTACCAATAGATTTCTTTTTTACCAGTATGATATTGTGAACAAATCTTCAAAAACTCTTCGCGACGGCCGTTTTGGCATTTTGGTAGATCCTGATCATCCAGCTCATCTTGAGACGGAATACGGAGATGACAGTGCCGAGTTTATTACCAGCCTCAATCTCGCCGTCTCTTATGATTACGACAACAATTACACCGGTTGGCCAGGGGTGGATCTTGCTTATCTTGGAATTCAGTTTTTGAAATCACCCACCGATTCTGACGGCAATCTGCTAGGGATGACATCATGGAAATCTTTTACCTACGGCCAAATGCCTCAGTCAGGGGAAACTGGCGGAGTTCTTTACAAATCCCGTGATGAGGCTCAATACGATTACATGAAGCCAGGCATCTTTTCACCAAGTCCTCAAGTAAACAAAGATATCGTTTATGTCATGGCTAGTGGTGATTTTACAATTGCTCCGAGAGATACTCAGACCGTGGTAATTGCGGTCCTCACTGCCGACACACGAGAGCAACTTGTAAAAACAGCGGAAGCAGCACTGGCTGTTTTCAACAATGATTTCAAGACCCCCTCCGCCCCTGACCCACCTATAGTTAACGCAGTGGCCACAGATGAAACGGTAACACTCTATTGGGATACAGAATCGGCTGAGAAAAGCCAAGACAGACTCACGGGTAAAACTGACTTTGAAGGGTATCGGATATATCGTAGTACTGATTTGGGAGCCAACTGGGGTGAGACTACTGACAATCTCACCACCTATCCCCTGGGTTACAAACCGCTGGCTGATTATAACAAATTCAACAGTATTGATGAACTGGGAACCATTGAGACTGCCCATACATCAATTATGTCCAACGCAACCATTAAGGCATGGGGTTTAATTCCAAAGACTACGAATATGGTGGAGAATACTTATTTAATTACATTTGTCACAGACAGCACATTTAATGTATATGATGCCCGCAACGGATGGCTATTGGCACTTAACCGCCAGTTCTTGACAGATGGTTTCTCTATCATCCATACAGGCAACTGGGACACCGATGCAAAGTTTGTTTACGTTTCTGGAAGCGATCCCATTACGGAAGCACCCTATACCTCTGGAAAACTGATCTACGTGGGAGGCGCTGTAGTCCAGATCGAAAATTTGGCGAGCGACTGTGATGCAAACCCTGCCGGCTGTATAATGGCTGGTGATGTGTTCCAAGTAAAAACGCGGCTATTGGACAGCGGACTGGATAACGGTCTGAAACATAGCTGGATGGACACCAATGTGGTGAACGGCGTTGAATACTGGTATGCGGTGACAGCCTATGACCGAATTGACCTCACTTTGGATGTACCGGTCAACGAATTAACTCCCGCAACAACACCAAACACACCTGCTAATCCTCATACAGTATCGGTTATTCCCAGCAAACCAGTGAGTAGCGTGGAACAGGGAAAGATCTCTGACTTGGGACTGCAACATGTATCAGGAATTTCCACAAGTGAAATTCTTATCGATCTATATGATCCCAGCCTTCTAGCCGACGCAGAGTACACTCTAGGCGTAAAGTATCGAAGTGTGCTGGAAAAATCCTTCTACTTAATTGAGACGACCAGTTCAGCAGATACTATCTTAAACAATTTACCCATTGTTTCAAGAGACCAATCCTGGATGGGATACGATAATGCGCCTGTCGTTAGAGGTTTCAGGCTGTCCGTTATTGATGATCCCGCTGATACGGTAGGATTCATTCTGGTTGAAGGGGACAGTGCTCACTTTGCCGATGGTGATGTCGCAATAGATCTGCCAGGCGCCACTGGCAGACCGGACGTTCCTCGGCGGGATGTAGAAATCATCTTCGACAATTCAGGTAACATCGCCCATTACGGCGGACAGCCCGCGCAAAAAAACGTGGTCGTTCCATTTACGGTGTGGGATATTACAGATTCCACCAACAGGTATAAACTCCATTCCCTTTTTAAGGATAAAACACCAAAGGATGAATGGGGACCTAATGATGATATAACTCTATTAAGCATAGCTGCTGACAATGATTTCCCTACCGGCAATTTCAATTCCGTAAAAGCAAATTACGGCCTTTTCACACTGAGTTTCGGCTTCAGTGAACCTGATTCCCTCTACCTGGCAACCGAGTGGCAGGGTGACCGATGGCAACTTCTGACAATGCGCCCGCTACATGGTGATGATTTGTTCCGTTTCTCAACATTGGCGCCCAAACTGCGTGACAAGCCTTTGATTGACCTTGTTAAGGTGGTTCCTAATCCATTCGTGGTTTCGGCAGCGTGGGATTCCCGGGAAGGTCAGCACCGTATACAGTTCACCAACCTACCGGAAACATGTACCATCAAGCTCTATACGGTGGCAGGGGACCTCGTTCGAACCATAGAACACAATGGCGGTTCATTCGAATGGTGGGATCTCCATAATGAATCGGACATGGAGGTGGCTTTCGGTGTTTATCTCTATCATATTGAATCGGAATCCAACGGAACTACTGTAGAAAAATCCGGAAAAATCCTGGTGGTACGTTGAAGATACAGATCATATTGGCGTCAGTTATGTTCTTCTCCCTGGTTTCAGGCCAAGTGGATGTGAAAGAATTTGAAAGTAAGATAGGAACTACAGCTGCCAGTTTTCTCAAGATAGGCGTAGGTCCTCGGGCACTGGCCATGGGTGAGGCATTCGTTGCAGCAGCTGACGGCCCCTCAGCAGCATTCTGGAATCCCGCCGGTTTAGGACGGATGAGGGGAACAACTATTTCCGCCTCAACTACTGATTGGATTATGGATCTCAGACTTCATTCGGCTGTAGCTTCCACAAAATTGCAGGGACCAGGTGTAGTAGCATTTTCCGTAAATACACTCCAGATGGATGAGATCGAAGTCACCACTCTCCGGTCCCCTGATGGAGATGGAACTTACGCCAGTGCATCAGATGTCATGATCGGCCTCTCATATGCTCGACCACTAACGGATGTTTTTGTTGTAGGAGTTACCGGAAAATGGATTTACAACAATGTGGCAAATGAAACTGCCTCAGCCACAGCAATAGATATTGGTACCCTCTTTTCACCGGGATGGCGAGGCATACGAATAGGTATGTCCCTCACCAACTTTGGAACGAAAATGCGCTTGGACGGCCGTGACCTAAACGCTGAACACGATGTGGACCCACTTCTGGGACTGGACGAACCTGCGAAGAGCCGCCTTAGAACTAGAGATTGGGATCTCCCCACTGCTTTTCGATTGGGAATGGCTATCAATGTTGTAGAAACATCAAATCTTTTATGGACAGCTACAGCAGACGCCATCCATGCTACAGACAATGTGGAGCGGGCCAACTTTGGTTCCGAAATCACAATCGGACAAGTGAAACTCCGGGCCGGAGGAGGAGTGAACTATGACCAAATGAAGCTAGGTTTTGGTGGAGGAGTGACCCAGAAGTTGGGCGGGAGAAATGTTACCATCGATTACGCAGCCGTTACCCTCTCACCTTTCGACCTTATACAGAGTATTGCTTTTACTGTCGGATTGTAGAACAACCTATTATTTATTAACCATAGTTTTTCAGAACAATTTTCATCATTGTCAAGGATAATATATCTAAACTATGGAACCTTCGATTGGTACACAGCGTAAGAGAATAAAATGATCAACAGAGGCTCGCATGAAGTCGAGTCTTAGGCAAACTCGTGAGAGGAGGGAATGTCCCACGACATTTCCTCCTTTTTTATTTGCCCGGCTTAAACAATAAACCAAGGAGACCCACTATGGATTCAAG
>DCXX01000070.1 GCA_002329125.1 Fidelibacterota bacterium UBA2125 | reverse complement strand
CTGTAGTCGTAGCTCCACCGCTTACGGTAAAATTCTTCCCATGACCTAGAATCCTTTGTCTCTTTAAACCAATTCATTATTTAATCTCCATATTCTTTTTTCCTGCAACAAGTCCTGTTAAAGTGAGTGAAATCACCCCTAAAATACCTATCAAAATTGTGATAATGTAGAAAGGAGACATACTTGCGGTCACTATCTTATCCCCAACGGCGTTGTGCGTGCTTGTTAGAAAAGCTAATACATGACCTCGCTCTTCCTCAGTGAGTTTACGAGAATGGTAAAGTGGTCTCATTGTCGGGAAAGGTATTGTCTCAAGGAAGATGGAAAGACCATACTTTTTGAACTTTTGATGCGCGATTGTCAGGTCAGGACCCCAAGGACCACCACCAGATTCTATCGCCTTTTCGCCCATCACGCTATGACAACCCATGCAAGGGGGGCCGCCGTTTTCAAAGGGCTTTACACCCATGACTAGATCTTTTCCAATTTCGAGATCGGGATCTACTTTAACTGTCTCCGAAGATTCTTCTCCCCAGTCATCATCGTCATCTTCCCAGCCATCATCGTCATCTTCAGAGTCAGAAAGTGATAAGACAAAATGGGCTAGCGCCATCAGTGAATCGGCATTCATATTGTCACCAGACGCCGGCATTGGAGTTCCACCGATCCCAACATAAAGGGTTCGATAAACATCCTCTACAGTCGAACCGCCTTTCATCCTACCAGGCACTGTAAAATCATAGGCACGTATAGGATTTTTCCAATCGTCTACAAGAGTCCCCGCCGACGGACCGTCACCTTTCCCCTCATCGCCATGACATTTTCCACATTCATTATCGATATATAGTTTTTCCCCCAAGACAAGAAGTTCATCTGTTCTGCGAGGAGGTTTCGGTAACGTGATCTTTTCTGGAGTTTTGCCATCAAACGCGTTGGAGAAACTTTTTACATACGGGACCAATGTCTCTATCTCTACTTTCGTCAAGCCTTCCTCAAATTCAAATGCGGGCATCAAGGTACCGGGGATACCCTCAGTAATTGACCGGGTAATGTCGTCATCAGTGGGCAAACTAGTTGTAGAGCGAATCTTGAACTTACCTGATGTGAAATCCCGGGGCCTGGGGTCAAGATATTCAGCAGCGAATCCATCTCCCCTTCCTTCATCACCATGGCAGACTGAACAATACTCTTTATACAGGGTTGCACCAGTTCTCCCCGGGTCTGTTGCCGATTCTAATCTGATTACAGACAGTAAACTAAAGAGGATTAATCCGAACATTGGTGTTAAAATAAAACTTTGCCTTATATGCATGCTATGAACTGTTGCTTTTCTGATGTTGAGGATCGGATTCTTTATCGAACTTCTCAATCTGATATCAGACACCTTACACCTCCTGTATTTTGTCGATGTCAATAAGATCTCTTATTGTCTTGCTCTCGAACATATTCAAAATAACATCTCTAGCTTCTTTCCAGTGTTCATGAACGGCACAAGGTTTCTCGTCATTGCAATTTTCCAATCCCAGCACACAACGTGAGAATGCATCATCTCCATCCACAGCCCTGACAACATTCAGCAAGTGGATGTTATCAGCTGTCTTGGTTAGTCTGACGCCTCCGTTAGGTCCTGTATAAGATTCCAGGAGTCCTTCCCGCGTCAGTTTCTGCGCAACTTTACTAAGACGATATAATGGAACATTACAATGATTAGAAATTTCTTGTATTCGCACGTAACCATTGCTGCCAACCTTCAAAAGGTAGATAACAATTCTGATACCGTATTCTGTGGACTTCGAAAGCAACATTTAAGATCTCGGATTCCTAATTCCTTAATTAAAATATAACATATATAAAGGGATATGCAAATCTAAATATCCACTTAATAGAAAAATTTTATTCATATGTGGAAAACCAGGTTTAAAAGTTTAATATTATAGGTAAAACTGTTTCTTCTGTGGAGCCAACGGCCTTGCCATCCACAATGGTCTTCGCAAGCCATCTGGGTGAGTTTCTTTCTCCTTGGCCCATTCATTCCATTTCTTGAAATGGTCGAAGGATTTATTCGTATCTACGAAAACATCTCCATATTTTTCACCGGGCGCCGGTTTAGAAATGCTCACTTTTTGCAACCAGCAATGGGCTCCGGAAATAGGATCTGGATTTGCCGCATGAGTAATATTTTGATGAACTCCGCCATCTCGCCACCAAACACGGTTAGTGTCCGGATCGTCTGTTTTCCAGGGCTCAACACCTTTCACCGTTTCCATTCTCCATTGCCCATTTCCCATATTTCGTATATCCACCGTATTGGTCATATAGCGATTTCCTTTGTCTTGCTGACGTCGCCACCGTCCAATATGATGCGAACAGGCAACCACTCCGGGTTTTATGGATTCTGTCACCCAGACCTTATCTACAAACCAGCCGATGGGTGTTGTCACTTTGAGTAAATCGCCATTGTCTACGCCGAGTTGCTTTGCATCTTTGGTGTGGATCCAGATCGGGTTTCGATGGGCAATTTCCGTGAGCCATTTTGCATTGGCAGATCGTGAATGGATGTGGGTAGGTAAGCGGAAATTGGGTAAAAGCACGCATTCATTTTTACTCTTATCCATTTCATCAGGATGAACATGACTTTTAATGCGGTATCCCGGAGTAGCATGTTCCGGATAGCCAAAGTCCACCATAGTTTGCGAATACAATTCCTGCCGTTTGGATGGTGTGGGAAATCCTGTACAATTATTACCATCAACTTGAACACCAATGATTTGTTCGTCTTTTTCTATCTGGCCATTTTTTCTTATCGATGTTCCAATCATCTCTTCATTGGATAAGCTTTGTTCATTTTTTGTAAACACTTCAGTTTCGACCATAAAGGCGCCAAACTTTCTCATGTATTCCAGCGGAGTCAGCTTTTCATTTTCTGATGCTTCCGGAAGCCCTTTTGTGTTTTCAAAAATGTATTGATAATATTCATCAATGTTGATTTTTTCACCTTCACGGTAAGGACTCATAAAATGATCACGGATACCGAAATCGCCATCCTTATCAATCAGCCAGGAGAGCTCAATCCAAAATTCATCTTCTTCCCACACTTCGCCAGGATTGACTTCGTAGGTGAATTTCACTTCTTTTCCATCACGCCTCGCTTTTTCTCGCAAAACCGGCTGGCGAAACGCAATCCAGACGTCGGCCTGTGTTTCATAGGAGTTTATATCATGTCGTTCCGATGCATGTCCCATGGGAAGGACATAATCAGCGAAAAATGCAGTTTCATTCCATGTGGGAGTTAATGCTACATGACATCCTACTTTCTCTTCATCGGACAACATTTCAATCCAGCTAAATCCGTCGGGATAAGTCCAGACAGGATTGAAAACACGTGTAAAATAGACATCCAGAGAACCGCGGTTGTCTTTCAGCAAGTGGGGCAGAATTTCACTCATTTCGTAATGGGTCAAGGTGTATTCCCTGGGCCAGTTCAGTTCATTCCAGGCATCTGGTCCCGGTGGTGAATCGAAGAATTCCGGATGAAATTTATTCCAGGCGCTGGGAGATGTCCCCCCTTCCGTTCCCACAGATCCAGTAAGTACATTCAGCAAATGCAGGGTACGGGCAACCTGCCAGCCGCCTAAATTTCCGATGGATGCGCCACGCCACACATGAGTGGATAATTTGCTTCCGGCCTTTCCAACCAATCGAGCAAC
>DCXX01000071.1:14583-26752 GCA_002329125.1 Fidelibacterota bacterium UBA2125 | reverse complement strand
GCTGATTCCAGGGGTGGAAAAAATATTTCCGGCCAGGTTAACTGGCGTACCGTCACTTTCAACACTTATGCAAATGTGGGCGTTCGGCAAAGTATCCGTCAGTTTTCAGGCGATTCTTACCGCATTTTTCAGTTTGATTCCTATAACAGTATACTCGACCAGAATAATGAGGGAGACCGAAACGGGGACAACCTGTTTCTGAAAACAGGGTTTGAATATTTCATTGATCCCATGCAATCTGTGGCTTTTGCTGCCACTCTTAACGGCGGTGATGGTGTTAATGATAATCTGACCACTACTGAAGAAAGCGGTCTTTTTGATTCTGAATATTACCGAGATACGGACGGTCTCAGTGACAGGGGTGGTTACGATATCAACTTTAATTATGACAAGAAATTCAAGAACCCTAAACAGAAGCTTACTTCATTTATTCGTTTCTCTTCAGGGGGGAGTGAGGGTGACAGTGAATACTGGACAACACCTCAGCCCGGTTTTGAGGAAGTTGTGGACCCAAACAGAGCAAAAAATGGAAATGAAGGAGCTGATACCAACTTTGATCTGAAAACTGATTATGTTCATCCTTTTGAAAACGGCAATGTTCTGGAAGTCGGTTTTAACAGCAGGTTGCGAACGCGGGACGACAGTCAACTGGCCTACATTTTTGATGATGGCAACGGAATTTTTGTTAATGACAGCCTCTACACCAATCAATTTCTCTACGACGAGAATATAAACGCTGCCTACGTCCAGTATACCACGACTCTAGGTATTGTGGGCATGACCCTGGGGGGTCGGTATGAAAATGTATCCATGAACTCAGAACTGGTAAATACCCACGAAAAATTTGAAAACCCTTACAACAGTTTTTTCCCTAGTCTTTCCCTCTCAGCCGGTGCACCTCAGATTTTGCAAGTTCAGGCTAGCTATTCCAAGCGGGTAAACCGTCCCCGTTCCCGGCAGCTGAACCCTTTTACCACCCGCCAGGATATGCAAAATATGCGGGCGGGAAATCCCTTTCTGAAACCGGAATACATTGACTCTTACGAGATTAATATTGGCCGTTTCTCAAGAGGTTTTTCAGTAACCGTGGGCCCTTATTACCGTTATACCAAGGACAAGATCGAGCGGTACAAAAAGGTTACAGATCGCGGTGTATCCATTGCCACTTATGAGAATATCAGTGAAAAGGAAAGCAAAGGGTTGGAATATACTTTAATTGGTTCTTTAGGCATGAAATTTAGGCTCATGTTCAATGGAAGTGTCTACTGGGATGAAATCAATACAGACATTTTCGGGGAAGATTACAACAGGACTGCAAAGGGCCAGCGGTACAGTATTAACACAACCTGGAACGTGAATCCGACGACGGAAATGATGTTCTTCATGTTTTATATGCCGTCGCGGGATATACCTATGGGCAGAATGGGGTCCATGTCTTTCTCCGCCGTGTCGTTGAAAAAGAAGTTCCTTGATGAGAAACTGAATGTTTCAGTCCGGATGGGAGACCCGTTTAACCTGACAGGATTCCATTTCGAAACTTGGGGTGACAACTGGTCCCAAGAGGCCAACCGAGACTTTTTTAGTCGAACCTTTACTCTTTCTTTGGAATATCGCTTTGGAAAGATGGAAGACAGGAGCCGTTTCAGCCGGCAGGGAATGGAACAGGGTAACAGGGACGACTTCGAGATCTTTTAAGATAGGCTTTTTTCTTTATCTTTTTCGGCTGAACAGCTTCCTAACGGCCTCATCTCTTTCTAAATTAATCTTATCATGAGCGATTTTTTGGCTGTGCTTGAGCGTTGGGAGCCGATTATAGGTCTTGAGGTTCACGCTCAGCTCTCCACACAGACAAAAATGTTTTGCGGCTGCCGTAACAGTTATGGTGCTCCGCCCAACAGTCATACATGCCCAACCTGCCTTGGACTTCCTGGCGCTCTGCCTGTAGCTAATGAGCAAGCTGTAGATTTCGCCTTGCGGTTGGGTTTGGCGGTGGGGAGCAAAATCACACAGCTTTCACGCTTCGCACGAAAAAATTATTTTTACCCAGATCTCACCAAAGGTTATCAAATATCGCAATACGACGAACCTCTTTGTGTTGGTGGCCAGGTGACTATTCGTTGGGGAAACGAGATAAAAGATATAGCCTTAACCCGTATTCATATGGAGGAGGATGCAGGCAAATCCATCCATGCTGAGAACGGAGATGGCACCAAAGTCGACTTTAACCGATGCGGTGTTCCTTTGGTGGAAATTGTATCAGAACCAGTAATTCGATCTCCCGAAGAAGCAAGGGCTTACCTAGTTCGACTTAAACAGATACTTGAATATCTTAACATCTGTGATTGCAACATGGAAGAGGGGAATCTCCGATGTGATGCCAACATCTCTGTCCGGCCCTTGGGTGAGAGTAAGTTTGGCGTAAAAACAGAGATGAAAAATATGAATTCATTCCGAGGTGTAGAGCAGGGGTTGGCCAGTGAAATTGTGCGCCAGGCTCAGGTGCTTGATGAAGGAGGAGAAGTGGAACAGGTTACCCTTCTTTGGAATGAAGCAGAACAAAAAGCAGAAGTAATGCGTTCTAAAGAAGAGGCACATGACTATCGTTATTTTTCCGATCCCGACCTGGTACCCCTTTCTGTGAGTGATGACAGTTTGTACTCGATCCGTTCCTCGCTTGTGGAGATGCCTTATGAGAGAGAGGAACGTTTTGTTAATCAGTACGGTCTCCGGCTAGAGGATGCACTGGTTCTCACTTCTGAAAAATTGCTGGCTGACTACTTTGAGGAGACAGTCTCAGCCGGAGCCGCACCGGGGGAGGCTACCAAATGGATAATGGGGGAAGTGCTCAGTATCATCAAAGATGGAGGGATGTCTGTATCGTCGTTTCCCGTTACGCCTGATCAATTTACCGGGCTGTTGAATTCTGTAAAGAACGGTACTGTCAATGTTGCTACGGGAAAAGATATCTTGCGGAGAATGGTGAAGAGTGATCTGACAGCGGCTGAAATTATCAAAAAGGAAGGTCTTGCTCAAGTGTCTGATGAAAGTGCGCTCAGTGAAGCGGTGGCTCAGGTGGTGGCCAATAACCCTGATGAACTGGGCAGATACAGAGAAGGGAAAAAAGCGCTATTCGGTTTTTTCATGGGTGAGGTGATGAAGGTTACTGGTGGCAAGTCCGATCCTAAAGTGGTGAAAAAACTGCTTACTTCCTCTCTGGAGTCTGACTAATTTGACGGAACTTGCCATCCTGAACGGAGTAATAAATGAGTTATGTGCTATTTCGATCACTGCAAATCTTGGCTCTCCTTTCAGTGCTTTCGGGACTCTATATCGGTGTACGTGATCGAAACCTCATACTCGAAGTCCAGGCCCTTGCCGGTGGAGCAGCACTTTTTTACGTCGCATACTGGGCGAATGAGCGATGGGGAAAACAATAATCAAAATTTGTTTATACATTATACCAACACTTAATTAGGAATCGGGAGGAAAATAACATGGCAATCTGGGATAATCTCAAAAAGAATATAAAAGAGGTTGGGAATGCTGCAGCTGAGAAAGCTGAGGAACTCGGTAAAGTTGCTGCCACCAAGACCGAAGAGTTGACTAAAGTCGGTAAGGCAAAATTGGAAATTCATCAGCTTGAACGGGATATGGACAAATGCTTTGCTGGTCTTGGCCGCTATGTTTTTGATTCTACGGAAAGTGAGAACGTCTCCAACTTCACCGGAAACGATAAGTTTTTGAAGTTTGTAGGGGAGGCAAAGGATATTAAAGAAAGGATTGTCAATAAGGAAGAGCACCTTGAGGAGATCAAGGAAGAATACAGTTCAAGTAAGGAGGAAGAGGAGACTACCGAATCTTCAGACTAGTTTGACGGTTTAGGTCAGGGTTTCCGTCTGGCTTTTGGTTTCTAAGAAAACAAGTGACTCTCTCGGTCATTCCCTCGCTGTATATTTCAGCGAAATAGAGAATACCGAGCCCTTGGATACCGAGGAGGAGATCAGGCTAGCTAAGCTTGTTCGGAAAGGGGATAAAGAGGCGCTCAACAAACTGATTAACGCCAACTTGAAGTTTGTTGTGTCTGTGGCGAACAAATACCGCGTTACGGGGATTCCTCTTGAAGATCTCATAAATGAGGGCAATATCGGCCTCATCAAAGCGGCTTACCGCTTTGATGAAACGCGGGGTTTTAAGTTTATATCCTACGCCGTCTGGTGGATAAGACAGTCCATCCTTCAATTTATTGCGGATCAGGGGAGAGTGGTGCGTCTACCGGCGAATGTGGCCAATGCCGTAATCAAGATGAAAAGACGGACCGAAGAGTTAGAACAATCACTGGAGAGGATGCCCACATTAGGGGAACTGGCTGAAGTGATGGAGATAACGAAACAGGAAGCTGAAGAACTTGTGCAGTTCAATACCAGAAGCCTCTCTACTGACCAGCCCGTGGGGGATGATGAAAAAACATCATTGCGCGATCTCCTGAAATCGAAAGATAGCCGTCCCGAGGCCCAGATCATGAAGAAGTCACTCACTGAAGAGATCAAGCGAGTGCTGAATACAATCCCGGAGCGGGAGGCGATGATTATTGAATACTATTTTGGAATTGACATGGACCGTCCTCTGACACTTGAAGAAATTGGAGACCAGTTGGGACTTACCCGGGAGAGAGTCAGGCAATTGAAAGAACGTGCTATAAAACGGCTCCAGCACGCAACCAGGGCCCATCTGCTTCGGGCATTCTTGGGCTGATTTTCTTTGGATAATTAGTCTGATATCTTAAAATTCCCTTGAGACTACCTCGAATATCATGTCTTTATTCAGTGGAAAGGGGAACACAAGCGGCGGGATGCGCTTTGTCGTTATTAGAGATGATAACGATGTAAATGTACACCAATGGTCGCTTTCACAGAGTACAGTGATTATTATATCTGTGATTGCCATTGTTCTCTCAGCTTCAGCTCTTTTCTTTACAACTGAATTTCTGACCCGGTATCTTTACCAGGCGAAACTTCAGGAGGTGCGGGAAAAAAATCAGTCTCTCGTCACTGTTCTCACAGACTTGCAAGCCAGTCTTGATAAAATGCAGCAAGATATGGCGGAACTGGAAGAAAAAGACCAAGCCTTAAGAACTTATGCCAATCTGCCTCTAATCGATCAGGATATTCGCCGGGTTGGTGTAGGAGGATATACCGAGAATCAAACCTCAAATCTTGAGACACTGATTCCGGGTATTGATGCGAAGATATCAGATATTGAGATGAATATCAGCGAATTACGCCGAAAAGTCCGTCTTGAGAAAGAGAGCTACACAACTATCTACAATACTATCAAGGATAATTCACAGCGTCTCTCATCAATCCCGTCTATCCGGCCCATCGAGGGTGGGTATTTGAATACAGGTATGGGTTACAGAAACGATCCTTTTTCCGGTGAAATGCGATTCCACCATGGGCTGGATATTTCTGCCAATAAAGGAACGCCCGTCTACGCCACCGCTGATGGGAAAGTTGTCTCAGCCGGTAAGCTGGGCAATTATGGCAAAACTATTAAAATAAATAACAGTCACGGTTATCGTACCTTTTTTGCTCATTTGGACAAGATACTGGTGAAGCGGGGTCAGGATATCAAGCGGGGTGATCTGATTGGTCAAGTAGGGAACACAGGAAGATCCACTGCTAGTCATCTTCACTACGAAGTGCACTATTTCGGGACGCCCCAGGATCCCGAACACTATTTTTTAGCCCGTAATCTCAAATAAAATAAGAGTCATCTCGCGGAACGAGGTTCTTGACTCTCTTTCAGACGGGGGGGTAACTTTACCTAAATGAAGCGATATTATATTGAGACCTATGGCTGCCAGATGAATGTGGCAGATTCTGAACTTGTGGCCGGCATGATGGAGAA
Source organism: Fidelibacterota bacterium UBA2125 (assembly GCA_002329125.1). Lineage (GTDB taxonomy): Bacteria > Fidelibacterota > Marinisomatia > Marinisomatales > S15-B10 > UBA2125. Next base: position 20,845 of record DCXX01000071.1, on the reverse strand, counting down.
GAGCGGTTTTGCCGAATCAGACTCCGAGTCCGGTGCCGATGCTGTTTTTCTCAATACATGTGCAATTCGGGAGCATGCTGAGGACAAGATACATTCCCGCCTGGGAAAGCTCAGAATGCTTAAGAGCGAAAATCCGGGAATGGTAATCGGCATTATGGGCTGTATGGCTCAGCACGTGAAGGATAACATTCTTCAAAATAAACCATATGTAGATTTTGTGTTGGGCCCGGACTCATACCGCCGGATACCTGAACTTCTTCGCCGACATGATGAGACCAGTGCTTCCGTTGTTGACACGCGTCTCTCTCGGTTTGAAGTGTATGAAAATCTCTATCCTTCCCGCCAGGAAGGGATCAATGCGTGGATCTCCATCATGCGGGGATGTAACAAGTTCTGTACATTCTGCATCGTCCCCTTCACCCGGGGGCGAGAGAGGAGCCGTCCTGTGGAGAGTATTGTGGAAGAGGTCCGGCAGACGGTGGACCACGGTTTTGTAGAGATTACACTTCTTGGTCAGAATGTGAACTCCTACCGACATAGCGATGCCCGTTTCCCGGAACTCCTTGATGCTGTTGCCCAGATTCCTGGTGTGATGAGAATCCGCTTCACATCCCCTCATCCGGAGGATGTTGATGACGATATGCTTTTTGTCATTCGAGATCACGCCAACATCTGCAATTCAGTCCATCTTCCGCTACAGGCCGGTGCTGACAGAATTCTGAAAAGAATGAATCGAACCTACACCCAGGCTAAATTTCTCTCTTTGACCGAGCGGATCCGGAACATTCTGCCAGGTTGCGGCATATCTACAGATATTATTGCAGGCTTCCCTGGTGAGACGGAGGAAGAATTCGATGAGACGTTAGCTGTCATGGAAAAAGTAAAATTCGATTCGGCATTTACTTTCAAGTATTCTTCAAGACCCGGTACCAAAGCCGCCGAATACAGCGATCATATTTCTGAAAAAGTGAAAGAGGTCCGTTTGGCAAAGCTTCTCGATCTTCAACATGAACATACGCTCTTCAGAAACAGGCAGGAGATCGGGAAAACGGTGAATGTGCTTGTTGAGAAGGAAAGCAAAAAGTCTTCAAGCGAATGGGCCGGAAGAACCGATAACAACAAATGGGTCATCTTTCCCAAAGGCTCAGCTGAGATATGTGATTTTGTAGATGTTACAATCATCGATGCCCGGGGCGTCTCTCTGTTCGGAGAAATTATTCAAGTAGGAAAAAAATCTCATGCGGTTGTTTAAAGCTCTATTGAGTATTGTGGTACTTTTGGGGCTTCTCATGGTTTTGGTTAAGAATACCGAACCGGTAGCTATTGATCTTCTTGTGAGGCAATTTGAGAATGTTCCTGTTGCCGTTGTCATCCTTATAACTGTTGGTGTGGGCATTTTCATCGGTTATGCCTTGGCTTTATCAGTGATCATGACAAGCAAGGCTGAGGCACGTCTGCTGAGAAACGAAAACAAGAAAGTGTCAGACGAAATCAACTCCCTCAGGAACATTGCTGTTGATGAAGGGGTCTACGAGGATGACGACGAGGAAGAATAGTGGATCTGCTAGGCAGACTTTTCCGCCGGAAAAAAGATTCACAATTTCTTTATACAGAAGCTCTGGAGTGTCTTCTTCAGGGTGAGACTAACGACGCATTCACCAAACTACGGGAACTTGTCCGGGAAGATACTGAGAATGTCCAGGCCTACCTGAAACTGGGGGACATCTTCCGGGAACGGTCCCAGACCGACCAGGCCATTAAAATTCATCAATCTCTTACTTTCCGGAGGCGGCTTTCATCTGCCGTGAAGAGGGAAATCTACGCCAGCCTGGCCAGGGACTATTCCGCATCGGGGAGGTATGACAGATCTGAGGAACATGCTAACCGTGTTTTGAAGCTGGACAAGAAAAACCGGTGGGCTCTCGAATTTCTGATTGACATCAGTGAAAAGCAGAAAAAGTGGGAGAAAGCTTCAAAATATTTGCGCCGCCTGGAAAAAGTGACTCGTGAAGAAAGGTCCAAGAAGCGCGCTTTTTACATCCTGATGCAAGGGCGGGATAGGGAAGAGGACGGCTTGTTCCAGGAAGCAAAAGGTTTTTATAATAAAGCTATATCGGCAGACGATTCATTTGCTGATGCATATCTCTACCTTGGGAATCTTGCCGAGGATGAGGGGAACCTTGATGAGGCTGTTGCACAGTGGACAATATTTGCGGAAAAATCAGCAGGAGGCGGCAGACAGGTTTACGGTAGACTGGAAAAGGCCCTTTTTGAACTAGGAAGGTTTGGTGAGACAGAGGAGTTCTACCGTGAACTGAGTGAAAAAGATTCCAGTAATATGGATGCATTTTCCGGGCTCATCAATGTGCTGGCGGCGAAGGGTGAGTTTGATGAGGCCATCGCAATAGTAGATGATCTTACGAACCGAAATGGTCAGTCCGTAAGAATTCGTCTGGCGCGGCTGAAGCTGGAACTCCGGAAACGACAAGAGGATGAACTGTCCAACGAAGTGGACGAAATTGTCTCCCTCATGCACGGGGGACGCTGATGTAGCCATGATCAGACATTTTTCAATAATGCTCTCTTTTTCTTTGTTGGTCATGCCGGTATGGTCACAGGATTTTTCCGATCTGTTTCGAGAAATAGAGTCAGGCAATTTGGATGCTGTGAGAGCTCGCATTCCTCAACTGATGGAGGAATATCCCGGCAACGATACCGTTATTTTTCTTTCGGCCCTTGTGAAGGAGCGGGCGGAAGAAGCTGTCATTACCTATAAATCGCTTATCCAGAACTATCCTGATTCGCCCTTTGCTGATGATGCTATCGCAAAGGTAGGCGAATATCTCTATGCCCGGGGACTTTATACGCAATCCAGCAGAGAGTTGGCCAAGCTACCGAGAGTCTATCCCAATTCTGAGCATCTTCAGCGGGTCATCGATCTTCAGATCAATTCACTCCTGGCCATTGGTGAAACTGACAGTGCGAAATACTATATTCAGAGTTATGGGGCGAGATTTCCCTCTCACGATTTCAACTACGATTTTTCTTCTGAGCGGCCCCTGGCCAGTCGGCCCCTGGGTGACACTGCACCTTCACCGTTCTCTGAAGGGATGAAACGGGTCGGTGCTTCTCCGGCGGTTTCAGTGCCACAGCGCTCTCAGACTGCCAGTGAACCTGCTGTCTCAAATTCAAAGGCCAACGAGCCACAGCCCAGGAGAAAGCCGCCTCCACCGGAAAATATGGCACCGCCACCGCCTCCAAGACCGTTTGTGGTTCAGGTTGGGGCCTTCGGCGCACGGCAGAATGCTCTTCGGCAGGTTCAGCGACTCCAGCAGAGCGGATATGACGCTGAGGTGTGGCCTGTGACGGTGAAGGGAAAAAATCTATATGCGGTTCAGGTGATCCGTTTCGGCAACCGGGCAGAAGCGGAGTCCGCCGGGAAAAAATTGAAAAGAGATTTGGGCTTTAATTATTTGGTGGTCAGACGCCCGGAGTAGCTCTGTTTGTGATTAGATGACCACGATAGCCATTATCTAAATTATCTAATCCTCTTGAAAATGGGAATGATTGCGTGGCTGGTGCCCGCCACGGTCTTCAAAACCGTCGTCCCGCCGGAGAGGTGGGAGGTGAGTTCGATTCTCACACGTTCCCGCTAATGGTTAGGTAACCTGCCTTACTTTTATTCTTCCGTAGCAGATACGGGCTCCAGTTGTTTACTGGTGAGGCGGGAATTCAGGGGATTAAGCCTTTGAGTCAGTTCCCCGTCTAGCGCCTCCAAGTGCCCATCCAATTCGGCTGACAGTTCACCGAAAACCTTGTAGGCACCATCCGTCGGTTTAGCATCACCGTTCTCCACACTTCGGCGGAGAGAGGCGAGGCGGTTATTCAGACGTATTGGGAAGTTCAGAGGATCCTGTCCACTCTCATTTTTTGTCTGATAAAGTGCTTCTTCGATCTTTGTAAGGTTTCCCATAAGGTCGGAGGACATCTTTCTGATCCTCCGGTCATTTGTCTTTTCCAACCGGTCATCGATCTGATCGCGGATGTGACGAATCTGTATGACTGCCTCATTGGCGGTGGAAGTTCTGTCCCTGATCTGTGAGGCGAGCTGGAACTGTTCCCGAAGATCCTGCTCCGTCACACCTTCCAGACGCGGATCCATTATTACGTTGAACTTGGCTGATTTTGTTATGCCATTCACGGTTACACGTGCCTCGTAAGTTCCAGGAGGTGCCTTCGGTCCATTTTGAGGCCGGCCGCTCCAGATGATAATCCCCTCAAACATGGTTGCACCTTTATAACGCAAATTCCATTCCCACCTGTTCAGACCTTTGGCTGTAGTGGGCGGACCGGTGGTGCGAGTCCGGTACCAGGGGTTAATTTCCGTTTCCTCTTTCGCTATCGAGTCACCTATCACTGAAATCACCAGGTTACCTTCGGAATCGTAGATCTCAGTCTTAACCGAATCCACTTTTTCTCCCAGATAGTATTGGAGTGCAGCAGTCTGCGCATTGCGAACGGCGTCATGAGGATTGAACAGAGTCAGCGATTCCACAGCTGTCCGGTCTGAGTATTCTCTTAGAGGGTCATAGTCGTCCAGAATCCAGAAGCCTCTTCCGTGAGTCCCCAGGACCACATCGGAATTTTTGAGTTGGAGATCCCGGATAGGTGTATCAGGCAAATTGAGCTGGATGGACTGCCAGCTGTCCCCAGCGTCGAAAGAGACGTAGACGCCATGCTCCGTGCCGAGAAACAGGAGCCCTTCTTTCACGGAATCTTCCCGGACTGCGCGGGCAAAGTGACCATTCACAACACCGTTCACAATTTTTGTCCAGGTTTTGCCGTAATCCCGTGTACGCCAGATATAAGGTGCCCGGTCGTCTACCTGATACCTGTTTGCAGCCACATAGGCGGTGCCTGGTGTGTGAGAAGATTCTTCAATGATAGAGATCCGGGAGAACTTTGGCATATCGGGCGGAGTAATCTTTGTCCAGGTGTCTCCGCCATCCCGTGTTATGTGCATCAGTCCATCATCGGAACCAGCCCAGATTGTATTTATGTCATGCTGAGACGGTGTGAGGGCAAAGACAGTGGCATAAATCTCTGGCCCGTTCATATCCATTGTGATTAGTCCACCGGTGGGGCCAAGGGTAGATGGGTCAGCGTAGGTCAGATCAGGACTGATCTTTTTCCAGCTCTGCCCATCATTTTCCGAAAGCCAAACATGCTGGGAACAGGTATATAGCTTGTTCTCATCCAACGGGGAAAAGACAATGGGAAAGGTCCACTGCCACCGCTCGGGAAGAGCGCTTGCCGGTTCTCCTGAGAAAAAACGGGGGTAGACCTGAATATCCCTAATCTGCCCCGTCGAGCGGTCATAACGCGTTAATAGCGCGCCCTGGCTACCGGCATAAAAAATATCCAATTTGGACGGGTGCTGCGTAATGTAGCCACTTTCACCACCGCCGGCTGAATAGTACCAGCCGTGGTTGGGTCCCCGGGCTTGCATATTGTTCCAACCGTCACTCGGGACACAAACAGTGCTGTTGTCCTGCTGGGCACCGCAGACGTGGTAGGGGAAGTCGTTGGTGACATTCACATGATAGAGCTGGGTGGTAATATAATCCTGTTCCGTCCAAGTTTCGCCGCCGTTGATGGAGACATTCCCTCCGCCGTCATTGGAGTTAGCCATCCGTTTGGGGTCGTTGGGGTCAATCCAGAGATCGTGCTGATCGCCGTGGGGGGTACTGATCTGGGTATCGAATGTGACACCGCCGTCCATCGATTTGTAGAGACGGGTGTTGAGGGCGTAGACCGTTTCCCTGTCCCACGGATCAGCCACAATACGGGAATAGTAAAAATGACGTTGACGGATTTTCCTATCGTCATTGGTTCTTTCCCAGCTTTTTCCTCCATCATCGGAGCGGAAGACGCCACCTTCAGGTGCTTCAACTATAGCCCAGACACGATTAGCATCAGCGGGAGAGACTGCCATACCGATCTTACCTATGGGTCCTTCCGGCATACCAGGATTCTTGGTCAATTCTGTCCATGTATCTCCACCATCGGTAGATTTATAAATACCGCTAAATGGCCCGCCACCCCACATTTTCCAGGCTCTTCTGTAGACTTGCCAAAGAGAGGCGTAGATCACTTTAGGATTTGTTCTGTCAATGGAAATATCAACACCTCCCGCCTTAGGGCTTTTATAAAGAATTTTCTCCCAGCTATTGCCGCCATCTTTGGAACGGAAGATGCCTCT
>DCXX01000071.1:0-14205 GCA_002329125.1 Fidelibacterota bacterium UBA2125 | reverse complement strand
CGGATCGGTGGGATGAATTCGGATTCGGGCTATGGCCTGTGTTTCCCGAAGACCAACGTGGCGCCAGGTTTCACCGCCGTCTGTTGATCTGTAGACGCCGTCACCCTGAGTGATGGAGCCGCGAAGCTGCGTCTCCCCACCGCCAATGTAAACAATGTCGGGGTTGGTTTCCGCCACCGCCATAGCTCCGATAGAAGAAGAGGTGATTTTGCCATCGGTTACCGGAAACCAAGTGTTGCCGCCGTCTGTGGTTTTCCAGAGTCCCCCTCCGGTAGCGCCGAAGTAGTATTCGTTGGGCCGACCGGGACTACCCATAGATGAAAGAGACCGTCCTCCTCGGTTGGGACCGATATTCCGCCATTCGAAATTATTGAAAAAAGTTTCGTCATATTTTTCGGCCTGTAGTGTGACAAAGCTGCTGAAAAGAATCAGTAAATGGGTGAACCGTCTCATCATTGTCTCATCCTCCGTTGTTGATGTGAACTCGCTCCAATAGATTGGAAGTGCGGCGTGACTACCACAACAGAGAGTAAGAAATTATGGGCAGAGATGCAATTGCTTCTCAAACAGCACCATCTTGAAGAATCGCACAATTGTGGGTAGTTTCCGGAAAGAGATTTGAGAGGAAGAGTTAGTAATATATGAACAGTATAATTGATGAACTGAAAAACCGGAAGGTGGTCCGGACTCTGGTCTCTTACGCTGTAGTGGCATTTGTCATCATGCAGCTGGTGGAGATTGTTTTTCCCATCTTTGACTTTCCGAAATGGACCGCCCAGTTCGTTATTATACTGCTGGCGCTGGGGCTGCCAGTGAGTGTGGTTGTTTCATGGATATTCGACCGGACACCAGAAGGATTTGTTAAGGCAGTTCCAACATCATCAAGCGTAAGTAAAACGGAAGATGATACCAGACCGTTCTATGCCAGGAAACGGAATATTTTTCTTGTGGCGGGGGTTGTTGGGGGGCTCGCCATTGGCTGGCTGGTGCCGAGAGGCGACCGGGAAGCTGAGCGGATAGCTGAACGTTCTATTGCCGTTTTGCCGTTCGATAATCTCAGCGACAGCAAGGAAGACGAGTATTTCTCTGATGGCATTACGGAAGAGATCATTACACAGCTTTCAAAGGTGAGCGATCTGCTGGTCATTTCCCGGACATCTGTTCTCCAGTACAAAGGGACCACCAAGACTATCAGGGAGATCGGGGAAGAGCTGGGTGTGGCTGCCATACTTGAAGGGAGTGTCAGGCGTGACGGAGACAACCTGAGAATAACGGGCCAGCTCATTGATACCGACAGTGACCAGCACCTGTGGGCAGATACTTACGACCGAAGAATGGAAAACATTTTCCAGATACAGACAGATGTGGCGAAACGCATAGCAGAGGCTCTCAATGCTCGAATTTCTAGGTCAGAAAAGAGATCTATGGCCACGGTGCCCACCCAAAATGTGGAGGCGTACACTCTTTACCTTAAAGGTAGAACTGAATATTTAAAATACACGTATGAGGGCTTTGAGAAGTCCATCGATTACTACAGGCAGGCGCTGAAGCTTGATCCGTCTTATGCTCTTGCCTACAGCGGCATGGGAGATTCATACGGTCAGATGTTTCTTGACAATCAGGATGAATTATATAGTGAACTCTCCATTCAATCATCAGAGAAGGCTCTTTCAATAAATAAGGATTTAGCTGAAGGATATAAAGCTAGAGCTCTAATCTCAAGTTATTTGGGCCGCATCTCCGAGGCAATCGAGATGAACAAACGAGCTATTGAATTGGGTTATGTCATGGCTGAGTCAAACTTAGCCTTAGCTTATTGGTGGCAAGGTGATTTGAGTAAGTCTTTGAAGCATCATTTAGGGGGCCGACAAAGTGATCCCTACAACTTGCGTGTTGTTTACATCCTTGCTCTGGCATACCAAGCTCTGGAAGACTATGATGAATTGCACAATCTAATTTCAGATGCGATGGAGAAAAATCCTGACGGTTTTGAACTTCACAATATATTGATAACGCAATACTGTATAGAGGGGAACTGGAAAAAGGCAAGAGCCACCATGGAACGTCTCTTGTTACTTAGGCCCAACGACAATCATGCTCATCGAGTTGCAGCGGACCTTTTCCTCTTTGCCAGGGATTACAATGCTGCCCTAGACCATCTCCAGAAGATGAAGCATGTCCCGCCTGATTATAAAGTAGCGTTAGCCTACGTTCTGTTGCAAAAGTGGGATAAAGGGTGGGCAGGCACACTTATTGATGAAGTGATCGATCAGCAGCTGAAGCGGATTGAAGAGGGGGGAGATGTCTGGTCTCGTACCCGTTACATTTTGGCGGAGGCTTATTCAGTAATGAATGATAAAGATTCATCTCTGAACTGGTTAGAAAAGGCAGTAGACAAAGGTTGGACTCAATACAGGTGGATCGAGATCGATCCCCGTTTTGACAACATTCGTGATGACCCCCGCTATACAGAACTCATTGACCGGATGAAGGCCATAGTTGCCCGGGAGCGGACGGAGGCTGGGTACACCAGTTGATGGAGGTTAACAGTGGCGTGGATTAAAATGATCCTCGAAGAAGAAGCTGAAGGGGAACTGAAAGAACTTTACGATAAGAACGTGGAGCCGTGGGGCGGGGTGGACAATATTATAAAGATTCACAGTTTGAGCCCTGAATCACTGAAGGGACATATTGCTCTCTACAAAGCGGTGATGTACGGTAAGTCACCCATCCCGCGGCCGGAGCGCGAGATGATTGCTGTTGTTGTGTCAGTCGTCAATGAGTGCCATTACTGACTGACCCATCATGGGGAGGGCCTCCTCAGATTGACAGATGATGAAACGTTTGTAAACCAACTGAAAACAGACTATACCAATGCTGATTTGACGCTATCGCAACGGGCCATGCTTGATTATGCAGTTAAACTGACAGAATCACCGACGCGAATGGAAGCCGCTGATCTGAAACCTCTCAGAGAGGCCGGCTTAGATGATAAGGCTATCCTCGATATTAACCAGATTGTCGCCTACTTTGCCTATGTAAACCGGGTGGCGGACGGTCTCGGTGTGGAGCTGGAAGATTTCTGGAAGGAAAAATGATTGAATATTTGGATCAGAGACAGTGGCTCAAGACGGGCATCACATTCGGCACCGCCCTGGCCATCGCCATTTCCTTTAGTGTGAACAAGTCGGTCTTCTGGGCCATTATTCATGGACTCTTTTCCTGGCTTTATGTGATCTATTACATTCTTCTTTACTGAAGTGCTCTCACCGTTTCATTCAGACCATATTCGGAGCTAAATTCCCTCCGGAATGGAAGAAAAGGAGATAGAGTAATGGTTGCTTCAATGATCGGTGGAGTTGTCGGTTTGGCTGTATGTTTAACTCTTGTCTATATCACCCGGCAACTTTCGGTAATTGTTGATTCGGTAGACAGCGCCTCTGACTAGATTTCTCTCATGAAAAGGCTGTTCCTCGTAGCACTGCTTCTGCCTGCGGGGTTGTTGGCCCAGGATCATAAACTGTTCTGGGACGGCATCGACTGGCTGAAAATCTCGGAAAAAACGGCCGGTTTCCCAGAATATACTTTTTTTGTTAAATCTGCCTATTTGAATGGTCTTCAGGACGGCCGACTATACGACTATTATAAGTTATGGCCTGCCGACTCGATCTTGGTGACGGAGCATCTAAAGCCGGAACTGGAAGACTATCTTTCAACGGCTGAGCTGGTACGGGTGCTGGATAATTATTATAAAGAGCCGCTGAACAGATATATCCCTATCGCCTCCGCCATTCTAATTGTGAATATGACAGCCCAGGGTCAACCGGCATCAGTGGTGGATGAATATGCCAGGAGGAGCAAAGATTGGATTAACAGCCTCATGCTGGAGATACAGAATGAGGATCAGTATAAGATGATGCGGGAAAAACAGAAGTCGAAGAAAAAGGGGTAACCGCTTTATTCCACGCGGATCAGACCGTCCGTCGGACTCCAGGCGAACACCCTGGCGTCGTTCCGGAAGGTGACGCGGCTTATGTGATACCGGAACCGGTGATCCATGGACTTTTCGAAAGGGTAGGTGTAGCCTCGGATAGTGGTCTGGTCGCTAGTGAGTACGGGATCATAGGGGTGGACGTGGACAATCCTGTTTTCACTGACAATTTGATCGTCCGAAGTAGCTTCTGTAATGTATCCGGCCAGTTCAGTTACCCGGCGGCCGGAGCGGTTGTCCACCTGAACCACTACATAGAGCATCTCATCATTGACCACCCGGATACGAACATCCACATCGAAAAGAGGCGCCTCCTGGCTGCAGAGGGTACCAACGAAGAGGAAAAGAGGAACCATAAACCGTTTCACGGCGCCAATTTATTGACGGGCGTCCACCATGTCAACCTTAGTTGATGGAACCTGTAACGGCGGTTGTAGTTTCACTTTAGGCTGATCATGACAGAAAAACAGTTCCGTGAACTTCTATTATCTCTCGACGAAAAGTTCCGTGTGAAGAAAATGGGTACCAGCGGTGATGTGTGGGTCGCCATGGGGGAACTGGTGAACGGTGCTACTCAGGAAGAGATTTCAAGCGAACTTTCAACCCAGCCCCTGGAAGCAGATGTGACAGGAGAAGACGGGACTGTCTGGATCAAGGTGAAGGATGCTCCGGAAAAAACATCTACGGAAAAACCGCCCATTGTCATCCCGCCGCTGAACATCGGTCTGTTCCTCGCTACGGTGGTCACCACCCTTATGGCGGGTACAATTATGGAAGGAGGCCATCCGTTCTCACTGTCTGATATTTCCATGGGGTTCCCCTTTTCAGCCACTTTACTTCTCATTTTGGGATGTCACGAGTTTGGTCACTATTTTTACGGGATGAAGCACAACATTGATGTGACTTTACCCTATTTCATACCGGCGCCCACTTTTATCGGTACCCTGGGTGCGGTCATAAGGATTAAAAGTCCCATTCAGCACAGGAAAGCGCTACTGGACGTGGGTGCGGCAGGCCCCATAGCAGGATTCGTAGTGGCGGTACCAATGCTGTTTTACGGGCTCTCTATGTCCACCGTGGTTGAACTTGCTCCAGGTGAAGCTATCATTCTCGGAGAATCGTTGCTGATGAAACTGGCTACATCCATGCTCTTTCCCGGCTTGGCGGAGAGTGAGGATGTCATGCTCCACTCTGTCGCCTTCGCTGGCTGGATCGGCCTGCTGGTGACCATGCTCAATCTACTTCCAATCGGCCAGCTGGACGGCGGACACATCGCCTATGCAATTTTGGGTAAGCGGCACGACAAGATCGCCAAATGGACATTTTTCATGTTTATTCCCCTGAGCTTCTTTTCTCTTAACTGGCTTTTGTGGGGAGGACTTATTTTGCTTCTAATGCGGACGGTAAAGCATCCGCCAATCCTTGACATGAGTACACCTCTCACTCAGCGGGAACGTCTTATAGGTATCGCCTGCCTGATCATTTTCATCTTCTGTTTTGTGCCTGTTCCGTTTGGCTAGCAACCTATGACTCGCGGGATCAAACTTATTTCACTTTTTTTTCCAATTCTGATGCTGGGTCAGAACAGGGTGGGTGAATGGAAATCGTACCCCTCTTTCCTGAATGTGCGGGAGACCATCGAAATGGGGGACCTGCTGGTCTCCGCCACCTCCGGCGGCATTTTGCTTTACGATCGGGAGGCGCTGTCGTTTGAGACAGTGACCAACATTGATGGACTGGTAGAGACCGATCTGTCTGTTATAGCCGAAGACGGAAACGGCCATTTGTGGCTGGGTGGCGCGGCACCGAATGGGACGGTTCAGATCTATGATCTGACAAAGCGGCAATCGGTAAAGATATTTAACTTTGACCTGTGGGAAGTGACAGCTTTTGCCGTCAGCGATTCTGTGATCTGTGCGGCGTACTCAAAGGACGGTAAGTGGGGGATCCTGGAATTTGTCATGCAGAACGGGGAATTCAGCTACAGGCAGATCTACAATCCGTCTGATAAAAGCTTGGAGTTCATCAGCGGTCTTGCCCTTCGAGGTGATTTCCTCTTTGCTGCTACAAATCTGGGACTGTTTTCAGGTGACTACAAAAAGTTTATTCTCAACTATCCCCAGAACTGGACAAGCATCCCGGAATTTGCCGGGAAATCTATGACGCGCCTTCGGCATAAGGGCGATGAACTGCTGGCTATTGCCGATGGTGAAATTTGGAGTGTGGAGACGGAACCCCAAATGTTGAGTGACATTTACAGCGGCCAGACCTATTTGCGGGATGTGAACCGGGATGCCTCAGGTACCGTTACGCTCCTGACCAAATTGAAGCTTGTGCGCCTCGATGCTTCCGGAAAGGTGGACAACAGCTGGGACGTCCGCCACGAGCCGTCCAGTTTTGTCCCAACGGCAGACGGCAACTTCACCGTCTCCTCCAGTTCCGGCATCGCCATCTGGAAACCGGACAGGGAAAAGTTTGAATGGCGCACACCCAACTCTCCGACCAGCAATGTTTATACCGCCATGATAGTGTTAGAAGATGGCCAACTGGTGGCTGCAGGTCCCGACGGTATTGCCGTTCTCAATGAGTACGGCTGGTACAACCTGATCCCCACTGAAGATAAGTGGGCGGTCTACAGCCACGACGCTGAAGAATACGGCGAATTTGTTTCTGATACGGCCCAGTACCGTTCGGCGCGGGCGTGGTCCATGGTTGAGGATGAGGGGGAGGTGTGGGTCTCCCTTCAGGGGATCCGTCCGGCGAGGAATGACTTTAATGAACCGATGGGGGGCGGTGTGATCCGCTTTTCACTGGATGATCCCGGCGGCATGGCCATCTTCGACACCACTGGTGGAAAAGTGGTTTCGACGGATGAGACCGGCTACATGAACGTCCGGGGTCTCACGGTGGATGACAAGTCGAATCTCTGGGTGGCAAACTTCGGCGCCGGTAACTGGGACAGCAAGATTACCGTGGCGGACGATGACGGTAACTGGCACCACATTCCCCAGATAGGAAACGGTGGTTTGACACAGAAAATTGACAAACCGACAGAGATTCTCGTGCCGGAAAGCAACATTTCCGTCATCGGCACCAGTAAGGATGACGGTCTTTTTGTACTGGAGTTGGATCAGGACGCCGATGGCGACGGCACACCGGACGCTCTTGATATTGATAGCGACGGGGACGGCATTCTTGACAGTGAAGACTGGGATGACGATGATGACGGTGTCTCTGATGATGAGGATCTGTTGCCTGTTTCGTGGCGAAATTTTTCCTCCATTCACGGCCTGGCGGACAACACCGTCTGGTCCCTAACTCAGAGCGGGGACGGGGAGATCTGGGCACTTACGGCCCGGGGTCTGCAGCGACTCACTTTCAACAGTGCATATACAGTGGTTACACCTTTCTTTTTCACTTACTTTGCCGGCGTTCCCTTCGGGGAAGGGTCAAAGATCAAGGCGGACGGCCGGAACAATGTTTGGGTCTCATCCATTACTGGTGGGCTGTATGTTTTACTCTCCAACGCCACGCCGTGGCCGGACTGGAACGGCTTCCGGAAAGAGAACAGCATGCTGCTGTCTGATGAGGTGACGGCGGTGGCCATTGATGACAGGAAAGGTCTCGCCTACATCGCCACCTCCAAAGGGATCAACGCTTTGAAAATTCCTTTTGCCAAAGCGAAGAAGTCATATTCCAGTCTGAAAGCGTTCCCGAGCCCTTACCGGATCCCGGCGGCAGAGCCCATGGTACTGGACGGGCTTAAGGATGAATCGTCCCTGAAGATTATGACACTGTCCGGTGAGGTGATCCGACAGATCGACACCACGTCACCTTCCGTCCAGGGGTACCAGGCGTTCTGGGACGGCAAGACAGACGGTGGCAACTGGGTCAGTACGGGTGTCTATCTTGTGGCGGCCTATTCAAGAGATGGTGATTCCAGAGTCACCAAAGTGGCCGTTATAAGGGAATAGAAGGAGAGAGGTAAAAAGAGAGACCGGCTTAAAGCTTTTAGGCATCGCCTTATTTGTGATGTTAAGTCCCTTCTATGACGAGTGCTCTATATACTCGGGCATGAGACCAAAGTTTCCCTCCAGTTCATCAGCAATGGACCGGATCATATTCTTCCGCTCCTTATAGTGCATAAAAGCGCTCTTTATGGCTGTGATGGTCACTTCACGAAAATCGTACAGGTTAAAACCGAACAGGTTATGAGCCAGCATGAACTCGTCTGTCATGGTGGTGTTTGAGATAAGCCTGTTGTCGGTGTTGAGGGTGATGCGGATCCCCTGGTCGTAGTAGTATCGGACGGGGTGGTGCTTCAGGCTCCGGACACTTTTTGTATGATAGTTGCTGAGGATGCACACCTCCAGGGTGATACGATGGTCATTCACATACTGCATCAGCTCTTTGTCTTCTTTCAGTCTTGTCCCGTGACCGATGCGGTGAGCGCCGCAGTAGTGGATTGCCTGGTGGATTGATTCAGGACCGAACGCTTCACCAGCGTGGATGGTGGCGTTAATGTTGTGGTTCAGGATCATGTAGAACGCTTCCCGATGGTCTTTGGCGGGGAAGTTTTCTTCAACGCCGGCCAGGTCAAAACCGACCACCCCCTTATTCTTGTACTTCAATGTCAAGTCCGCCAGCTGCAATGATGCCTCCGGTTTGATGCTCCGGATCCCACAAACGATAATGCCGCACCGAATGTTGAAATCTTTCTCCGCTTTTTTCAGCCCCTTCTTGACCGCCTCCACAGACTCGGTAGGTGTAAGCCCTTTCTGAGTGTGGAGAATGGGGGAGTAACGGATCTCAATGTAGCGGACATTCTCTGAAGCAGCGTCTTCCGCAAGTTCATAAGCGGTGCGGGTGAGGCTTTCCGGCGTCTGCATAACGCTGAGAGTGATGTCGAAACGCTTTATATAATCTTCCAACGTACCGCGCTTTTTCCCAGCGGAGAGGATATTTTTTAGCTGATCTTCATTTGTATAGGGGAGCTTTATCTTATCCCGCTGAGCCAAATCGATGATGGTGGGTATTCGCAGACAGCCATCCAGGTGGCAATGGAGTTCCACCTTGGGCAGCTCATGAAGAAGATCCCGCGATATTTTCATCTATCTTTTCAGTACTGAGCGGTAGAGCCAGGCGATAACACCGACAAAAAGGACCGGTCCCAGCCAGGAGAAACCGCCTACGGTGGGCCACCAGTCCTTTTGCGCTGTAACGAAAATTGGGACGGCCACCATGATGCCCATGAGCGCTTCGCCAGTGATAAGGCCAGACGCCATAAGGAGGCCTCTCTTTTCCATGGATTCGTCAGCCCCGGCCTGTTTGGTAAGGTGGGCCACCATACCGCCGATAAAGATGGGTACGGTCAGTTCAATGGGAAGGTAGATACCGACGGCCACCGCCAGTACGGGGATCCGGAAATCGGAGCCTCTCTTTTCCTGGCGAACATCGATAGCAATAAGAACAACCCCGATGATTGCGCCGAACAGAACCATATTCCACGGCAAATTTCCGGTAAAAACGCCGTCGGCCACAGATTTCATGAGCGTGGCCTGAGGGGCGGAGAGGGTGGGAGAACCGATAACATAAGCTGTATGGAGAATATCCAAAACGAGGCCCAGAACCACAGCTCCGGAGAGAACGCCCACCACCTGCATCACCTGCTGTTTCCACGGGGTGGCGCCGACGATGTAGCCTGTTTTCAGATCCTGCATATTATCACCACCGATGGCTGCCGCGCAACAGACAACAGCACCGACGAGGATGGCCCCTGCAGCACCGGCGGGTGAGCCTGTTCCCAGAAGGCCTAACAGTAATAGCGACGTAAAAAGGATGGTGGCGATAGTAACGCCGGAGACGGGGTTGTTGGATGATCCCACCACACCGGCCATGTAACTGGCCACGGCGGAAAAAAGAAAGCCGAACACCATCATCACCAGGGACAGTACCGCCGCTACACCTGCAGATTCCAACACGTCGTAGTAGAGGAGAAAGACAGGCAGAAGCATAGCTACCAGCAATATGAGCACATAGTTGATGGGGAGATCATGCTCTTTCCTGTCCACAACAGCGCCGGACTTAGCTTCTTTCAGCGCATCCAGGCTCGCCTTGATCCCTTCCACTAGCGGCTTCATCAGTTTAACGAGGGACCAGATACCACCCACTACCATGGCGCCTACTCCAAGGTATCGGATCCGGGTGTTCCAAATATTCCAGGCGGCTTCCATGGGGTCGCCTTCAAAACCGTAAACGGCAGAATAGATGGGAATAGCGAAAGCCCAGGAGATGAGTCCGCCGCCAAAAACAAGAATAGAGATGTTTCTACCGACAATATATCCCACAGAGACCAGAGCCGGGGAGAGGTCCGTACCGATGCCGAATATGGCGCCGCCCATGGTGCGGGCACCTTCAACAGCTGCGTGCCACATGGAGAATCCCTGCTGACAAATTTTCATAGCTCCGCCCACAACGGCAGAGATACCGATAGTCATAATGCCCGCCGTCGATTGGGTCGTGGCGGCGGACTTAGCTTCGTCACCCGCTTTCAGCACTTCCGCCGTTGCAATCCCTTCGGGATAAAGGAGTTTCGCCTGGACAATGAGTGCTCGGCGGAGGGGGACAGTAAAGAGAACGCCAATGAGCCCACCGATGGCTGAAATCTTGGCCACTTCCACATAGTCAAATTCGGTCCAGTAGCCCATGAGGACAAGGGCGGGAATGGTAAATATAACGCCCGCAGCCAGCGATTCGCCGGCTGAGGCGGCTGTCTGGACTATGTTATTCTCCATAATGTTCGAATTTTTGAAAAAGCGGAGTACCCCCATGGAAATAACGGCGGCAGGAATGGAGGCAGAGACAGTCATACCGGCGAAGAGACCGAGGTAAGCATTGGCGCCTGCCAGGACAGCAGATAGCAAAACACCCAAAACGATGGCTTTGAATGTAATTTCCGGCAAAGAATTTTCTCCGTTGGTCATATTATATGCTCCTTGGAATTGCCGTAAAAGGTAGAGAGAGAAAGGTGACCTTTGCAAGGAGTAGGGGAACTCTTGAATAAGACTGGCCGCCGGGTGTAATTTCTCATTGTAACAAGGGGTGCTTTCTCCCAGATGAGATCTGGTGAAGGCTGAGAAAAACCCTTTGAACCTGATCTGGGTAATACCAGCGAAGGGAGAAAAATGAGAAACTCAATC
This sequence comes from Fidelibacterota bacterium UBA2125, assembly GCA_002329125.1. Classification (GTDB taxonomy): domain Bacteria; phylum Fidelibacterota; class Marinisomatia; order Marinisomatales; family S15-B10; genus UBA2125. Next base: position 3,015 of record DCXX01000071.1, on the reverse strand, counting down.
CTATTTACCCTCCGATCACTGAGGGTTTTCTTTTTTGCGGTTATTCCGCTTGCTCTAGCTGCGCAGGTGCCTGACATAAACGTCAATGGAATTGTGCTTAATGGTGTCACCGGCGAACCGCTCCCTGGGGCCAACGTGGTGGCAGTGGGGACCGGCACGGTGACTGACGCCCGGGGTCAGTTTTCCCTATTACTAGCGCCAGGTTCGGTAGTGGAAATATCCCACATAGGCTTTACTCCCATCACCGTTTCCGCGGTAGGGGAGCCCATAATCGCTCGGCTCATGCCTGAAGTACTTCGGGGAGAGGAGGTGGTGGTAACCGCCGGACTGACGGAAGAGTTGCTTCAGAGTGTGACGTCCAGCGTGGCCGTTGTGGGACGGGCCCAACTGGTGAGACTGGATGAGAACCATCTGCAGGGGATGGTGGAATCGATCCCCAACGTTCATTATGCCGGCGGCACGTCTCGTCCCCGCTATTTCCAGATCCGGGGGATAGGTGAGCGGAGCCACTACGCCGGTGAAGGACCGCCCAACTTTTCCGTGGGCTTTGTTATGGATGACGTGGACTTGAGCGGCCTGGGAATGGCAGCTCTGGCCTACGATCTGGATCAGGTGGAAGTGTACCGGGGACCTCAGTCTGCCGTTTTCGGCCCCAACGCCCTGGCGGGGTTAATCGCCCTCAGGTCGGCGGACCCGGGAAACGAGTTTACGGTGACGGCCCGATCGGGCTTAGGTATACACGAGATCAACCGACGGGGAGCCGCAGTGGGGGGACCCCTGGGAAAAAACCTGGCATACCGGCTCTCCTACCATTCCGGGTACGGGAACGGATTCAGGGAAAATATTGCCAGGAGCTCATTTACCACCAATGAACGAGATGAAAGAATAATGCGGGCGAAACTGAGGTTTGCACCATCACCCCGGCTGTATTTTCTGGGGACCTTTTTCAGGACAATCCTGGACAACGGATACGACGCCTGGGCACCGGACAACAACATACTGATGAACACCTATTCTGATGACAAGGGTGAGGACAGCCAGAGTACGGACGCTGCTTCCCTTCGTGCCAAGATGTTGCTGACTGAGCGGATCACCCTAACCTCCATAACGGCCTACTCGGAGACGGACCTGACCCACAGCTACGACGGCGATTGGGGGAACGATGAATTCTGGGCGGCTGATCCCTACGATTTTAACGCCTTTCGAGAGGGATGGCAGTACAAGTTTTTCGATAGTAACGATCGGCACCGGGCAACGGTGACCCAGGAGTTCCGTGTCGCCTCAGGTGGGTGGGTGGCCGGTGTTTATGGCAAAGCGATGAATGAGAAGGACGATGCCACTGGGTACCTTTACGGGGGTGATGCCACTGAGATGACAAGCGATTACGATTTTTCTGTAACCGCCGGATACGGCCAGCTTCAACTACCCGTGGGAGACCGAATGATGGTGAAGGGAAATATCCGGGTGGAGACCAATGCAATCCGTTACGACGGCACTGCGGCGGGGTACGATATCAGGGGCCAGTTCGTTACTCTGGACCCGGTGAATTACAATACAGACCACACTCTGGTAGGTGGGAAAGGGTCGGTTCATTATAAGCTGAATCCCAACGCAACTGTTTTCGGGGCGGTGGCCCGGGGATACAAGACCGGCGGTGTAAACCAGCACCCGTATCTTGCCGAGTCCAATAGGCTGTATGATCCGGAGTATATTCTGAACGCCGAAGTGGGTTACCGGCTGGCAGGAGAGCAATTCACTTTCAGCTCCGTCCTTTTCGCTGCCAGGCGTACAGACCAGCAGGTTTCCATCTCCAGCCAGCAAAAAGAGGGGGACCCCAACAGTTTTTTCTTCTACACGGCCAACGCCACCACGGGGGCCCTTCTGGGGAGTGAACTGGACGGAAAATTTCAGCTGGGGGACAGATATTCCCTGTCAGCTTCGCTGGGACTACTCTCCACGTACATTGACTCGTTCACCTTTGAAGAATCGGGAGGAGACATCACTTTGGGTGGCCGCGGGGCTGCCCATGCACCAGGGTATTCATACAGCCTGGCGTTCGATACCGGCCGGCCGTTCGGGCTATTTACACACCTGGAAATTATCGGGAAGGATGAGTTCTACTATTCTGACAGCCACAACCAGCTCTCCAGCGCTTACCAGCTGGTGAACGCTCATGTGGGGTACCGCCGGGGGCCGTGGTCCGTGAAAATGTGGGGGCGGAATATCTTAGACGAGCGGTACGCCGTCCGCGGTTTCTACTTTGGGTTGGAGCCGCCGGACTATGAGGATAAGCTATACGTCAGCTGGGGCGACCCGCGCCACTTTGGATTGACGATAGAATTCAACTTCTGAGGCGTCAGCAGGTGGTGTGGATAAGGCTGCCTACCTGTTCCTCTTCACAGAGATTATTGTATTTTGTAACACTCTCTTCCGTCTGGAGCTGATGAATGGTGATACTTTCCTTTTTCAGGCTGGCCACCGTCTCAGGCATTGTTTTCAGCCGCTTATACATACCGCTGGAGAGGACAACGGTACGAGCACCGGCGTCAATGATTTCCTGAACATCGGCGGGTTGGATTCCCGGTGAGTGGCGGGTCCCCGTTTCTTGCCAGTTCCATTCCCTGGCGCCGCCGGGGAACAGCTTTACATCCCTGAAAGTACCGAACCCATCCACCTTAACGGAACCCCACTTAAGGGAAGTGATCCGGGGTGAGGTCACTTTTCCAGTTTCAGTTTCTTCAGTTTTGGAGCGATGACGTACTGGCAGTAGGAAGCGGTGCGGTTGTTGTTGTAATAATCCTGATGGTAGTTCTCCGCTTGGTAAAAAACATCCAGTGCCTCAATCTTTGTAACGATAGGATCCTTATACAGTTTTGATTCACCGGCAGCTTTCAGAGATGTTTCGGCGGTCTTTCGCTGCTGTTCATCATGGGTGAAGATAACTGATCGGTACTGGGTCCCTACGTCACCACCTTGCCGGTTCAGGGTGGTGGGGTCGTGGGCTTTCCAGAAGAC
>DCXX01000068.1 GCA_002329125.1 Fidelibacterota bacterium UBA2125 | reverse complement strand
CCGATAGCAACAAAAACGAACTGGTATGCATGTTCAGCATCTAATTCACTTTCTACACCCGCGGCCACGGTTGCCGCCATGAGAGCAAGAATGGCAATAGGAATGTCCTGTGGGGCGATGAAGATTAGGGGATAGGTGGCAGTAAGGGCGGAAAAGAGAGCGAAAATGATAGTTCCAAGTAAAAGAATTCCAATGCCTTGGGATAGAAAACTTGCCAAAGGACCAGTAAACAGGAGGGCTGCCAGCGCCATTGCCGAAACAATGCACACAATGGCATTAATAGTGCCGGCAATAATCCCCGGGACAAAATCAGACATTAAGGTGTTTTTGTTCATTGCGGTTTTGAGCCAAGATCAGAAAACAGCAATTTAGACACAGGTAGACTCGGGTTTCCTATTCTTTGTTTCCCAGCAGTTGTAAACGAGAATATTCACCTAACTGGAACCAGAAAAAAGAGAAGTGCTATCGACCTTTAGATGCCGGAAAAAAGAAAGGGCGACTGGATTGCCGCCCTTTAAGGATTTCAAAACAAATATTTGTAGGCAAAAAATTATTCCCCTTCGTACTCCTCGCCACCATCTTCATATGCTTCAAGATAAGCTTCGATCATTTCAGGATCATATTCAACCTCGTATTCCTCTGGCATCCACATATTCATATTATCACGCTCAACACCCACCTCCACCGGTTTAACAGGCTGGGGTGCGGGCGGTACCTCCGGTGGCACAACAGAAGGAGAAGAGACTACTTGAGGCTGCGCACTTTTCCAGTAGAAAAGAAAAGCGCCAGGCGTCATGGCAAGGAACCAGAGAACAAAAGAAAAAAGTGCAGGCTCAGGTAAAACGTGATAACCTCCCCACATATCCTTTTCAATTGCCTGATCCAGAAAGACAACGGTCCCAGCGAGGAATCCAAAAAGTGTGACCACAATTGGAAGAGAATCAACTTTGATTTTCATAAAACTCAGACAGGCGAACCAGACAAGAAGTCCACCCACCACAGACATCAGAGCAAGACGGAACTCGCCGAAGGCAACAGCAGCCGCAAATCCAGCCAGGGCTAAAAGCACAACGATTGCACTGATAAATGAATTCACATTAATGTTCATCGATTTTGATTTTCTCTACCTCGGAAGTAGCTACCAAAGGTGAAATTGATCATAAGTACCAAAATAGGCAAGATGAATCTGCATATTTGGCAGGAGGACTTTCCCTTTCGGCAATTCGTCCAATTCTCTCTATATTTGCCAGAGAGAGTCGTTCTCATGAGTAATCCTATATCTTCAAAAGTTATTGGAATTATTGGTGTTGGGCACCTTGGGAAGAAACACCTGGTCAATGTGCTGAATCACCCAACAGCCACTTGTGCTGGATTTTTCGACATTAATAACTCAATTTCGAAAAAAGTGGCCAAGAATACAGGAGTATGTGCAACCCAATCTCTTGATGAAATAATTGAAAAGAGTGATGCACTCATCATCGCCGTGCCTACGTCAGAGCACTTTTCCGTTGGGAAAGCGTGCCTTGGAGCGGGAAAGGATATTTTTATAGAAAAACCATTATGTCTGACGCTGGAAGAGGCTGACGAGTTGGTTAAGCAGGCAAAGAAACAAAATGTGATACTTCAAGTGGGCCATGTAGAGCGGTTGAATCCGGCTGTTTTGACTCTAAGAAGGGAAAAAATCCCCTTGGAGCCCGATTATATTGAAACACATCGGCTTGCGCCGTACCGTGTACGTGGAACGGAAGTCCCAGTTGTGTTAGATCTTATGATCCACGACCTCGACATAATTCTCTCTTTAGTTAATTCACCTGTTAAAAGTGTAGCTGCTACTGGTGTTTCTATTATGACAAGTTCCGTAGACATTGCAAATGCCCGCATTCGGTTTAAAAACGGTTGTGTTGCCAACATTACATCAAGCAGGGTGGCCAAAGATTATGTTCGGAAGCTACGCCTGTTTGAGAGAGACATATATATAACTATTGACTTTTTGCAGGGGCTTACTGAAGTGTATAAGGTGTTGGATGCAGACGTAGAAGACCCTGAAGCATTGCTTTCTGCACCTTTGGAGCGAAACGGCAACCACAGGCAGATTGTGTACGAGAAACCAAAACAGGAGAAAGTAAACGCCCTTCAAATGGAATTGACAAACTTTGTAGAGGCCATTGAAGGCAAGTCAGAACCTATCGTATCAGGAGAAGACGGTCGAGAAGCACTACGCCTTGCTCTGCTCATACAGGAGAAAATCGAGAAAGATCTCTAATGATTTGCGGGTTGGGTTGAATTTTTGATATGGATGTCCGCCAATTTTTCTTTAAGAATCGAAGCTATACACCTATTCCGCTGGCTTTTGCCATAATATTTTTTGCAGATCCCAGTGGTTCCGCCACAATAGTTGGATTTCTCCTGGTTCTTGTTGGAGAAATCATAAGATTAAATGGTGTTCATCATGCAGGTGGCGCAACAAGGACGAGAAAAGTGGGCGCTCCCGCCCTCTGTACATCTGGCCCTTTTGGTTATGTTAGAAACCCTCTTTACTTGGGTAACATTATTATCTATGTTGGGGTTGTATTGATGGCTGGTGGTCCTTTTATGTGGCAGCTGTTGGGGATTACTGTTGCTTTCTTTTTTCTGCAATACGGTTTAATTATATCTCTTGAAGAGGAGATCCTTACGGACAAGTTTGGAGATGAATACAGATTATATTTAACTACTGTTCCCCGTTTTATCCCCCGCACGATATCATTGTCGGGACACAACAAAACATCACCCTTAACATGGGATAAAACATTCCGCACTGAGCGCCGAACCTTTCAGATGATAGCTATTTTTTCCCTTTTTATTGTTGCCAAAGCAACAATTTTACGGTGAAATTATAGTGACCAAAGAAATTCTCATTGTTGCAGGGGAAACATCGGCAGACCAGCACGGCGCCGCCCTTGTAAGCCAACTTAAAGCAGCTTCAAAGGACGTGACCTTCTTTGGTATCGGCGGTGACAAACTCAGGCGGGGAGGCGTTCAACTTGTGGAGCATGCGGAGAATATGGCCTTTATGGGGTTTGTGGAAGTGGCGAAACATTATTGGTTTCTGAGGACCGTTTATAATAAAGTGGTATCAGAATGTGAAAAGAGAAATCCTGCCCGGGCAATCCTCATTGACTATCCAGGCTTTAATCTCAGGTTAGCCAAAGAGCTTAAAAAAAGAGAAATACCCGTTACATACTACATCAGCCCTCAACTTTGGGCATGGAAAGAAAAACGCATTGAGATAATTCGTGAATGTGTGGATCAAATGCTATGTATTTTTCCTTTTGAAGAACAATGGTATCACCAACGAGGAGTAGAGGCAACATATGTGGGTCATCCTTTTCTGGATGGAGAACCCAATTTTATGGAGAGAGAACGTTTTCTTGATAAACATAGCCTTTCTACCGACACCATTGTTCTTGCTCTCATGCCTGGGAGCCGCCAGCAAGAAGTAAATCGCCACCTGAAAACAATGATCACAACGGTAGAATTAGTAAAAAGAGACATTGGAATATCAGCTATAGTTGGTAAAGCTCCAGCAGTAGAGCTCCCTCAAGAAATTGGAGATAAGATCCACATAGAGACTGATACACCAGAGATGGTATTGAAATATGCGTCAATCGGCATTGTCAGCTCGGGGACCGTCTCTCTTCAATCGGCCATATACGGTGTTCCAAGCGTTGTCATATATAAGATGAATCCATTGACTTGGATCATCGCCAACAAAGTGACTCAAGTCTCTTATGCATCAATGACAAACCTCCTTGCAAAGGAGGAAGTGCTTCCAGAGTTATTACAGAACCGTGCTAGACCTGAGAAAATAGCAGATTGCCTGAAAAAATGGCTCCGGTCAGAGGATTTGAGGGAACAGGCAGTGAATCGGTTGAGTGAGGTCAAACGACAACTAGGTGGCCCGGGCGCCTCCAAAAAAGTTGCCCGTCTCATACTGGAACGTCTGGAAACAGATTAGAATTGTTTTGGGTTTCAGAATTATAATTTCCGCATTCTTTGGATATTGGTTGTTAAGATGTTTCTTTTGGGTCAACAGGCAGACGGTATTGAATGGCGAGCGGTTAAATGAAGCGGTATCATCCGGCAGACCAGTTTTAATATGTTGTTGGCATGGACGACTGCTTTTTCCTGTATTTCAGTGGAATAGACACAACTATTATGCCCTTGCTGGGTTAAACAATGATGCTGAAATCATATCCAGAATTGCCACAAAGCTAGGGTGGAAAATGTTACGTGGGTCTGGTAGTCGGGGTGGCTCCAAAGCCTATATGGAAATGATAAGGGTTCTAAACGACGGGGGCAAACTGTTCATTACCCCAGACGGATCACAAGGTCCCGAATATGAAGTTAAGGAAGGGGCTATTAAAAGTGCTTTGCGTACAGAGGCCATTATGGTGCCTGTGTCTGGTCAGGCATCGAGGGGGTGGGAAATAAGGAATTGGGACACGTTTGTGATTCCCAAACCATTTGGACGGATAGTGCACGTTGTGGGTTACCCTGTGGATGTAAAGGACCTTGCTGAGGGAGACAGCGTTAAAGATGCTATAACAGCTGGAATGATTAAAGCTCAGGAAGAAGCAGATGCGTGGATTAGCGGATAGGTTCAAATATATGTTTTTCCCCGTAGCTCTTTTTTACTGGGGGTTAACCGTCTGGCGCAATTTGTTCTATGCAATAGGATTCTTTGTAAGCCACAAATTGCCAGTTCCCGTGGTGAGCGTCGGGAACATTACGTTAGGGGGGACAGGCAAAACGCCCACAGTTGTGGCCATTGCCCACATATTGCATGAGCTTGGAAAGCGGCCTTGCGTTATTAGTAGGGGTTACATGAGAGAAACAAAGGGAACTGTGGTAGTATCAGATGGAGAAAACATTCTCGTGCCTTGGAATGAAGCTGGCGACGAAGCCTTTCTTATGGCACGGCAACTTCCAACTGTGCCAGTGATCGTGGATGAGGTGAGGTACCGAGGCGCTATTTTGGCGATGGAACATTTTAAATGTGATGTTATTATTCTTGATGATGCCTTCCAGCACCGCGCCGTTGAGAGAGACTTAGATATTGTGCTGATCAACAGCCGAGAGCCACAGGAAAATTACAAGATGATGCCCTATGGCCGTTTGCGTGAGCCAGTCTGGTCACTAAAACGGGCGGACCTGGTAATCTGGAGCAGAGCCGATCAATCACGGCCAGCAGCGACCGTCAGAAAATGGGTGCATCAACGTTCACTAAAGAGTTTGAAAAGCGGCCTTTCCATGACGGGTACTGAATGTTTGAAAGGGGTGAAGGTATTTTCTTTTTGCGGAATTGGGGATCCTGAATCATTTCTCTTTCTTTTGAATCAGCTTAACATGGAAGTGATTGAGTTACAGCCATTTCCCGATCACCACGTTTACAGCGAATCAGAAATAGGACAGCTAAAAACAAAAGCGACGAGCTTGGGTGCAACTCACCTTGTTACAACAGAGAAAGACTGGGTGAAGCTTCCAGAAATTGAAAGACAAGACGGATATATTCGCTATGTCCCTGTTGAGGCAGTTTTTATGAACAATGGAGAAGCGATGCTTGAGAAAGAGCTAAAAGGACTCTTTTAATGGCCTAGTTCAAGGCGGCCACGCCAACAGTAAACATTGTTCCGACAAAAGCGAGCAGGAGAGGCCAACTTGTGGAGATAAACTGTTGGGAAGAAGGGTCTTCGAATACGTGAACCTGAAATTCATGCGAGGTGGCTGAGCCCCGTTCATCCACCGCTGCAATGACAATGTCGTTAACGCCCCGCTGAGCCATTCTCGGTTTCCACCTGAGCATACCAGTATCAGGATCAAAACGGGCATATTTCGGAATTTTCACAGGCCGGAGCTTAATCTCATCACCATTGAGATCTTCTGTTACCATTCTGTATCGGTATTCAAAATTGGTGAGAGCCACAGGTTTTGGTTGAGTAAGAACGTTGGGTGAAATATTAACAAAAAGTCTTGTCTCCTGTATGTCAGTAGTATAACTGTCACTTACCTCTATTGAAAAAAGGCGGCTGTTGATTTGTGACGGTGTGGGGTTCCACGATATACGCCCGTCCCGAGTGATCTGCATCCCCTTTGGTGCCTTGGCAAGGCTGAAGGACAGCTCCCGGTCAGAATTCTTATCCTCCACTACGACTTTGTACTTGTAAAGTTCGTTAACACGAGCGGTTTTGGGCGCCGTTGAAATGATAGTAGGAGGATGATTGATATACAGTTCAAAGCTTTGCTCATCTTTGGTATAACCGTCGGACACCATATACGCAATAGTGTGACTGTCGTACTGATTGGGGGAGGGCGTCCAGGAGATTGTCCCTGTGTACTCGTCTACAAACATTCCATCCGGGAAGTCAAGCAATGTATACCTCACAAACGGCACACGATCCACCAGAACCTTAGGCGGCTTGCCTTTGTTGCCTTCGAAAAAGTGCCAGAGAACGTCCCTGATCTTCACCGTTCTGCCGCCGACTCTTTTTATGACAACGATAAGTTGGTCATCCTCGTAGAAAATATCCTGAACGTAGCGCTTCAGATTGATGCGCGAGACAGTTTCTTCCTCTTCTCCCGGTTCTTCACCACCCACCTCTTCTTCATCCGTGTCAATGAGAATTGATTTCTTAGCTTTGAATTCACCAATATATCGATCGATATTTTCTCGATAAACATCATCATCTATCTCTACAGCGAAAACTTGACCATCTTTTACGGAGTAAACAGGTGTAATCTTGGCATAGGGCATAAGAGACCCTTCATTCAAGTCTTTAGTTCCTATCTCATAAGTTAATGATTCACCCACAGAGCCGAGGGTGGGTGGTTCAGAAACAATCTGGATGGGAGCATTTACAAAGAAGTCATATGACTGTACGTGGGACATGTGACCGTCCGATATTTCAATTTCGGCAGTAGAAAAATCAAGATTTGCTTCCGTCGGAACCCATAGAATACGTCCTATAGAAGGATCCACACGCATTCCCTCAGGCAGTTTAATGGGTTCATATCTAATAATGTCAAACTCATTGGGGTCATCTACCATAATTTGAAAATCGAATGTATCGTTTAGGGCAATTTTTGTCATGGGTTCAGGAACGGAAGACAAAATCGGAGGGTGATTGACAAACAAGGCAACGCTTTGAGTATCTACAGCGATTCCGTGATTTGCAGCAAGAACAAAGCGCTGAGTATCAATTTGGGTGCTTTGGGGTGTCCAGGTGATCTGTCCTATGTTATCTACCATCATCCCGTAAGGTGAATATATAAGGGTGTAGACCAGTTCTTGCTGTTTGTCTTCGGGCATTCGCACGTTGACTTTGTAGCGATACTCTTCTCCAACGGTGCCACTCAATTCCGGTAGCGAGGTAATTACCACCTGCCCACGGGAATAAAGTTTCAGGTTTTGTACGTCACGATCAAATCCGTCTGATGCTATGACCCTCACATCGTAAATGTCAATATGAGAAGCATTTGTCTGCCATTTAAGCAATCCATCCTGTTCAATTGTCATTCCCTCCGGCGCCTTCTCAAGTGTGTGTCTGATGAAGGCATCCTCATTTTTGTCTGTAACATCCACCTGATAGATGAAAGGATCGCCAGCCACAAATTCAGTCTCTTCGGGATAAGAGACGATTTGGGGCGGATCGTTAACATAAATCCAAAACCGAGATTCAATGGTGGCCAGCTCTGGGACCACCTGATATGTTACCACCCCTTCTTCATCTGTGGTGATGATATCAACGGTCTCACCTACTTTCATTTTCAGCAAGAAGGACAATTGGTACGCACCCAGCTGCATATCATCCGGGACCCATTCAATGGATTTTGTCTCGTAGTGGAAATACATTCCGCGAGGGGGAGGGGTGACCCAACGGAAGCTAAAAAATTCCCGGTCATCCTCTTCTGGAATAGTGTAGGCGAAGGTCTGATTAACAGGGAGAACATAAGTTGGTAGTATCCCGAGAGGTAGGGGTTGACCTTCAGCTGGCGGAACAATAGGCATCTCCTCAATAGTTTCTTCCATGCGGACCTGTGGGATGTAGGTATCAACCAGAATTTCTTCAGGATATTCTGGTATTGAACCTAATTCAAAGTAGAAAATTTCGCTTTGCTGTCCCGTCCATCCGCCGGCAATGACCGTGCCGAGATATATCCCATCGACAATCTCGGGAATCACGGAAAAAATTTGAGGACCTTCAGCATCTTCCCCAGCACCAATGGAGAAATATTCGTTAAGACGCGGTGCATCCATACGGGTGCCGTAAGAAGCGGTAACAATACCTTGTTGTCCGCTGACAAGTAAAAGATCTACAAGTCCATCTTGGTTAAAATCAGCATGCTTTAAATCAGACAGGGGCCCAGCCTCTATGCCGAGCTCAGTAACTTCAACTTTTTGATCAACCATGGAAAGCGATACAACGTGCCCTGACTGAAATGGAATTAATACATCATCGGTTTCATCACTGTTCCAATTAAGGGTAGCTAGAGAACGGGTCAGAATGTTTGACATTCCGGGAACACGATGGAGTAGGTTCGTGCCAGCGCCCAGGACACCCCCGGAATTCAAAAAGGACTGAATCCTCAGAATATTTCTTTCTGGGCTGAACGCAAAAAGGTCAGAAAGACCGTCCCGGTCGAAATCAACACCAGCCACATGAACGTCGCCGGCGCTTGTTGAGAAATCTTGAAGAAGAAATGACTGGATTTCATTGAACAGACGTTCTTCTCCAGGAAAAAGGCCGATAACAGTCACCACAGCTTCCGGGCCTGTCAAGGCAATGGCAACCTCTTCTTTGCCGTCTCCTTCAAGGTCTACGATATCCACATTGCTGATAGCCTGACCGCTTTGAGGGCCCGTGAGGGCTGTGGAAAGAGCCGGCGCTTTAGAGAAGCCACCATCTATCCAGTCGTAAACATAGATTACCCCTTGGCTAAGGTCTGGATTGTCTGGAACTCTCACGTTTGCCGCAATGAATAGTTCGGCGTTACCGCTCCCGTCAAGATCTGTGATGCGAGCAGCTACAATGCTTCCGCTAATCTGTTGCGGTGTATCTAGGTTCCAGATCAGTTGGGGAAAACCGAGATCATCGATTTCATAGTACGCAACCCGGGAAACAACTCCACCCGTTTCCCGGTCCTGCTCGAAAGAAATGAACTCTACGAGATCATCATTATCCAAGTCATACACACCATCCAGATGGACGATCTGAAGATTTTGGGCCGTGAGGCCAGACAAAAGCATAAAAGTGAAAGCTACAAAAGTTTTTAGAATGTTTCTCATTTATGGCTGTACAAGAACTGTAAAAAGGACCGACTCTACTTTGGTGCTTGACCGAATAGTAACTCCTTGACCTCTAACCTCATTCACAACAGGGCGTTCGCCACTGCTCTCTACGGTCATCTGAAATTCGATTGGATGTGTACCTACCTGAGAAGGGACCGGAGTCCAGGTGATGACTTTGGATGAAGGGTCGAAACTGGCACCACTTGGCAAGGAGACAGGTCGGAAAGAGATCATGGTGCCACTGGAGGGTTCAACGGGATAAATAAATCTTTCTCCAACATACAAGGTGTCAGAAATACCTGAACCAGCCGGTGCTCCAGCCCCTTTTCCAAGGGTGGATAATTGTATCTGCCGCATTCTTCCAGCTGGCGGTCCGGCTGTTAGGGTTGCGGTGGGGGCAGAAGTTGTGTTGTTGGAATTATTGTTCACCGATGAAAGAGCAACCTGTTGCATTCGCCCACTGAGCGCAGTCTGGAGTTGACCGGGTTCAGTGTCGACTACTGTTTCAGACGGTGTAACGGGAACAGCTGACAGTTGAACTCTGGATAGAGGGCTCTGCGAAACAGGCTCTGGTTCCTCCTCTGGCATCGGCTCCGGAACATCCTCCACCGGCTGTGGGTTGAGCTGAGCCTGTGAAAGAGGTTGTGGTTCAGGCTCTACTTCAGCTTTACTTTCTTGGGCTATAACCGGAGAAGCACTTAGGCTCAGCTGCTGCAAAGCAGAGCCCACCATGCCCAATTCAGCGCGGTTAAGGAGTATCTCATTGATGTCAGTTTCTGTAAGTGGGTTTTTGAACTGGAACAGGGAGGCTTGAGATAAATCAACAACAACAATTTGAAAGTCATCACCCTGTTTTTTTATTGCTAGAACAGCTCCTAATTCAAATGGAAGCACCACCTCTTTGACCCCATCTTCATCGATATCCACTTCTGCAATACCGCTCTGTATGAGCCCTAGGGAGGTGGGGATTTCGTCGGAGTACATGGAGACAGCCGACGGGCCTTTGGTGAGACGGCCACCGTTACTAATAAAAACCTGGATTCTCAGGCGATTTTGCTCTGGGCTTATGGCCATTAAATCAGGCAAATTATCTTCATTATAGTCGACTTGTGTGACAAAGAGTGGCCCAAAACCTACATTAAGGACGTCTGATGACAATTCTTGGAGTGTGTTTAATTCGCCATCTATTTCATTGAGCACTTTCACAGACACGAGACGTGCAGGACTCCCTTCGGCATAAACGATTTCATCGCTCTCGTTGTTATCGAAATCAAGAATCGTCAGCCCTGACGGGCGGATGCGTGCGTTATTTGTTACACCGCCAATTGTAAGGGATGGAGACGGTGAGAAATCAACACCTGTCCACTGGAAGACCTTCAGCCAAGGAAGATCATCCGCACCGGCCCCCAGAGATGATGACCGGCTGAGAAGAACAATCTCTGGTGACTCGTCCCCATTGATATCACCGATCAGAGCTGTTATAAGATGGTCCACGGTCGTGTGGCGCCAGATTTCCATGTGGGCGCCAAAATCATCAATCTCATAATAAACAGCACTTGAGGGAGCTTCATCACTCATGCCCTTTTTTTCGATAGCAAGGAATTCACTTAGGCCATCACCGTCTAAATCAAAGGTTGGACTCAAAGAGACGACATTTTTCTGAGCGTTAAGGTCGAGCGGGAATAGAGTTATAATACAGAGAAGGGAGATAGCGTTCAACGGAGAACGCAACCCCAACGCACAGTACCTGACTGTTCGGGTCCAATGAAACATTTCTACCTTACCTCGGCTAGCTTTTACAAAGAGAGGCGAAGATTCGACCCCTCTCCGTCGGTGAATATATTGGGTGTCCTCTGTAAAACCAAGGAAAAATGGTCAAGCGGTATTTGTTTCTTGTTCCTAAGATAATCGGAAAGTTAAATTTCCTTCTCACTGATCCGAGGTGAGTTGAACATGGGAATACAGATAATAAAAAGCTTTGCATTCTGCGTAATAATTGTGCCCGTTACTTTGGGTGCTCAGGATGATTATTATCCCCCGGAATCGTTTTACGGTGGCGGGGTCGGCTTCAGCCAGATGTTTCTGTTCCAGAATCTAGGTCAGTTGGAAGGCTTTGAAATGCTGGGTTCTGTTGGTGATACAGCTGGTTTTGGGTTTGACTTGACAAAATTTGCCAACCCGTTCATGATTAATGGTGGGGAAGGCTTTTCAAATATAACTGAACGGATTCGCATCGGCGGATATGCTGGTTTTGGCTCCTCTTTTATTGCTGAGAAACCTGACATCACCCTGTTTCTTGATTCAGATGGGAATGGCATGTATGATACCGGTGAAAAGAAAGAGATTTTTCAGAAACCACCTGACATCCAGGCTAAGATTTCCTTGTGGTTCAGTGGTGCAACCATTGAATACCTGTTCCCGCTTTTTCGAGGTTTTGAAATATCCATAGGATCGCTTTTTGGCGTAGGTCGTCTTAATCTCAACATTTCTCAATCAGCAGGCAGCCCTTCGTGGAACGACCAAATCACCTCCATTTTTCAAGTGGGAACCGATGGTTTTACACCTGTTTATGACGCCAATGCCGATGGTGCTATAGATACTACTGACATTGATTATGTGCAACAAAATCAGTTTCCGAACATAACCATTAACAGCGCCATGACATCACTATCGGGCACATTCCTTAATGTTCAGCCGTACATTGCTGTTAAGCTACAGCTACTTGACCGTATGGGGTTGCGGATGACGGCAGGCTTTAATGCCGGGACAATAAATGAAGGTGAATGGCGGACTGAAGACAGGAAACCGATCCTGGACTCTCCAGAGACCGTGCTTAATTCCATGGCTATCCGGGCAATGCTTTACTTTGGTTTGTAGTTGTTCCTGCCGTTGACTGTACTGTAAACTTATCTGCTCGGGGAAACAGTTTATTAAGAACATTGCGATAAGAATGAATCATCAAAAGCGATATCTGGCTATCTGCGCTATTGCTGTCGTATTTTTGTTTACAGTGGCTTCTGTGG
>DCXX01000124.1:25643-31102 GCA_002329125.1 Fidelibacterota bacterium UBA2125 | reverse complement strand
TGAGGATAATAATCCTACCTCTTCTTCTCGCCGCGAACGTTCTTCTTCCTGCCAGCGAAGCCACTCTTCCATTAACATGTCGCTTTCTGCAGATTTATCTGGGGACTGAATGCTCTCTAAAGAATCAATTTTGTGGGCAATGGTTCGAAGAATTACTGCTTCTGCAGTTTTTTCATCTTTCCGCTCTTTGAATGACGCTGTCATTATGGACAGTACATCTCCTCGGCTTCTATCAAATTTTGATGCAACCATAATAATTTGTCGAACATTTTCAATTAGTTCGGGTGCAGAACCCTCTGGCAATATGCAACCAATCTCCATTCGTTCAACTTTGGGGAGCGAAGACTTAATATCTGTATATGATTGAGTAACAATATTAGACTCCCCCGAGGTTGGTGTGGGGGGGCTGTCTACTGGGACTTCAGCGGCGGGCTCATCTTCATCATAACGCCCAAACTCAAACCCTGGAATAGGAAGACCAGTAATACGCGATGTTTTGTCATCCACAGCAGAGACACTTTCTTTGGGTGGGTCTGCCTCGGGCTCTATCCCAGAAGGGCGTTCGGTTCCGGGTCGGAAAGTAACTTCCTCTTTTATGGTTGGGGTGAATTTTAGATCAACCGTGACATCTAAAACATAACGCTGGTCATCCAAAATCTTGCTCAGTGCGTTTTCTATGCGTGAATGCAAATCTTTCTCCAACATTAGTTTCTGCGAAAGAAAGGTCGACTCCTGACCAATCGCGCTGCTCAAGTAAAACACTAAACACACCATTAGTGCTAGGGGTAATAGTATCTTTTTTCTCATAACTTCTCCTCTTTCCCTACCTCGGTCAAATATAAAGTTCTCATCGTGCTAAGAATGTTATCTCTACACGACGGTTAAGTGCTTTTTCCTCCTTTGTCTCGTTAAATTTTGGAATATCTTTTTCTGTTGGAATCCAATCGGTTGGTTTTTCCCTAGGCTGATAGTGGGCATAGCCAACAGCTTGAAGTCTGGTGGGGTCCACTCCAAGTGTCGTGAGCTCACGAACAACAGCAGAAGCACGAGCTGCAGACAATTCCCAATTAGAGGGATATTTATCATGAAATTTCTCTGGCAACGGATCATTGTCTGAATGGCCCTCTACAGCTACAGGAAAGTAGTTGTTTGGATCCTTGATAGTTGGAACGAGCTTCTTTAGTACATCAATAATCCCCTGCTGAAGATCAGCTGTCCCCGAAGCAAAGCTGATATCAGAAGATATACCAATAGTTACTCCTTTGGGGCCGGTCCTTACTTCTACTGGTTTCTTACCCGTCTTATCTGCGGGCATATCTTTCACCATTTTATCTGCTGCTTTCTTGATATCAGCCAAATTCATGGCTTTGCCTTCTTTTGACGTTTTACCAACCTTTTTCCCCATGGAATCTGCCATCTCCTGGAGTTTCACGGGATCAATGGTCGAAATAGCTGCAAGGAGAACAAAGAAAGCGAAAAGCAACGTCATCATATCGGCAAACGTACCAAACCAACCTGGAAGCCCCTCTTCTACAGAATCAGCACCCGCTTTGAACCCTTTTTTGTAAGACTTTTTTTCTGCCGGTGATGCCATTCAGATTAGCCCTCTTCCTTCTTCCATTCCTTGGGAGGAATAAACGAATTGAGTTTTTCTCGTACGATCAAAGGGTGTTTTCTCTGGTGAATCAGTCTTGCCGCCTCTATGAACATCGCTTGTTGTGTACTGGTCGCGGAAACTCGTGTATTAAGTTTCGCCGCCATAGGAAGAAAGAATAGATTCGCAAACACAGCGCCGTAGAATGTTGTAATAAGTGCTGCAGACATACCGGCACCGAGGGCCTCCGTACCACCACCTTCTGAACCGCCAAACCCGGAAAGCATAATAACCAGACCAATAAGGGTACCGATCATTCCCCAAGCTGGCGCCATGGTACCCATGGTTTGGAAAAGACTGGCTTGAGAACGTTCTCTAATTTCACGATAATCTATTCTCGTTTCGAGGATATCAATCAATTCATCCTCAGAATAACCGTCCACTACCATCTGTACACCATCTCTGAAGAACGGATTTTTAATACCTTCAATTCCTTTTTCTAGGTCCGCTGCTCCTTTTCGGCCAACATTGGAAATTTCCACAGCATCATCTACCATAAGGCCCAATTTTACTTTGCTGCCCTTGAAAACGGCCCCGATGGCGGCTCCCAGCTTCAACACCTCTGCAAGAGGAAATGCAACGGAGACTGATGCCACCATACCTCCAAATACAATCGCGAAACTGGACCCGGATATAAATCCACCCATACTTGCCCCCGCTGCCGAGGCGGCCATAAATATCCCACCAAAAATAGACGCAAGACCCAGAAGAATTCCTATAAGTGTTGCAATGTCCATATTTCTCTCCTTACCTAATCTTGGCTGAAGCTTGTTGTTTTCAGTCGATTTTCATGCAATGCTTTAAGAATATTTCGCACATCATCATATTCCGGATCCATCTGCAGAGCAAGATTCCAATTTATCGTGGCTCGCTGAGCATCTCCCAACTTATAATAAATAGACCCACGCCTAGCATATGCCAAAGCCAAATTGGGATTTAATTCTAACGCGGTTTCTACTTCCTGGAGAGCTTCGCGATAATCTCCTGAATAAAAATATCTTAAAGATCTTGACAGGTGGCGCATAGCCCTATTGATATTCTTTTGTGATTTATTTCTTACCAACATTATGGTTTTTACTGAGTCTTCAAGCGAGATGTTCTTTTGTTTGAGTTGAGCAATCTGTGTCGCAAGATTACGAAGTTCGTGATCGCTTACCCGCAAGGAATCTCGCAATGAAGACACAGCAATATCTGCTGCGACCATCGTTGAATCATACATCCCTTCCTCCGGTGATGGATAGGGGCCTCCCTCGACTGAGGGCAAAGACGGTACTTTTTCCCCTGCACTGCGAGGGACGGACATGTCCAGGCCGAGTGTAAAGCCCGGATGGGTGGCGCCGTAGGCTTCGGTCCAATCAGGTAAATTCTGTATGTGGGTGAATCCTAGGCTCAGGCGATAATCCGAGGTAAGGGGGATGCGGAGTCCCACATTGATGCCCGTACCGTCGAATTCACCCACAAAATCTAAACCGCCCCAATTGGGTAAAAAGGGTGTGTGAAGAATAAATCCCGCGAAAACTCCAGCGTTCGTACCTGTACTATCAGGATCTGAAGTGGTGGTTGTAGTAACAGGCTGTTGTGCAAAACCACCTGTTCCAAATCCCATGTATGTACTCAGCTCATAGTCACCTAGTGGTTTTTGGCTCCCCAGCACGCCAAAGAAAGACAGCTGTTTGGGGTCCAGGCTTACGCCTGATTCTGCATTCTCAAAAACAATATCATGGATACCAATAGAAAATGAAATGTCCCCCTGAGAATAAAGTCGCTGCTGCACATGGAACCCAAATTCAACCGGAGGAATGTATTCTGACTCATCCAGTAAAGCAGTTGTATCAGCTCCTTGTCCTGATGAAAAACCCAGGGTGAAATTTTTAGAAAGATCCATGGAAAAATAAACCCCTCTGGCAGTATTGAAGGGCGAGAAGTTGTGAATCTCCGTGCCGAACCCAGCACTAAAAAGGTAAGGAGACCTGATGGTACTGGTAGTAGGAATCTTTATCATTTGTCCAGGATGAGTATACGACACACGAGTCACAGCGCTCACAGAGACAACCAATATCATGGTGACAAAAATAATAAAGACTGTCTTGTGGTGAAATCTCATATTATTTCAACGATCTGTTGAATTCCATTTGAGCTAGACGGTAGTATTCACTCTCCGGGTAGAGTTCTACTACCCCGGAAAAAGCTGCTACTGCTTTTTTCATTTCCCCAAGCTGGCGAAATGCCAAGCCTTGAAGAATCAATGAATCGTCCAGTTTGTCAGATTTCTTGAACATGTTTAATTGCGTCAGCACAGCTAATACCTTGGATGGCTGATCCAGTTGAAAATAGCAATCAGCCATCCAATAGAGAACATTGCCTGCTGTAATGTCATCAATATCGTCTAACGCTAAATCTGAAAATTGGCGTATAGCAGTTTGATAATCTTCGCGTTGATACGCAAATACAGCATTCATGTAAAGCATTCGGTTGAATGATGGCGGATTTACTTCATGGAGAGCTGATTGCACTTCAGTTAACTCCTCTTCAGGGGAGTTATCTACTGTGCCTGCAGGATGAGTATTAGGAACAATGGCGATCGTTTCTTCCAAATTACCCGGAGAGGTTTCTTCAGTCTCATTGGCTCCAGCCAATTCTTTCGCTGGCGGTTCCACCTGTTCCATCAGGTCATTGATCATGACACGAAGCTCACTATTCTCCTTTTGTAAATTTTCCGCTTGGCGATGGAAAGCAAGTTGAAGACCTTCAATTTTGTGGTTAATGCGAGAAAGAGATTCCTGAAGTTCCTTTGTTGAAGCCATATAAACAGAGCCGCTGGGTGACTTGTTGATGAAAAGCTTAACTTTTTCTGTCGGTGCCTTGACAAGCCTATTGATCTCTTCGTCTCCATTTGACGGTTCAATTACAATGCCGAGGTCTAAAAAAAAGTCATCATTGACACCGTTAGATGTGGTTTGTGAGAAAATAGGAAGAACTGAAATATTTATTATAACCAATAAAACAAAAAATTGTCGAGATATTGATTGGGTCACTCGTATTCTTCCCAATCAATTGTGTAAGAATATCCTATAAACTGCCCAAAACTAGCAGGCACAACTAGCTCAAAGTTTCCCGTTGCACCCGGCAGAAGAGACGAATCTGTGACAATTCCTGAATCAAATGTGTGGTAAGTTCCCGAAACAAATGTGGTCAGGGTTTGGGTTTCTCCACTCCAGTTTTTACGAAAAACAAAATTTACCTTTACAAAATCAGACCTGCGACCTCCTATATTTTTCACCTGACCAGTAAAAGTAACATTCTCTGAACGATCCCTCTTCTCAGATATATTCCCAACAAGGACAACATTGGCAGATCTTTGCTTGTCAGATAATCTCTCAGTTGGATCTGAGGCAACATATCTTGGCTCAGCTAATTTGGGCATTGGGGGTGGGCTGTATGTTTCTCGAATCTGCTCGGGGATATATTCCGGATCTTCTTTCCCAGCTGCATTCTCAATAATCCGAACCACCTGTTCACGTTCAATCACCAAATATCCAAGCAACGTCTCTACTTTGAGGATTTCCTCGTCTTGGTAAACAACTTTCCCAAATACTGTGCTACCGTTGCTCATTATTATCTCTTTACTATATATAGATAGAGGGTTCACCCACATTTCGCTCTTTGCCTGGAGGTCTCTAAGCTGAGAACCGACGTGATCAAGCTCTGCCTGTAACTTCTTTACTTCGAAACTTACCTCAGTTGAAATGTAATCTTCCTGGGGAATTCGCTCTGGAGTTTTGTCTCCTTCTACACTTGTATCAGA
>DCXX01000124.1:24021-25318 GCA_002329125.1 Fidelibacterota bacterium UBA2125 | reverse complement strand
ATCAGACTGAACAACTGCATCAGAGGCTTTAGTCTTTGACAGCACTAAGATAATATCAAAATCATCGTTCAATTCTATTTCCTTTGAGGCAGAGCCAAAATCATCATCTTCAGCAACCAGAGAATAATTTCCCTCTTCAATCTTTTTGATTTTGAAGGCTCCCTTCCTATTTGTCTTGTCGTCTTTTACTTCATTCCCGTCGGAATCAAGGAGTACAACCAAGACACCTTTAACACCTTCACCGTCAATATCTTCAACAGTGCCCCTTATGGTGTATTTCTTTGTTTTTGCGGAAAGAGGCTGCTGTAGAAGTAACAGCCCAATGAATAATAGAATTGCTTTATACGTTGTCTTCAAATTACTACCTCGGATTTTCCCTGGATTAAAGGGATGCCAAATGGCATAGGAAAGTCTATGATTGCTTGATGAAAATGGCAAGAAAAAATGATACTTATTTCATAAGCAGAGAACTTTGGTGGCTCGTGGTGTTAATTCTGCAAAAAGAGTTTCGAATAATTCTAGGTTTCTCAATTTTAATATCGGGGAGGTAGCCTTAACGAGATTTGACTAAAGTGCTATTTATGTGGGGCCGGTAATATGTAATTGAATCCATAGAAAGCTTATATAATTCACTCTGTGAAAACTGTGATCTGGATTTGTTTGAAGAACAATGATTAATCTTTCTTTACGAAAATGATTGCAACCAAGAAGAACCGTTAGTATTTTGTTCAAAATTAGATCAGTATAGGCTATGGTTTGAGATATCTATTTGAAGAGTTAAACAAAATAAAGGAGGGTAACCCATGAACAATGGTTTTGGTCAATTAATCGCATTCCTTTTACTTTTAGTTCTTGCCGTTGGCGGTCCCATCTACTTAAAAGATCAAAAAGCCCAGAAAGAACAAGAAGATCGAGCCACTCAAGAGGCGTTGAAAGCTGAGGAGGCAAAGTTGCAGGCCATAGATGATGCTATCATCAAAAATGAAATTGAGCATGATGGCGATCCTGAGACAGCAAGTATGACCATCTCCCTGAATGGTGGCGGCTTTGATAGTGATGGCGATAAGCTCACTTATAAATGGGAACAGACTGGCGGTAGCGAGGTTACAATTGACAACCCAGAATCTCCTTCTAACAGTTTTGAGGCTGGTCCAGGTGAATATACATTCCAACTAACTGTAACAGATCCTTACGGTGCAACATCAAGCAGTCAACAAACTTACAGGATCAGCGAGGAACCTAACTCAGGTCCTGAAGCCAATATTAGCGAATAATTCTCAGACAAAAATATACCAAA
>DCXX01000124.1:16878-23651 GCA_002329125.1 Fidelibacterota bacterium UBA2125 | reverse complement strand
CAAAGTAAAATTAGTTGTCTAAGAAAAGAGATTTATCGAGACTAGCAAAAAAGCGTTGAAAGAATTCCGGCTCCTGAACTGGCCCGGCTGAAACCACACTCCCTCCAACCAACTTCTCTCCCTGAGCACTTACGCGCACCTTAGTCTGATCTTCGCCGACAGTTTCTAGATTTACTGTCACCTTGTAATTGTAGACAACAGGACCGCTCGGTCCATCGTCATCGTGGATAAAGTGGTGTTGCTCTGAATCACCATCATCACCGTTACCATCGCTTCCACCACTTGTCAGTAAAGCTATAAAACCGACAAACAAAACCGCTACCGCGGCAACTCCGCAGATCTTCTTCCAGTCTAAAGGCTCATCAATACCCTTTTCCTCAATAGTGTCGGCCTGCTTGCCTTCTGTATGGCGACTGGCTTGAATGAGTCCGAGATCCGCTTCCACCACATCCATACTGTAGTAAAGATCCTGGAGAACATTCAGTGACGATTTAAACACTTGGTTGTACTCCGCACCAACAATCCGGGTCTCCATACTTCTCGCCTCTGCTACCGTTGCCGGAGGTTTTGTAGGAGCACAGCCGGCAATAAAAGAGATGAGGTAGAGTTTAAGAATAAGACTCGCAGTCCTCATTAGACGGGTTCTGGGTTCTCTGAAACTCTTCACCTAAAATTCTGTTGAATGATATGAGTAGTCAGCAACACGACCTCCGCCATCAAATGTGATAAGCACGGTGAGGGTACGTTGGGTTGATTCCTCTGAACTCCAGAAAAGGAAGCCACGGCTCGTTGACTCTTTGGACACACGATCATACGTCCATATCTCATTACCATCGTTGTTCTTAGAGATAATATTGGGGGCGCCGAGTGCTTCCTGAATTTCACCGCCGGTCATCCCCGTATGGATTGAGGATTGTACTGTGCCGAGGGTCATACGGTCAGCCTGAGATTGTGGCGCACAACTGATTAGAAAAAGCATAATTCCTGCCTGTAATAATTTTCTGTTCATTATTTTATCTCCCTTGTTACCAGCTTTTTCAATTTACGTCATCTCGTTATGACAGTTCCAATTTTATTTCGTTATAGAAAAAATCAGGTTCTGACCTATTGTAATTGACTCACATTTCTCCTATACTCAGTCCGTGCCCAAATTACTTCAACGCCTATTACTGTCCATACTTATCTTGCTCATTGCTTGTCAGCAGAAGCCGGATCCGGGAATGCTTGTCCTTGCCCGCACGGGAGATATCAAAAGTTTTGACCCGGCTCTGGCGGTAGATGTCCGCTCCGGACAGATCATCGCCCTCACATACGACAACCTCGTTCACTTCGGTAACAGCACGGAACTAGTCCCCGGCATTGCCGAGTCATGGACTCTTTCTGACGATGGTCTCACTTATACTTTCTACCTTCACAGAGGATTTCGCTTCCACGATGGCACTGAGATCACAGCTAAAGATGTACGTTATTCTTTTGAACGCGCAGCTCAAGGACCACAGAGCTGGCTCTTTACTCGCATTGCCGGCTCCGACAAATTCCTCACTGAAGAAAACTCTCACATTACAGGAATCTTACTACCGGAAGGTGATGAAGGATATAAAGTGAAAATAACTCTAAAAGAGACTTTCTCTCCCTTTATACAATTTATGGCCATGCCTGCCGCTGCAGTTGTTAACCGAAAAGCTATTGAAGGCGGTTCCATTGATCTGACAGTTGAGGCCGCCGGCTCCGGTCCTTGGGTGCTGGAAGAGTGGGTACGGGATGGGCACATGCTTTTCTCTGCCAACG
Source organism: Fidelibacterota bacterium UBA2125 (assembly GCA_002329125.1). Taxonomy (GTDB): domain Bacteria; phylum Fidelibacterota; class Marinisomatia; order Marinisomatales; family S15-B10; genus UBA2125. Next base: position 21,863 of record DCXX01000124.1, on the reverse strand, counting down.
ATGACTATTTCCATAAACCACCTAGGATGAAGAAACTCAAGCTACGAATAATCTCAGAGGAAATGACACAATCAGCAGAGTTTGAGGCGGGGAATCTGGACATTGTTAGCATTCCCGGAGCTGAAACTGAAATGTGGCGGAAGGACCCTCGATGGGAGGGGTTGATTTATGAACAACAGGAGTTAAACACCTATTACATTGGGCTAAACTGTTCCCGTCCACCATTTAATGATGCCCGCGTACGACAAGCCATGAATCTGGCGGTGGACCGGGAGAAAATTCTATGGTTCGTTCTATCGGGAAATGGAACACTTGCTCATGGCACCATCCCTCCCGGTATCTCAGGCTACGATCACACCAAGGATCCGTATCCCTATAATCCGACCAAAGCAAAACAACTTTTAACTGAAGCCGGCCATCCTAACGGCTTCACCATGAAGCTCTGGCAAAGTCAAGCTTCCGGCCTGGCGCAGGTGATGGAGGCGTTTCAATCTTACTGGAAAGCGGTGGGCATTAACGCCGCCATTATCCGTAACGATTGGAATGTATTTAAAGCCGCCATCCGAGATGGAAAGCCTGACGCCTATTACCTCGACTGGTTTGCTGACTACCCTGATGGAGAAAATTTTCTCTTTCCCTTGTTTCACTCATCTGAATCCATGACCAAACGGAACCGTTATTCCAACCCTGAAGTGGATCAGCGTATCGAAGAGGTTCAATCTATAGCTGATTCACCTGAGCGCAACCGATTAATGACTGAAGTGGACAGCCTAATCTTCTATGACGCTCCATGGGTTTTTCTATGGCACTCCGTGAGCCAAGTGGTTACACAGCCGTGGATATCGAGCTTTGAACCGAAGTTGATGTTCAATGCTCAGCGATATACAACTGTAAGTAAGGAAATGTATTAATGAATCGACATAACTTGATGCGGATTAGTATCTCCTCCAGCAGTTAATTATGACAACTTATCTCATTAAAAGAATCCTCCATACGATTCCCGTCATATTTGGGGTGATTGTTTTCACATTTATACTAATGTATGTAGTCCCCGGTGATCCAGTTCTCTCCATGGTGGGAGAACGGTACGACGAAGCGACTATCCAGAGACTGCGAGATAATCTTCACCTTGATGATCCTCTCTGGAAACAGTTTGGGAATTACGTGGGGAATCTCTTAAAGGGAGATCTTGGTAATTCCTTCATTACTATGCGTCCCGTAGCAAATGATTTGATGGATAAATTCCCCTTTACTCTTCTTCTTGCCTCTTCCGCCATGATTGTGTCAATAGTAGTGGGACTGGCAGTGGGAATTATCTCCTCGCTAAAGCCCAATTCACTCCTCGACCGTGGAACTATGCTGCTTGCTCTCACTGGCATTTCGGCGCCGGTCTTTTGGGTAGGGCTTCTTCTTATCCTTATAGTAGGGGTGAATCTCAAGTGGTTGCCACCCACTGGTTACGGCGGCGTTGAATACCTTATCCTGCCGGCAATTGCATTGGGCACACGATCAGCTGCCTTTCTAGCTCGTGTTACCCGCTCAACAATGTTAGATGTACTCCAGCAAGACTACATTAGAACGGCCCGGGCAAAAGGGCTCCCTGAATGGAAAGTGATTTTGAAGCACGCATTTCCCAATACGTTGATTCCTATTATTACTATCATAGGGGTTGACTTTGGAAGCTATCTTTCCGGCGCAGTATTGACAGAATCCATATTTGGCTGGCCGGGGATTGGTCGGTTTGCGCTCGATGCCATCCTGAAGCGGGACTTCCCGGTAATTCAAGGAACTGTTCTTTTTACTGCTATGATGTTCATTTTTGCTAACTTGATTGTGGATCTGCTGTACGGTGTAGTGGATCCAAAGGTTCGTCTGGAGCGCAGTAATGAGTAAACAAAAACAAGGATTGTGGTTCGACGCATGGGTACGGATGAAAAAAAATCGAACAGCCATGTTCGGCTTTTGGTTGGTAACAATTATTCTTGTGATAGCATTGTTCGGACCATGGTTAGCGCCAATGGATCCTGATATTCAAATACTCGAATATCAGCGTAAGCCCGCCGGCTTTAGGGGGAATGTTATCGTACTGAAGAAGGGTGAGCTAATGGTGAGCCCCATCGTACCGATAGAGTCATTCACCGTGAAAAACGACTCACTCAGCTATACAGATTTACTGGGACGATCAGCTTCTGTACATAAGAGTGAGCTAAATGGAACATCGGAAAATAATTGGCACCGGCAACCCCGCTTCTGGCTTGGAACAGACAATTTCGGCCGGGACATTCTGTCGCGGATTATCCACGGTGCGCGCATTTCCGTGGAAGTGGGCTTCATCGCCAGTACACTGTCGCTCCTCATCGGAACGATTCTGGGGTTGCTGTCAGGTTATTACGGGCGCTGGATAGACACAATCATAATGCGGCTGACTGACATCATGTTTGGCTTCCCGGCGCTGCTTTTCCTCATCGGCATCACGGCTGCGTTCGAACCAAGCCTGACGGTAGTCTTTTTCGCCATCGGCTTCGTAAGCTGGCCATCCATGGCTCGGGTCGTGCGTGGACAAGTATTGAGCGTGAAGGAATTTGAGTATATTCAGGCAGCAAAGGTATTGGGGCTCAGTGATATCCGTATTCTGTTAAGACACATCCTGCCTAATTGTCTGGCACCTATTATTGTTGCTTACACCATGGGGATCGCCGGCGCCATTATGGCTGAGGCGAGCCTCTCGTTTCTAGGGCTGGGTGCCCAACCGCCCACGCCATCATGGGGAGCCATGATCAACTATGGAAAAGATTTTCTTCGGGTAGCACCGTGGATGAGCCTCTACCCCGGCATCGCTATCGCCATGACTGTTCTGGGTTTCAATCTTCTAGGAGATGGATTGCGTGATGCGCTGGATCCAAAGATGAAAATTGACCGGAGGCAGGCGGGGTAAATAAAAAAGATGACATAAAAGATGCCATCATTTTTTTATACGCAGTATTTAAAACCTCTCTACACGTACGACTCGTAATTCGGCTCATACTGTCGAGATTTCATATATTCCAGCAGGTTGTCTGGCCGTTCTACCGTAGCCAGACCTCGCTCATACGCTACCCCTGCCACAGCCGCTGCAATCACTGCTGACACATCACGAATTTGAGTAAGCGGTGGGTAGATACAACCACTCACCAAGTCATCTTCAGTTACTTCATTGGCTAACGCCTTGGCTGCAGCAAAGAACATCTCGTCCGTCACGTGCTTGGTTCCGCATTCGATTGCACCGAGACCAACACCGGGAAATACATAGGCGTTATTGCCCTGCCCTGGGATGTAGGTTTTACCATCCAGTGTCACCGGCTTAAAGGGGCTGCCGCTGGCGAAAATGGCTCTTCCATTTGTCCAACTGTAAGCTTGTTCCGCCGTGCATTCAGCTTTAGACGTGGGATTCGACAGAGCAAAGATTACCGGCTGCTCATTGATTTCACCCACAGCTTCCACGATAGGTTGAGTGAAAGTCTGCGGTTGCCCAGACACACCAACAAGAATGGTCGGTTTCAAAGTCTCCACTGCAGATAAAAGATCGGGGACAAGCTCGTGATCGTGAGCATAAGCCAGTTTGTGATTCTGTAAATTCTCGCGGCTCTTGACCACCAGCCCCTTGGAGTCCACCAGCCAGCACTGTCTCTTGGCTTTATCGTGAGACATCCCTTCAGCTTCCATAGCAGAAACGATGAGATTAGCAATCCCAACCCCCGCTTCACCTGCACCTTGGAATAGGATTTTCTGATCAGTAAGCTTCTGATCGGTTATGCGGAGAGCGGAGTAAATTCCCGCCAAGGTCACACTGGCTGTACCCTGGATATCATCATTAAAGGTACAAACCTTCTTCTGATATTTCCGCAGAAGACGGAAAGCGTTAAAATTACTGAAGTCCTCGAACTGAATGAGTGCGCCGGGAAATACATCCTGCACTGCCCAGACAACTTCGTCAATCAGTTCATCATACTCATCTCCGCGGATACGATTTCGGAGTAGCCCAATGTAAAGAGGATCTTTAAGAAGTTCCTCGTTATTCGTCCCCACATCAATTGTAATCGGAAGGCAAAGTGATGGATGAACACCGGCGCAGACGGTATAGAGAGCGAGCTTCCCGATAGGAATTCCCATCCCGTTGGCGCCCAAGTCTCCTAAGCCGAGAATCCGTTCGCCATCGGTTACTACAATAATGCCAACCTTTTTCATGGGCCAGTTGCGCAGAACATCGGCAATGCACCCCTTGTCATTTATGGTAAGATAAAGTCCCCGGGGGCGACGCCATATATGCCCAAAAAGCTGGCACGCCTTACCAACAACGGGAGTGTAAATGATGGGCATAATCTCCTCTATATTATCAATAACCGTCCGGTAAAAAAGAGTTTCGTTCCTATCCTGTAAAGCCACCATGTAGATGTATTTCTCCAGGTCATTTGTTTTGTTGTGAAAGTTCTCGAGAATCCGCTTGCTCTGTTCTTCCCCGGTAAATATCCTGGGCGGGAGGAGCCCTCGTAGCGCCAGTTTATCCCGCTCTTCTTCGGTGAAGGCAGTCCCTTTGTTTAGCGTAGGATCATGAAGAAGATCAACACCGCCGGAAACATTTTTTGAGGTAAGCATGTCTATTCCCTCTTGAGAAATACATGGTTTAACAGATTATAAAAGGTTGAAATAGTGATCGTTAAGCACATAAAAGGAGGTTGCTTGCTAGTGGAAAAATACGGAGGAATTAACTAATAGAGCAATGAAAGTGACATGAAAAAATAAATAATTATGAGTAAACAAGTTTGTCATAATAATGGATATATCTAAATTACCCTCCCTGAAAAATGAAGGACGGTTCTGGAAATATTATCGTAGCACCCTTGAACAAGCTTCTCAACTGGGCTCGCTCCACTTCTCCATGGTACTTCCAGTTTGGTTTAGCGTGTTGCGCTATCGAGATGATGGCTACGGCAGCCTCCCGCCACGAC
>DCXX01000124.1:450-16538 GCA_002329125.1 Fidelibacterota bacterium UBA2125 | reverse complement strand
GAGCGGATTGGTATGATGCCCCGTTCTTCTCCACGGCAAGCAGATGTAATGATTGTCGCCGGTACAGTCACCATGATGATGTCGCTCCGAGTAAAGCGACTCTACGAGCAGATGGCAGATCCCAAGTATGTCATTGCCATGGGAAGCTGTGCAACAAGCGGAGGTCCTTATTGGCAGCACGGTTATCATGTTCTAAAAGGTGTGGATATAGTTATTCCCGTAGATGTTTATATTCCTGGGTGTCCACCACGACCTGAAGCTCTTATAGAAGGCTTGCTTCATCTTCAAGAGAAGATTCGAGATGAACGCCCCATTCAAGAGACAGTTATTCCAAATATAAAAAATCTCTTTTCGAAGAAAAAAGCTCCTGCTGTCAAGGCAGACTAGCAATTTACCCCTCCCTCGCGCGACTTTCCACAATCAACTCTTTTAACCAATTAATTTGAAGCGGAGAATACATACCACGGTCATTGATCGGGGTTGATGGAAACGACTAAATGATTGAACCAAAAAAAGAACTGAGGTGGTGGTGTTGGTGTGAAAATGTTGGTCTTGTTCTTTCTATAACTTATCTCACACCATAAATTTTTTATGAGCCAATCTATTCAGCACATTAGGAACACAATTCTCTCACGCTTGCGGGAACCGTTCCAGATACGCATAGGGGTGGAAGTAGAAAATCTCATCTATCGCTCTGATCTGACACGACTTCCTGTAAATCCTGGTGGATATTTATCTGCCGTAGAACTGAGAAACATCCTTGAGACAGTGTGTGCAGAAGCAGAGATTTCGCCTTCACTTACAATTGAGCCGGGGGGGCAGATTGAGTTTGGCGGGTCACCTTTTTACAGCCTACATGAAGTCAACACCGAATGGCAGAAATACTTAGCACAATTATTAAATGTTTGCCACGATAAAGATCTCACCCTCTTGGATTTCGCTCTCGATCCTATTTACGAACCAGATGATGTAACTATTGTTGACGAAACCAAGTACAACCTGATGCACGACCGTTTTATAACGACGGGATCTCTCGGAAAATGGATGATGAAGATGAGCACCAGCGTTCAGCTCAACCTCGATTATAGTTCAAAAGAAGAGGGAACAAAATTGGCGTTCCTGTCAGACGCTCTCCAGCCATTTCTTTCTCTCATATTCGCCAATGTTCCCTTTATAAAGGGAGAACCAACTGGCACACGAAATATGAGGCTCGATATTTGGGAAGATACAGACCCATCTCGTTGCGGCGGACTGCTGGCTCATGGTATCACTTCTGAAGTGGCTCTGCTTACGGCTTTCGCAAAACTTACAGCTGAGGCTCCAGCTATTTTTGGGAAAAACAACAGCGGTAATGTCGGCCAATTCGATGGAACCATTGGCGATTGGCTTGAATCAATCTCAACTTCCCAGGAACTTCAAAACGAAGACGGGTTGACAGCTCTCCATCAGATCTTCACCCATGTCCGCTTTAAGGATGTGTTGGAAATCCGAACACCAGACCGTCCCCCCTTCGGTTATGAACTGGCACCGGCCGCTTTTATTACCGGACTTTTGCAAGAGCCGAGCAGTCTGGATGAAGTGGGTGAAATGGTTGCTACTTGGGCTTTAGAAGAAAGGTTGAAAGCAGTAGAAAAATCAAAAACCCTAGACCTTTCTCAGGTTGCCTTTAGCGGTAAATCATTCTGGTATTGGATTGAGCTCCTCTTTGAGCTCAGCATGAAAGGGCTGGATAAGAGGGCTGTGCAGTCAAACACCCCAAGCGAGCGGGTATATATGGAACCGTTCGCCGAACAGTTTCTTGCTAAGGGACCATTTAGCATGCAGATTCAGGAGGAATTTGTGACGTCAGGGAAGACATTGGAAAATTTTATTCATGGCAGGTGGCAAGAACAAAAAGAAGAGCTTACCATGAACAACTGAGCTTGTTTCGTGTCTGAATTTTCCTCAAATTTGCGGCAATTAACTTGCTGAAATCCATTAAGATGACTTTAAATAACAGTACTATCAGAAAACCAATAATAGGAATTGCGCCCTGCTATTTTCCAAGGGAAAACCGCTTGTGGCTGATGGCCAAGGAAGCCTATGGCCACTGCGTATGGGAAGCGGGGGGCATACCGGTAATCCTCACATATCCTAATGGCCATGGAACTATTTCTGATGCTACACAATCCATTGACGCTCTCCTCATGATTGGAGGACCAGACCTGCCAGTCAATTATTACGGTGGAAGTTCCTATGACCTGAATGGGGAACAACCCATGCATACCAACCGGGTAGAGTTTGATCGTCAGATCTTTCAGTCCTGCCTAGACAGCAATAAACCCATACTGGGTGTCTGTGCCGGGCTCCAGCACATTAATGTTATTTTCGGAGGGACGCTTTATGAGGATATTCCCTCACAGCTTCCCGGCTATATTGATCACGGTGCCTACAAGGGAAACGTAGTCGTTCATCCTGTTGAAATAGATAGAACCAGTCTCCTTGGGGATATTATTGATGAAGCAGACATTCCTGTCACTAGTACTCACCACCAGGGAATCCGAAAACTGGGTCAAAACTTGAAGCCAACCGCATGGTCCAGCGACGGCCTAATCGAAGCCGTCGAGCCTGTAAATGGTGATAGTAAATTTGTAGCTGTCCAGTGGCATCCCGAATTAATGCAGGAGGATAAACGTCAAATTAGTCTCTTTCGGTGGATGGTCGAAGAAGCTGCCCAACCCTAAGACCAACAGCACCTTCTTTTAGAATATTGTATTGCTCCCCCCTCTACGTGAATCACCATGTCCCCCTTCTGGTGTAACTGAATTAGCACCGCCAAAATAGAGATTATTTTGTCCCCACCGCTGCAACTTATACCTCTTCTCTAAGCATTCCAGATCTATTTCTGAGAATTCGGGCTCCACATCAAGAACACCCCTTTCAAGGTGAAGTCTCGGCGCCTCTACAGCTTCGGCAATACCCATGTCATTACACAGTACATTTATCAGAACCTGTACAATTGCAGAACGAATTCGGTTGCTGCCGGCACTGCCCGTCACCAGAATCGGTTTACCGTCATCCAGTACGATGGTAGGTGCAATCATGGAGGAAATCCTGCGGCCCGGTTTATAGCGATGGAATCCCTCAGGATTTATATCCTCTTCCCCTAGCATATTGTTGAGCATGATACCTGTCTTCGGAATCATGACGCCTCCACCTGAGCCGTTGGATGTGGTCACACTAGCAGCATTTCCCTCTTTATCGAGCACAGATATATGTGTGGTTGAACCCTTCCCCGTTGGCTCACTATATCTTTCTACGGGTAATGAGAGAATATGTTGGAAACGTTGGAGGTACTCCTCAAAAAACGGTCCATCGGAAAGATTGACAAGCCCCGGTTCGTATATGTGTCCTTCAAGATGGTGGTACCGCATGTCATTTGTCAGCTCAAATGCCGTTGCTATGTGCGTCTGATCCATGGGGTGGTTTGAAGTACAGCCAGCCTCTTCCAACAATCGGAGAGTGAAATCAATTAGAACCCCGCTGCAGGCAGGAGGAGGATTCTGCAACACGGTATAGCCGTTGAAAGGGGTCACCAACGGCTTGCGTTCAATGACCTCGTAATTCTTCAGATCTTCCTGAGTGACAAGCCCGCCGGGGGACATCGACTCCAACAACAGCCTCGCCACTTCTCCCCGGTAAAAAAGGTCACTGCCCTCCCGCCACAGCACGTCAAGAAAATCAGCAAATTCTGACATTATCAATTGTGTGCCGCCTTTTATTAGTTCTCCATCCCGAAAGAAAATATCGCGGCCGACCTTTTCATATCCCATTATAGGCTCTAATAATGAAAGCAAATATGCCTGCTTATTAGATAAGACAATCCCATCTTTGGCAGCAATAATTGCTGGTTCGAGAACCGTTTTGATTGGTACCGCTCCTAACTGTTCCTGCGTATGTAGCAATCCTTTGATTGTGCCGGGAATACCGGCAGATCCGGGACCTATATGAAACTCTTGCTTGGTAGTACCAAAATCCACATGCACAGGTCCAAAGTCCAGCTTGGTTGAGTCAATTGTTCCGCTCGGTGTATTAACAAAGAAATCAAATACAATGGGTTTCTCTGATGAGGGGAAAGCATTTAGAAATCCACCGCCGCCTGCGCTTGTTAATGCCGGCTCTGCTACCATGGCGGTAAAACACGCTGCCACGGCAGCATCATAAGCATTTCCACCCGCTTCCAGAATAGTCCTGGCGGCATCTACTGTGATTTTATCTCCAGCTGCAATTACATTTTTCATGATGGTGTAGAAGGTGTGAAGCGTATTAGATGTGTTAAAAAATAACTGACGGGGTGGGTTGAAGTCAAGAGAATTGGCTAAATGGTGCAATGCATTATTGGAAGCTTTACTATCTTTAATAAAAGTCCTTTTCACTAAAACCTACAGATAGTAAACTGCCAGAAGTTATGGAAGATTATCTCTACTCGACTTTGATTTTGAAATGACAACATTCAACGAAATTGGACTGACCATTCTCATCGGCTTGGCGATTTTAGCAATTGTCATCCCACCCATTGTTTTTGTCTTGTTGTACATAGTTGATAAACGCCAGAGTCAACATTCCATCCTTAGAAATTTTCCTCTATTAGGTCGAATCCGATATGTGTTTGAAATGATGGGGCCGGAACTCAGGCAGTACATGTTTGATTCAGACCATGAGGGCAAACCATTTAGTCGTACTGACTTTCAAAATATTGTCGTAGCAGGGAAATATCTTAAGACTCTTATCGCATTTGGCTCTAAAAGGGATTTTGAAAAGCCTGGGTGGTATTTGCGTAACTCTATGTTTCCCAAATTAGCAGAAGAGATGAATATAGTTTGTGAACCAAAAATTAAAACAAAAAGATATGTAGGTACAGAGGGATTATTCTCGAGAAAAGAAAAACTTGAGGAAATCTCCATTCAACCCTGGGTGCTTCGTGAAGAAGATTCTATTATAATCGGGCCTAGCTGCAAAACGCCTTGGAAGGTTATCGGGCCGGTCGGTATGAGTGCCATGAGTTACGGTGCGTTGGGGGAAAATGCAATCAGCTCAATAAGCCTGGGCTTGGGGAGGGCTACCGGTTCGTGGGTACATACCGGTGAAGGTGGGCTGGCAGAACATCATCTACTAGGCGGCGGAGATGTAATTATGCAGATTGGTCCCGGGCTCTTTGGGGTAAGAAATGAAAACGGAGATTTCTCACCTGAGCTATTCCAGGAAAAAGCTTCTAACCCACAAGTTAAGATGTTTGAATTAAAATTGGCTCAAGGTGCAAAAATTCGTGGTGGTCATGTGGAAGGAAGCAAAGTGAATGAAGAAATTGCTGCCATCCGGGGTGTAACTCCGTGGAAAAATGTGGACTCACCCAACCGGCATCTTCAATTTCATGATATTCCAAGCTTGTTTGATTTCGTTGATGAACTAAGGATATTAAGTGGAAAACCTGTCGGTATCAAAATCGTGATGGGTGGGCCCGATTCTGCGGATGATATCTGTAAAACTATGGCAGAAACCAATCGCGGCCCCGATGCAATTACCGTAGATGGCGGCGAAGGAGGATCAGGCGCAACTTATCAAGAGATGGCCGACACTATGGGGCTCCCCGTGAAATCGGGGTTGCTCTATTTGGACAGTGCTTTACGAAAATATGGGGTCCGCGATAAGGTTAAAGTTTTCGCCAGCGGAAAACTGTTCAGCCCTGACAAAATTGCCATTGCCATGGGAATGGGTGCGGATCTGGTCAATATTGCCAGGGGGATGATGGTATCTGTGGGCTGTATTGGTGCAATGAAATGTCACACGAACAAATGTCCGGTTGGTGTGGCAACAACCGACCCCCACCATCAGAAAGCATTGGTCGTAGATGAAAAACAGTGGCGCGTCCTTAACTATGTGATAACACTCAGAAACGGACTAAACTCTCTAGCTGCCGCAGCGGGATTAAACAATTACACCCAGTTTGAAAGGAACCACGTCATTTATAAAGATCAATACGGACAAGTAAAAACGCTGGAAGAAATTTTCCCCTACCCCATTAATTAATGCAATTTCACTAACTTTCGTATATTCCTTTCCGCTATGAACCCTAAACTTCTCCACAATCTCTCCTGGATTCCTCCCTTCCTTATCGGTCTTGCTGCTGTAGTACTTGGTATCACGTGGATGATTGTGGATGAGCCGTGGCTCTTGGATCAAGCCGCCAATGAAGCCACTCTTCAACTCAGCTTTCAGGAACTGTTTACCGGCGGGCAGAATGCATACTTGCCCGACTACCTAACTACCATCTATCGCTTCTTCGGCTTGTGGGTACTCGGTATCGGGCTGCTAATCTGTGCCTACGTTCTGGTCACCTTTATGGGGACATCCCGGGCAAGGAATTCTCTCCTAGGGGTGCTTGGTGTGTTTCTATTGCTGATTCTGTATCTTGCTGTAACAAGAATTCCCATTTCACCGTTCGTATACCTTATATATGGACTGATCTTTCTCTATTTGGTGAGCTTGTGGGCGTCGTTTAAATTGAATATCACAGAACGCTGATACCTTTTTGATATTTCATTATAAAAAGTGGTGAGTATTTTATGCTCTGTTTTGTAACTTTTCCTTGAGGATATTTCCCGCTTAACTAAATATAAAATGAACTCCAGTCACGATATCGTAATGGTAGGTGGTGGCGGCGCAGGCCTCAGAGCTGCTATCGCTGTTGCAGAGACCAATCCTGACTTAAGTATTGCGGTTGTAAGCAAGGTATATCCAATGCGGAGTCACACCGTGGCAGCTGAGGGCGGCGCAGCGGCTGTTATTAAAGATAACGATTCCCTGGAAAACCATATCAACGATACTATCGCCGGTGGAGACTGGATGTGTGATCAGGATGCTGTGGAACTTTTTGTAAATGAAGCTCCCAGAGAATTAACCCAGATGGAGCATTGGGGTTGTCCTTGGAGCCGTGAACTTGATGGGACTGTGGCGGTGCGTCCATTCGGCGGGATGAAAACTGAGCGAACATGGTATGCTGCCGACAAAACTGGTTTCCATATGCTCCACACCCTCTTTCAAACTTCCCTCAAATACAACAACATCACCCGCTACGATGAATGGTTTGCCACAAAGATTCTAGTAGAGAATGGGCGGTGCCAAGGTGTAACTGCTATCGAACTTCGCTCAGGAAAAGTAGAGGCAATTGCTGGTAGATCGGTGATAATGTGCACTGGTGGGGCTGGGCGGATTTTTCCGTTCACAACCAATGGTGCTATCAAAACCGGCGATGGGATGTCCATGGCATACCGTGCCGGTGTACCTCTCAAAGACATGGAATTTATCCAGTACCACCCCACTGGACTCCCGGGCACGGGTATTCTCATCACGGAAGCGGCCCGTGGAGAAGGTGGAATTCTGGTGAATAAAGACGGTTACAGGTATCTACAGGATTACGAGCTAGGCAAACCTCTGGATATTAACGATCCAAATCATCCGGTAAAGAAAAGCATGGAACTGGGCCCGCGGGATCGCCTGAGCCAAGCATTTGTAGCGGAAAGAGAAAAGGGAAAAACTATCTCCGGCCCATATGGTCATGTAGTCCATCTCGATGTTCGCCACCTGGGTGAAAAGAAAATTGATAAAAAGATTCCTTTCGTCCGTGAGCTATCAAAAAATTACGCTGGTATTGATCCTGTTTACAAGCCCATACCCGTAAGGCCTGTCGTTCACTACATGATGGGGGGTATTGATACTGATATCACCGGGGCTACCGCCCTTCCTGGTTTTTACGCTGCAGGGGAATGTGCTTGTGTCTCTATCAACGGGGCAAACCGTTTGGGATCGAACTCTCTGACAGAACTTCTGGTGTTTGGACGGCGGGCAGGAACGGCGGCAGCTAGGTTTGCATTGGAAAATACCGCTATCGACACGGCTTCTCTGGAACTGCAAGCTTCTGATGAACAGAAACGTATCGGCAGAAACTTCTTCAGAAAAGCGGGGGGAACAGAAAGGATATTTATACTCCGGAAGGAAATGAACGAGACCATGGAAACAAGTGCCGGCATCTATCGCTCGGAGAAAAGCTTGAAGGAAACATGCGATAAAATTAAAGAGCTTAAAGATCGTTTTTCTAATATTAACATGGAAGACAAAAGTCTCAATTTTAACACAGAACTAACCTCAGCGCTGGAACTCGAATTTATGCTGGATGTGGCGGAAGCCATCGCCTACAGCGCACTGGAAAGAACAGAAAGCAGGGGTTCCCACCAGCGAACCGATTTCCCAGAAAGGGATGATGAAAAATTTTTACAGCATTCTTTGGCATACCAAAGTGATGCTGAGCCACGCATCGATTATAAAGATGTGGTGATTACTAAGTGGCCACCTGGAGCAAGGGTTTATGGCAAGAAAGAATAAGATACAGTAATGGCAGAAACCATGAAACTGGAAATCTTCCGCTACCAATCTGAAAAAGATAGTGAACCCGCTTTCCAGACATATGAAATCCCGTTTCGTGAAGATTGGGCGGTGCTTGACGCCATTAATCACATTAAGGACGAGATTGACGGAACGCTTTCCTACCGCTGGTCTTGCCAGATGGGGGTCTGCGGCAGTTGCGGTATGATGATCAACAGCGTTCCGAAGCTATCCTGCTCCGCATTCCTGAAGGATTACTACCCAGATAAGATACGGGTGGAACCATTAGCGAGTTTTCCTGTAGAAAAGGATCTTGTTTTCGAAATGGATGACTTTATGACAAAACTGACAGATATGCAGCCATACATCATCCCGAAGGAAGGAGAAGAGAAGGCCTTGGAAGAAGGTGAATATCTTCAATCCCCTACCGAGCTTGCTCACTTTAAGCAGTATTCTATGTGCATAAACTGCCTACTTTGTTATGCCGCATGTCCCGTCTATGCTCTCGATTCCTCTTTTATTGGACCTGCTACTATTGCTCTGGGCCAGAGGTATAACATGGACTCCCGGGATCATGGCAGGGATGCCCGTCAGGAACACATCGCTAGTAATAAGGGAATCTGGAAGTGTACTTTTGTAGGTGAGTGTAGTGCGGTGTGTCCGAAGCATGTGGATCCGGCAGCGACAATCCAGCGGGCAAAAGTCTCCAGCACTATTGACTGGTTTAAGGATGTTTTGATCCCGTGGGGAAAAAAGAAATGAGTACCTACCACAGACCCGTGTCGAACACATTGTGGCTTAAGCGAAAACCATACATTTTATTCATGATTAGGGAGCTAACCAGTGTCTTCGTTGCGGGGTATTGTATTTTTCTACTGGTCTTGGTTTACAAACTAACACAAGGAGCCAACGCCTATGACAATTTCATGGCTGCTTTGAATTCACCCAGTAGTGTGGCGCTGCATCTTATCACGCTCGTTTTCGTACTCTACCACACCATTACTTGGTTTAACTTGACACCTAAGATTCTCGTGCTTTACAGAGGAGAAGAGCGGATTCCCCAATGGTTGGTGGCGGGGACATTTTACGCCGGGTGGGCTGTGGTTTCCGTTATTGTCGCCTGGCTGGTATTAACCGTGTAGAAATGGCAAAGTCCAACGAACCGATCTGGTGGTCACTCTTCTCAGCCGGCGGCATGGTGGCAGCCATGGTACTCCCTATACTAATCGTAATCACGGGTATTCTAATACCATTTGATCTTGTGGGTGATAATCCTCTCAACTTTGAAAAAATTTATTCCGCTGTGTCCCACCTGCTCATCAAACTGATTCTTTTTGCCGTAATTTCACTGCCGCTTTTCCATTGGGCTCACCGCTTTCGCTTCACCCTTGTAGATGTCGGGCTGAAGTCCGTAAGCACACCTATTGCTATCCTTTGTTATGGGGGGGCGATTGCTGGAACAATCGTCGCAGCAGTTACTCTTTGGAATATTTAGTAGAGATTAATTGGGGGTGTTTTTAGGAATGATCATCCCTTGAGCTTAAAATTAACCGGAATAGAAATATATACACCCACCGGGCGGTCACGTTGCTGTGCAGGTTTGAATCGCGTCTTTTTAATTGCAGCCATAGCGGCTTCGTTGAGGCCTGTGTTTGGAATCCCTTGTAGGACGCTCATTCCCTGAACACGACCTTTATCATCTATAAATGCCTGAATAATAACCTTCCCTTCAATTCCAGCTTCTTGGGCTATTTCGGGATAAACAATATTTCTCTGTATTGCTCCATAACCGCCAACTGGCACCGGTGGATCATCATATGCAATAAATTTAACATTTGGCCCGGATGAGGGTGGTGGGGGTGGTGCGTCCCACTCGATAAAATCTTCAAAGTCTGTATCTTCTATTGTCACGTCATCCGCCAGATCTTCTCTATCTGATGCTACAGGAATAGACGGGCGGGCGGGTGGAGGGGGTTGCTCAAACTGTTCTGTTTGTGGAATATCCACATCTAAATCGTCATCATTTCGCTGCGCACTGAGATCTATAAATTGATTTGCCACAAACCGGGGAAAGGCCAAAGAAAGCCCCACTAATAACAAAAGACTAAACAGAATAGAGCCGCGAACCATCACCGGATAACGATACTTAAGTGAAACTTTATAGTCCTTCCTGATAATCACGATTGGGGGGCCTTAGATTTAGAGGAATAGTTTACTTTAAGGGCATCTGCTTCCCGAAGTTCTGTGTGTATTTCGCTAATGAGTTCCATGGAAGCATCTTTATCTGCTTTCAGAGATATCACCAGCTTTGGGTCAGCTGTTCTTTTAATCCGCATAACACGATCAACATGCTCTTTTAATATGATCTTATCGTCAATTGAAATCAGCCCATCTTTAGAAACAAAAACATGGGCTATGTGCCGCTTTGTTACCTCCAGTTTTTGAATTTTTTTTGCCTGAGGTAAGAACACATTCAACCCTTCATAAGTACGCAATACCGTGGTCACCATAAAGAATATCAGTAACATAAAAATAATATCAGGCATGGAAGCCGTTGGTATCTCGGCTACAATTTTAGTTTTCTTCTTGAACTTCATTTTTTCGTTTCAGCAATAGAAATTTTCTTTGCGTTCGCCAACTTTAATTGATCTAACACATCAATGTATGCTTGATACTTTGTGCTTGTGTGGGTTTTAACTGATATAATCAATTTATCGTTTTCTGCTATCATTCTCATTACTTCTTTTTTAACATCATTAATATTAATCGGTTTCTTGTCTAGAAGAACATTTCCTTTGGCGTCCACTAGTAAGTTTGCGATATTCTTTTTGGGGATTTCCTTGGTCTCGCCCATCGGCGGTAGGACAAGGTCTAATCCCTTGTCCATGTCAATCGTAGTAGTAACCAAGAAAAATATCAGGAGCAGGAAAGCTATGTCTGCCATGGAGGCAGTCGGTATCTCCCCCGGCTTGATGCGCTTCTTAATAACTATTCCTTTTTAGGGGTAATTTTAGTCTTTCGCGTCGTCTTTTTTGGTGGCTTCTTGGGTTTGGCTGTTGACAACTTTCCAGATTGTTCTAGCTCAGCAAGCTCATCCAGAAGCACCACAGAACTTTCCTCCATTTCCACTACAAGCTTATCTACTCGAGAAATAAGAAAGTTTTGGATCAACTGAATAATGATCGCCACAACAAGACCAAATAACGTAGTTAACAAGGCAACTGAAATACCTCCGGCAACTACAGATGGGGAAATTTCGTTGGCTGCCTTAATATCATCAAAAGCCTGGATCATACCATAAACCGTCCCAGTAAACCCAAGCATGGGAGCCAATGTTATAACCGTGCTTAACCAGACCATATTCTTTTCCAGAAATGCCATTTCAACGGCTCCGGCGCTCTCGATACCTTTTTCCACCGCATCAATGCCCCGATGTGCCCGGGTTAGGCCGGCATGAAAGACCTCGGCAACGGGACCTGGGGTCTTGCTGCATACATTTACTGCGGCATCGTATCCTTCGTCATGAAGCGCGCCGCGAACGGAACCGAGAAACTTTCTGGTGTTGATAGATGCACTAAACAACGTAATAAGTCTCTCAACGCCAAACCCCAACCCAAACAAAAGCAGAATAAGGATTGGCCACATGAAACTACCGCCTTGTAAGAAATATTGAACCATCTTTTATCTCCTTCTAGCTATTTGCATTTTAAAAGTGCTCACGAAGCTAATCAAAACCCTCTGTAAAGTCAACGAACCATTGCAACCCTAAAAACAGTTGATCATCCACTGTTTGTGGTTAAAAGCTTCTTTGCTCTTTCAAATAACTTTTGGGATTCAATTACCTGAGAATCACCGCTTACGAGTACCTGAAAATAGGTGCTCCTTCCCCAAATTGCTCCTCCAATCTCGGCTTTTAGCACAATCTTCAAATAAGGAACATCATTTTCTAGTTCTTCATTATTAATGGGGGGAGCTCCTTCTTGGATCGCATATTCAAAGAAGGAAGATAGCTGATCTTCACTAATCTGGAAGTTTTTAATAAAGTCATTTGCTGATAACCAGTTACTTCTTATGGTGGGCGCTTTTTCAGTCCCCCAGTTAAATGTTATCCTCTTTTCGTTTCTTAGGAGTTTACTTACTTCGGGGGTTCTATTTTTGAGCGCAACAAAAACATCTGGTGTTATCCCCCCGCCACCATAGACTTCTCTGCCGCTTTTTGTTTGATAGCGGGGTCGATCAGCAATTAAAGAATCGAGTTTTTCTTCCCTATGTTCATCTGCAAGTTCACGATAATATTCGTGAGTGCCATCACCATAAGGTCTCTGAATTAGCCGCCCGCTAGGCGTATAGTACCGCCCGATAGTCACGCGAAGAGCTGAGTCGTCATTTAGAATCCATTGTTGCTGTACCAATCCTTTTCCGAAGCTGGTCTCTCCCACTATTAGGCCGCGGTCCAAATCCTGAATGGCACCGGCCACAATTTCACTTGCGCTTGCAGACCACCTATCAATTAGAACTACTAGCGCATAATCATCACTCCCCTTTCGGGGAGAGGCTTTATAGGCCTTTCTGGATCTTGGGCGGCGTCCTTCTGTATACACTATTGTGTCCTTGGTTACAAAAAAGTTATCTGCGACATCCACTGCCTGTTCAAGATATCCGCCACTGTTAGTGCGAAGATCGAAGATGAGCTGTGTCATCCCTTCTCCTCTGAGCCGATTTAGTGCATTACTTACTTCCTTAGATGTGGTGGAAGAAAATCTGCGAAGCTGAATATAGCCGGTTTCATTGTCCAGCATAAATGATGACGTAACGCTGTAAATAGGTATCTCGTCTCGGATAATCACCACTTCGAACGGTTTTTTATCAGCTATTCTGGAAACTTTAATATTTACACTGCTCCCCTTTGGGCCTCGTAATTTTTCAAACACTTCTTCCTTGGTAATCTTGTAGGCACTTTCGTGCTCAATTTCAATTATCTGGTCCCCCGGCTGAAGGCCTGCTCGATCAGAGGGTGAACCGACAATAGGTGAGATGACAGTTATATATCCACCAAGAATATCGAACTCAATCCCAATTCCCTCAAACTTCCCGTGAAACTGTTCTGAGATGGTCTCTAGCTGTTTTTGGGGGATATAAGACGAGTGGGGATCGAGTTTTTCCAGCATACCATGGAAAGCGCCGTCAAGCACCTCATCCCAATCCACTGGCTCTACATAATTCTCATTTACAATGGAAATGATTTGATTAAGGGTCTTGATCTTCTCATAAATATCGCCGGATCGGGTGGAAAGAGCGGGTACGACAAAAGATGCCCCCACAAAAAATACAATCACGGTGGAAGTAAAAAAGATGAGCCGTTTTTTCAGTTGCGACATATCCTAATATACTATTGTGAAAACGTGATGCTTCCTAAACTATGAACAAAGCTATCGGTAACAGCTACAACCCAAAATATATCATTGCTCTGACAGCCAACCCATTGAAGGGCGTTGCCTGAGAATCGCTAATCTTCTCCAAATCATTAAGTATCCACTTACCCTGCTGAACTGAACCTAAGTTATAGCCCACCGTCATTTTGAGTCCCATCCTATCGAGGAATTGGAGCTTTACCCCGGCGTATGGCTGCATATTGAAGAACGACCCTTTCAATGATCTCATACTCGATCCGGTTGCAGAAGCTTCAAACTCTACCAAAGCGAAATCGTCTGTATCTATGGTTCCACTCGTGTCGAGGTCTCCAACAGCATAATAACCGTCCGGACCCAAAGAATACATATCTGTAAATTGGTCGCTCCAACCGCCGCCGCCTGAACTTTGAGTAATTTTCGCCGTTACACTTCCCAGTCCCATGAGTGCTCCGGCGTTAAGTTCTAATCCGCGTAAAACGGGAATTGTGTATTCAACAATGGCCCCACTAAAAAGCAGTGTAAAAGAGACTTGCTTGTCTGGAACATCACCATCGTATGTTTGTATTGCCTCATCAAGATCAAACACTCCATCACTGTTTTGATCTAGGAATAGGGTTATTTCATTTCGATCGCCGATGGATGAATTCCCAACACCTGCATAACCGCCGATTCTCCATCTACCGGTAACTTGTGAAAATCCTTCACCTCCATACACCACAAAGGGAGTGCTAAAATCAGCTGTGTTAAAACCCATGCCAGTACTGTTGCCGGACGTATCTGTTACCGTCCCGAGCAACTCGAACCCATCCAGTTTCCCCACATCTATGAACAGGAACATTTCGCTAAAGCCCACGCCACCGCCATAGTAAGGCTCTGATGGGTAAAAATCGTCTTGTGCCCAAAGGGCAAAAGGGATTAATATTGTTGCTAAAACAGTTTTTAAGAATTGGTACACTGTGTACCTCCAGTAGGATGGTTTCCATTAATTTAATAGCTGATGGTTCTAACTGCCAAGCGAAATCCCGAAACATTGGCGTTGATTTTCGCTTGATTTTCCCAAGACCTCCGAATATATTTGCTCTGCTTGGGCGGCTTCCGGCCGTGACTAAACCGAGGTAGGAATGACATCCAATTTTTTAACCATCGTTTTACAAACTGATTAAACATGCACATTTCTAACAACAAACTATCAATAATTTCCCTGGTTCTTATCGCCCCTTTCTTCCTCTTTTCTCAAACCAAATTTGTGAGTTCAATAAAAGGGACGTTTGATTTTGATGGAGATGGACTGAGTGAGTTCCTCAGTGTTGAGAAAAGCGACCCCACCTCCAAGCATGGCACTCTCTGCTCTTATAATGAGATAAGCGAAACAGGAGAACACATTCTTCTTTGGTCTTATAACTCTGCCACGCCTGTTAGAGACATTACAATCGCAGATATGAATGGAGACGGTTCGCCTGAAATTGTTGTTTTATCGAGAGGTGGTCTAAGAGGAACGATTGAACCGTGGCTTAGGATTTTCTCCTGGATTGATGGAGCTCCATCAAGTGAGGCAAGCGCCTCTTGGGGTGCTGCTTCTTCCCGCCCGACTAATCTCGCCATAGTAGATCTTGATAATAATGGGTGGGATGAAATAGCAATTTCTATGGGAAGTCCTGCTAGGGGAATTACTCTACTATCAATGGGAGAAAATGGTGTAATAGAAAAACAACAGTCGCTTGCGGCTGGCTCTTTAGAAAACGGCATGGGTTTGCTTGTGGTTTCCCCTTCCGACTATAATAACGATGGACTAATTGACTTGGTAGCAATATCAGAGGAAGCCAACGATCTGCATATACAATTTTATCTTAATGAAGGTGGTTTACTAAAAATTGACCATTCAACATCAACTGCTACTCAATCTAACGTTCTCGGAGAGAAAATTATCCCCTCAGCTATTTCACAAATAGATTCCGATTTTAACGGTGTGAAAGAAATATTACTCCCCCATACTGCGGAAAAAACATTGCTGGTGGAGTTGTCCTCTGGATATAAAGTAGAGCTTCAAGAGATGGATTCCCCGGGGATAAGCCTATTTAATTTTCCTGATACTGGACTGGAAACCGCAGACATGAACGAAATCTTGCTTGCCAGAGCTGAAACTGGGGTCACTCAGATTAAAGCCAGAAAGTTACAACCCCGCGCCACTGAATCCGTAACCGAAACTCTGTCCCCCAGCAAGGGAACATCCATTTCCGGTAGGCGGGTACAGAAACTTCA
>DCXX01000124.1:0-121 GCA_002329125.1 Fidelibacterota bacterium UBA2125 | reverse complement strand
ATGAAAACTGCTGAAGGAGCAGAGAGCAAGGCAGATGAAGGCGTTTTGGTGGGGCCAGCCACCGATGAACTATCTGTAGAGACAGCAATTACACCTGTGGACTTGAGAAAAGTGCGGCAGA
>DCXX01000139.1:5152-21717 GCA_002329125.1 Fidelibacterota bacterium UBA2125 | reverse complement strand
CCACCTATTTTCGGACTTGGATTGAGATTCACTATTTCATCGATCATCCTTTGGCCAATTCTGCTGAGAAAAAAACCAAAGATTAACAGGTCTTCCACTGCAATGAAGGTGTATTTAAGTTTCAGTCTACTCAGTTTTGTGGCAGCTTATTCACTAACCTATTGGGGAGCCCAGTTCATCTATTCAAGCCTTGCATCAATAATATGGGCACTACTGCCCATATTCGTATCTATCGTTGCTCACTTCATGCTCCCATCCGAACCGCTTACGCTTAGGAGCTTCGGTGGCGGTCTTTTTGGACTTGCTGGTGTGGCAGTTATACTGTCTTCCAACGGAGGGGAAAAAGAAGTTCAAATGATAGGAGTTCTTGCAATATTTCTTGCCGTTGTCCTGGCCTCGGGACCAAACGTCTATCTAAAAAAACATCATAAAATAGTGAACCCTCTTCATGTAAATGTTATTGCACAGACCATTGCAGCTATAGTTCTCATACCTTTATCCTTCCTTCTGGAAAAACCGATGACAACCATTTGGAACAGCACAAGCATTATAACTCTTGTCTATCTTGCCATTTTTGGTACAGTCATAACCTGGACGATCTACTTCTGGCTCTATAACCATATCTCAGTAAACCAGATCTCAACGCTTGGACTCGTACCGCCTGTGTTTGCTTCAATCATTGGATGGATTTTTCTCGGTGAAACCTACGGTAATGAACTTTTCATCGGCGGCGCCCTGGTACTTCTGGGCGTGTACCTGATTCATTCCCGTCAAGTCCCTGGTCGGGAAGGTATCTAACCAAAATCAGGAAACTCTTCCGGAAAACAGTGCTCCCAACCTTGACATAATCCAACCTAAGAGTTACATTCGGTTGCGGTATGGCAAAATATACACTCACCGTCAACGGCAAAAAGCACCGCGTCAATGTAGAAGACGATATGCCCCTTCTGTGGGTTCTCCGGGATGAACTAGGACTTACCGGAACAAAGTTTGGATGTGGTCGGGGATTTTGTGGAACATGCATTGTTCATCTGGATGGTGAGCCAACTCGTTCTTGTATGATTGCTGTTGGCAATGCTAACGGCAGTAAGATCACCACAATCGAAGGCCTTTCTCCCGATGTCTCACACCCTTTGCAGAAGGCGTGGATTGACGAGGAAGTGCCTCAGTGCGGTTACTGCCAGTCCGGTCAGATCATGACGGCGGCGGCCTTGTTGGAGCAAAAAACTAATCCTTCCGACAAAGATATTGATGTGGCCATGAAAATGAATTTATGCCGCTGCGGTACTTATCAGCGTATCCGCAAGGCAATACACAGGGCTGCGAAGGAAATTTGATGGCTCATCCTACTGTCAGCCGTCGTGATTTTCTTAAGGTCTCTTCTACTGCCGGGGCAGGGCTCATGATCGGTGTTTTCCTACCGGTCAAAGAGCGCCTTATAGATGCAGGGCTGGTATCGGGACAACCGTTTGAACCAAATGCTTTTTTAGCAATTAATCCTGATAACACTGTAGCCATTACAGTGGCAAAATCTGAAATGGGGCAGCACATTCGCACGTCCCTTCCCATGATCATTGCTGACGAACTAGATGCGGATTGGTCCCAGGTTAAAGTCACTCAGGCAGATGCTCATCCTGATAAATACGGCAGTCAGGGAACAGGTGGAAGCGGTTCCATCCGGCGCTCTTTTGGGAAATTACGAAAAGCGGGCGCTGCCGCCCGGGAGATGCTCATTGAAGCAGGCGCAAATGAATGGAATGTGGATAAATCTGAGTGTGCTGTTTCCAATGGTAAGGTGATTCACAAACCTAGCGGCCGCCAGTTCACATTTGGAGAATTAACTAATAAAGCTGCTAGCTTACCCGTTCCTGAAGATCCACCGCTAAAGAGCCCAAAAGATTTCAAGTTTATCGGGAAATCGATGCCCGGTATGGATACAAGGTCTCGCGTCAACGGTGCGGCTAAGTACGGTATTGATGTCCAGATACCCGATATGGTTTACGCCACCGTTGTTCGGTGCCCCACTTTTGGCGGAAAAGTAAAATCGTTCAATTCCCGTGCTGCCAAGAAAATTACTGGCGTAAAGGATATTTTCGAAATTGAAGAAGGTGTCGCCGTTGTCGGCACAAACACTTGGGCTGTTGTTAAGGGGCAGCGGGCTGCCGATATCAAATGGAACCACGGCAAATTTGCCAAGTGGAACAGTAGCCGTATCAGGACCATGATGAAAAAGAAAGGTCTTGGCAATGCGGTGGTGGCCCGTGAAGAAGGGGATGTTGCCAAAGCCCAACAAGATGCAGATAATGTTTTAGAAATGGCCTACGAAGTGCCATTCACATCGCACGCCACTATGGAACCTATGAACTGTGTGGCTCATGTAATGAACGGAAAATGCGAAATCTGGGTCCCGACGCAGGTGCCACAGCGGGTTCAGACTACAGCCGCCGAAGCGCTGGGTGTTTCTGAAGAGAAAGTGACAGTTCACGTGACAATGCTTGGCGGCGGTTTTGGTAGACGGTTATGGGCCGATTTTGTTACTGATGCTGTAGCAATTTCAAAGAAAATCGGTAAACCCGTATTAATGCTGTGGACCCGAGAAGAAGATATGGCTCACGATTTCTATCGGCCCACAAGTATCCATAAACTGTCCTCGGCTATGACAAAAAAGAACAAGGCCACCAGCTGGTCTCATCGTGTCATCGCGCCGTCCATTTCCGGACAGCTGAGTCCGGAAAGATTCTCCGAAGGACAACTGGATAGAAGTGCTGTAAACGGAGCCAGCAACGTGCCGTATGAAATTCCTAATATTCTTGTGGACTATGTAATGACCAATACAGAGGTGCCTGTCGGGTGGTGGCGGTCGGTCTATAACTCCCAGAACGCTTTTGCCAACGAAGGATTCATTGATGAACTGGCCCATGCTGCCGGCACCGATCCGTACAAATTTCGTTTGAAACTGTTAAAGAATTCACCTCGACATGTGGGTGTTCTTAATCTGGCCGCTGAAAAAACAGACTGGGGAAAAAACCTCGGCAAAGGCCGTGGGCGTGGAATAGCGGTACATGAATCTTTCGGATCCTGGGTTGCCCATGTTGCTGAAGTGACTGTGAACAGTAACGGCAATTTCACTGTTGATCGCATTGTGGGCGCAATCGATTGCGGACTGGCTGTCCACCCCGACGGCATCAGAATGCAGATGGAGAGTGGCATCGTTTACGGTCTCACCTCTACGCTGAAGGGTGAGATAACCATTAAGGACGGTGCCGTGGCGCAGTCCAACTTTCACGAGTTTGAACTTTTGAGAATAGATGAAATGCCAAAAGTTGAAACTTACATCGTTAACAGCCACGAGGCCCCCGGCGGCGCCGGCGAACCGGGTCTCCCACCCGTAGCCCCAGCAGTGACCAACGCCATTTTCGATGCCACCGGCATTCGCATCCGTAAGCTGCCCATCCGGCCAGAAGATCTCCGGGTGTGATCACTTACGTCGCTCTAGACACACCCATAGGAAGACTGTTGATGGCTAAAACAGGCCGCGGCGTCTGCAAGATCAGTCTCCCCTCTGAACATGACAGCTCCTTTTTTCACTGGCTCAAAGATCGCTTTCCGGAAGAGGAAATTGTTGAAGATACTGATTCTCTATCCAATGAAATTCATCAGCTCCAGCAATATTTCGACGGCAAACAGTCAGAGTTCACTTTTTCTCTCGATCTACGCACCACGCCCTTCCGCAATAAAGCACTACAGAAAGTGGCGAAAATCCCGTTCGGGAAAACAGCTTCTTATAAGGATATTGCTGTTCAAATAAACAATGAAAAAGCTGTTCGTGCCGTTGGAAGTGCAAACGGAAGTAACCCTATTCCCATCGTTATACCGTGTCACCGCGTCATCGCACACGACGGTTCATTGGGCGGCTACGGCGGCGGCCTCCAAATGAAAAAATGGCTCCTTAAGCATGAAGGCTGTCTCTAAGCACCATTCTGATTGACCCGATTGGGATGCAGAGTTAACTTTATTCTTATAGAATTATGGCGTCAATACTGAAACACTTCCGAGGAAAGATTGTGGCCGGACTGGTCACCATTCTCCCAATAATTGTAACCATCTGGATATTGACTATTCTGTTTCGTTTTTTTGACGGGTTTGCCGCACCCATTTTCGACCCGCTTCTTCCCGTTCATATCCCGGGCCTAGGCGTTATCATTACACTCTTATTCATGTATTTCCTGGGTGTTCTGGTAACCAACATTCTTGGCCGTAAACTCATTTCAATTGGGGAAGCTCTCTTGAACAGGATTCCTCTGGCAAATTCTGTCTATGGAACTGCTAAGCAGATAACCCAATCCTTCAGCGGTGCATCTAGCAGAGCCTTCCAGAAAACAGTGCTGATCCCATATCCCAGAATCGGGATCTGGACGATGGCTTTTGTTACTGGTCAATCAACAGATGAAAACGGCAAACCGTATTATCATTTGTTTGTCCCTACCACGCCCAACCCTACCTCAGGCTTTATGTTGATCATTCCTCAGGAAGACGCTATAGATGCAAACCTATCCGTAGAAGAAGGATTAAAAGCAATTATCTCTGGCGGTATGCTGGCACCTGAAGAAAATGTGATTGCCAGTAAATCTGACTAGAAAAACGGCCTGAAAGATTAAGTGGGGTTAAGGAGGGTGAGACAGATCTCTCAGGCCGTGTGGAACAATATTATTACCATGAAATCTATGAAGAATTCGCTCCATAAAACAAAATCTATTTGAACTATTTATGGACTTTATAATCATTATAATCATTAGTTATGTAGTTGGATCCCTCCCTACAAGTATAATTGTAGCAAAGTCAGTAGCTGGAATAGACATTCGCCAGCATGGAAGTGGGAATGCGGGAATGACCAATGTTGTCCGAGTAGTGGGGTGGAAACCGGGACTTATAGTAGGTGCGGTGGACATTTTTAAGGGATGGGTGGCAACGGCATGGTTCCCTCATTTCCTTTTGGTTAATTCCACAGAAATGGACATTTCCATCGTTCAAATAGCTGCGGGGGCCGCAGCCGTACTGGGTCACACTTTTACAATCTTCGCCGGTTTCCGGGGAGGGAAAGGAATTGCCACACTGGCGGGCATGATGATTGCTCTCTATCCCGTAGCCGTGGCCGTTTGCATCTTCACTTTCGGAGTTACCTTGATCAGCTGGGGATATGTTTCCGTCAGTTCCATGACAGCATCAGTAACACTCCCCCTGGTGGTAATTATGTTGCCACTGATCGGATTTTCACCACCACCTCAACCGTTGGTGATCTTTTCCATTATGGTCCCTATCTTTGTGTTTTTTACTCACCGGGACAATATCAGTAGGTTGCGCCAGGGAAATGAGAAGCGGTTTGAGAAGACTGTTCTGTCAAGCCGTAAGAATCAATCTAAACCTTAATACAACTTAAAACTTTTGTCCTAAATCGAAGTTGATTCCCTTTGAGATAAATTCTCCCGAGTAGAATGACCAGCCGAGATCAAGCCGGAGCACGCCCCCTGGAATTGGCATTCGGATACCAAGGCCTGTACCCAATAAAGGATCACCACTAAGGATATCTTGAAGTTGTCTGGACGTATACCCAATGTCTAAAAAAACGACGCCGGTCAATCCATATTCTGTATTGAATTTCCATGTTGAAACTGATGAGGTCGGAATAATAGTTTGGCGTGCTTCCGTAGAAAAAATGAATTGATGGTTACCAAACCTGAATGATTGTGATGGATTTACATAATCATCACGATCTGGTACCGACCAACCTCGAACAGTATTACTGCCACCGAAATAGTTTAGCCAAACCTCATCCATGGATCCAAAAGAGGTGGCTAATTTGACGCCAATGCCCAAGGTCAATTTTTTTTGCCCTTGAATAGGCGACCAGTATTGGCTGGCGGATTGCGTCCACACAAGTCTGTTCCCATCACCTTGGGTTAAGTCAATCATAGAATAAATACTTTGAGTAATCATTCCTCCTCTACTGGGATCCCGGTAAATATCTCGTGTGTCATAAATAACTGATCCCTGAGGGGCTATGTAGGTGAATGAAAGTGTATCGCTTTCTTCAATAAACTGTTTGTGCTCCAGTTCGAAACCTGCCTGCACTTTCCAGCGATATCCAAACCACCGCCCTAAGTTTGCTTCAAAAGCTTCAGTAGATTGAACGTAGGGCAAAAACGGATGAACAAAAAGATTCTTTCCCAAATTCATAGATAGAGAAATATGATCCCCGGCAATCCAAGGATCAGAAAAATAGAAACCAAACATTTGAATAGCACCAATAGCACCACCTACCCCAAATGCCTGATCTCGGCCCCGGAAGTTTAAGATCCTCAAACCGCCAATTAGAGACCACCCTTTATCTTCCCAGTACGCGGGTGATGCCCCGGGCCAGATTCTCCAACTTTCTAGCACATGATAGACAAGCTCCACTGATCCATCTTTTTGAGAAACCGTATCCCACACAACGCTACTAAAAATAGCAAGATTATCTATTCGGTCTCGGTCTTCGCTTGCGACTGTGCTGTCCAACTTCACGTCCAGCGGGTGCTGGATTTCCCGCCGGATAATATACTCCTTAGTGACTTGGTTTCCCTCCACGCTGATCTTGCTGACGACAGGTGTTGACTGCCCCATAACTTCTAGATGTAGAGCAATCAATAAGAGTGGAATGCACCGACTGAGATGAATGTCCGCCAGAAACACAGGTTGCGCCTTCTTACATCTCGCTGAGTTCTTGGTACAGATGAATAGCGCTGAGTGTCCCCAAGGAATAATTCTCCAAATCGATCCATTCATTGGGGGCGTGGGCATTCTCACCGGGCAAACCGAAACCGATTAGGAGACACGGCAGGCCCAGGCTGTCGGTCATGTTCCTGACAAAGGGGATTGAACCGCCTTCACGGATGAAAACAGTTTTTGTCCCGAACCCTTTTTCCAGAGCGCGGCTGGCGGCACCAAAAGCGGGATGAGAAAGATCCCCCAGGAAAGGGCGGCCGCCGTGCATGCGCTGCACCGTCACTTCTACCTCGGGAGGCGCTATCTTCTTAATGTGTGCCTCAAATAGATCGCCAATTTCATCCGGTTCTTGATTGGGAACAAGTCGTACACTTACTTTGGCATGTGCCTCGGCTGGAATAACCGTTTTTGACCCTTCGCCCGTAAAACCACCCCAGATACCGTTTACATCAAGGGCCGGACGGCACCAGAGACTTTCCAGCGTGGAATAACCTTTCTCCCAGCTCAGTTCCGGTGCACCCACCTCCTGCCGGAAAACTTCCTCATCAAAAGGGAGTTCAGCCATGGCAGCTCGCTCTTCATCCGTCACATCCACTACATGGTCATAAAAACCTGGAATGGTAATATGCCCGTCTTTGTCTTTCAGCAGCCCTATGATGTCCGTCAGGGCGTGGATCGGGTTCTTGACGGCACCACCGAATATACCGGAATGGAGATCCTGTTCCGATCCCCGTAGATCGATCTGGAAATAGGCGATACCCCTCAAACCGTATGTGATGGAAGGCCATCCTTTCTTTACCATACTGGTATCTGATATAACAGCCACATCAGCGGCGAGCATCTCCTTGTTTTCCTCGAGAAAAGGTTCCAGACTTTCGCTGCCAACCTCTTCTTCCCCTTCTATAATACATTTAATATTCAGAGGGAGGGTGCCATCCGTTTTCATCCATGATTCCATCGCCTTGAGGTGAAGATAAAACTGTCCTTTGTCGTCAACCGTTCCTCGGCCATAAAGGCGTCCGTCACGTTTAGATGCTTCAAACGGAGGTGTCTCCCACAATTCCAGCGGGTCCACCGGTTGAACATCATAGTGACCATATAGCAATATGGTAGGACAGCCTGGTGCACCAAGCCATTCTCCATAGACGATTGGATGTCTTTTTGTCTCCACCATTTCTATCCGTTCAAAACCAACTACTTCCATGGCATCCCTGACGAATTGGGCACACCTTTGTACATCTTGCTTATGCTCCGAACTACTGGAGACACTGGGGATGGCTACCAGTTCCTTCAGTTCATTAAGAAAACGGGCCCTGTTTTCTTCTGCGTACGCTACCACTTTTTCAACAGACACAATTCACCTCCTATAATCAATGCTCGTGACCTTTTTTCTTATCGTCTTTACTCCTCGGAGGATAAATGTTCCCTCGATGGCACGTCCAGCAAGTCACAGGTTCGTAAGCCAGTGGACCCAAGGTGTTCTTGTTTATGTTTTGGGTCATAATCATCATCTGGCGAGTAACCTCTTTATGTTTATTCTCATCCGACGGAAAATCACGTGCATTGTGACAGTAAGCACATTTTACGCCAAGTGACGGAGCAATGTTCTTCTTCATAAAATCCATCGTCTCTTTCTTTGTTTTGAAAGGGAGTATCTTGAGATTCTTCGCCTCTTGTGCCTCAACCGTTTGGGAAATGGTCACCCCAAGCATCATTATTAATAATCTTTTCATTTTCCTCCTCTCTAAAACCAGGCATGTGTCTGAAACAGAAATTCAGTCGGTGACATTCCGATGCCTGACACATGTGTTTTTCTCATTTGAACCTTTAACTCCAAAAAACTGAATATGTAAAGTTCAGCACCTAACGAAAATCTAGAAAGAGCATTTTCCAACACTTCAGTATCCTCATCAAAAAAATCGTATTTTGCGAGCAAATGTATTCCCGGTTCTACCATCCAGGCAATTTCGCTGTAGGACGCTACACTGTTTACGTCACCTGTCCAACCAGCTGCAAAATCCACTTCGCCTGTCCAAGTAAGCCGATCACGGGAGATACCGCCAAAAACACCTTTAATCTCTGTACTACCTTCAGAAAGGTACGATGCACCTGCTAAACCACTGTAATCCCCTAGGGAGGAGGAATACTCAGCCCTAATGACGGCTGTTCGATTAGACGGCGGTCCGAGAAAAGAGGCTTCTGCTGCTTCTCCTGCCAAAAAGCCGTTTGAGAGACTGGCAGTAAACAGGAAGTCAGATCTGAACATGCCCAATTCCGCTGTGTTGACCGGAGGAGTCATGGGTGAAAAAGATAGCCCTTCTTTAAGAAGACCATGAGTGCGCTGTAGATTCCCTCCCCGGATGAAAGAGGTGTGATCGTCCAGCATAAGGCCGTATGTGGGTCGCATTCTCCCTACTCTTATGTAACTGTTGAGAAACGGAAAGAAAGCGTTTGTCCAATATTCTGTTTTCTTCATCAAAGCTTCCGATTCAACATACAGACCCACCATCCCTTTCAAATCAAAATAAGCATACAGATCTCTTTGCATGGGAAAGACTGATGATTCTTCACTATCAGTAATGGCCTGCATTCGTAGGTCGGCACCGATCCGGAGATGATCTGTCAGTTGTCCCACGTCATCCAGAGAGATGAGTGAACCTGTTTTGGGCATGGGCAGTTCATCTGCCGAGGTGATAAGCATACCATAATCGTTTCTTAAGGCTCCTCCTGCGGGATTTACGTGACAGGTATTGCAGGAAGCCCCCTCTTTGATAGCCAAACGAGGGATAGCGCTAGCTGATTGTACCAATAGAATGGAGATGACTATTTTGCGAAACAACACTCGACTCTCTTTAGTTGTTCTCAGCACCTTCGGTAATCCAGGTTTGGATATTTGTGACACTAGCATCACTGAGTGTGCCGCCGGGCGGCATTTTTGAACCGGTCTCAGAACTTCCCACTATTTTTAGATAGAGAACAGAATCTTCTGACTTTCCAGGATCAACCAATTTCAATGGCGAAAAATTTAATGATTCCACATTAACGAGATTTATGTAGCTGTTCCCCTCAGAAAGATCGAGGTTTGTAAAGTGCCCTGTTCCATGGCATCCCGATGTGGCACAGCTTATATCAAAAACAGGCTGGATGTCACTGGAGAAACTGACTGACGCCTTGGGATTGTCATCCATTTTAGTCTCACTTCCCATATCGACGCAACCCATTAGCAGGAATAGACCTATAGGGGTTCCGATTCGAAGAATCTTATGTTTCAACCGCAAGTATAGTAATAAATGAAACGTCCTACTTCAGGAGTATCATCCTGTGCGTCACGACGAGATCATCGTGCTTTAGAATAAAAAAGTAGATGCCAGAAGAGAGTGTATTACCCCGAGAATTCTGTCCCCTCCAAATTAGAGAATTGCTACCGGGTTTAAAAGAGACTGGACCAAAATCATAAACAGACTTACCTGAACTTGTAACTATGCTTGCCTGTCCTTGAACGTGAGTCATCGTACTAATGACGATTCTTGTGTGAGGATTAAACGGATTGGGATAATTCCCCACAATCTCAAAATGTGATGGCAATTGACTCTCAACAGTAACAGAAACTTGTTCCAATGCTCCTTCATTGATCCATTTTTTTATTAATGATATAACAGAATCAGAAAAAGCATCTCCCCCCTGCGGCATCTGAGGAGTAACACTACCGTCTATACGCTGAATTAACAGGCTGTTTGAAGCGTCTCCGGCTTTGATCACAGCGCCGCTGTTACTACCCTTCATTAATTCATCATAAGATGAAAGATTTAAACCACCACTGCCACCATGACAACTTGTGCATTTGTCATTAAATATCGTTTGTATTTGAGAATTATAGTCAACCTGAGCTCCAGCAATGGATAACAACAATGCCATAACAATAAGGCGTTTCACCAGGATTCCCTCATATTCATAACAACCAGGGAAAATTTAACTGAGATTATGAAGTTCCGCTACTACAACAAAAGAAAAAACCCCCGGATTCCGGGGGTTTTTTATCGTCTTTATGACTCTGGTGTTAGCGGCCTCTGGCCATTGGAGATCTGGAAACATCACCATTCTTATCAATATAGTAGAGGTAACCTGACTGCCGGGAAACACCGGCATTGGCTACTTTTTCCGCATTGCCTCCACCTTTACCCGCACGGGCCATCTTGGAACGCCATACATTACCATCTTTTCCGAGGTAGTACAGATAACCAGATTCTTTTCTTACACCTACTCTTTTGACGACTTCAGCCATGATATTCTCCTTTATTTTCGGTTAGAAAGCATTAAAAGTGGCCTCGACGGAGATATTATCACTTTCTCGTCGAGAAAGTCAAGTTGTTTCGACGAGAGGCCCGACGAGAGATTTTTGGCCATTGAGAAGCAAATTACAATACCGGCCGCAACATGTTCTGCATAAAACGCCCCATACGCCAAAGCTCCGAGATGAGACCAAGAGGTCCTTTACCGTATCCTTCTATTTCCGAATGGGCGTAAAGAGTGCTGATGAACGTGTGAACCTCTTTTCCTCTCTCTTCGAGAGCCCGTCCGAACCTGACAGTTTCCGTAAACGGTATCATGGTGTCGCTGGCACCGTGCATGAGATAGAGTGGAAAGTCAATTTCATCAAGAAATTGAATCGGAGACAGCGGCAACAGTATATTTTCAATCTTATCCATCACCTGTTGCACCATCTCCACAGCCTCCTTGCTCTGATCGGATACAATTTTGTCAATGAGGATTCTGTCTTCTTCTGGAAAAGCAGCATAAAGCTCGTCCCCGTTTTCTCCATCATTGGCCACCTGATCCAGCAGGTAGGCGCGTATATTTTCAGGATTGCAAGGGTTGTCGAGATATTCCAAATAGTTATGGAAAAAAACAATCCGGCCCCAGTTATGCGGCTCGAAAACATACTCATTTTTTCCGTCTGAACAGCGGCCAGTGATAGCAAACTGGAGCGCCTCTTTGAAATCAAAATAGCTCCCGTATGAGATGACACTGGCCGGCCGGTTTTTTAACCGCTCATCCAGGCATGCCTTTACAAAAAGGCTTCCACCGAAACTCATACCTACACACGCAATCCGTTCTATATCAATATCCTCTCGTATCTCCACAGTTTCATAAACGTTTATCATATGTTCAATTGATTCCTCCCGAACAAGAACTTCCTTCATGGCGGGTATGCGTGGCAGGAACGTCCTGATCCCAGCCAGTGCTGTAGCACGGGCAAGCACATTAACCGCCTCGTGTTCTTCCGCCGCTGGAGTGATACCGGGATAGAGAATAAGTGCCGGGGCATTTTTCAACTTTTCGGGATGATAGATGCGCATGGGAACAGTTTCACCTTCGGTTGTGGTGTAAGATGATGTTTCCACCGCCGGCTCCCGGCGAAACAAATTCAGCAATCGCCCAACCGGATTGGGCACCACGTTTAGCACAATGGTGAGCATTTTCCAGAAATGTTTCACGAGCCGGCAGTTCTCAACTTTTCCACAACCTCAAATCCCCGCCTAAAAAATGGTTGTGGTGCATTTAACTCCATTAAAGTAGAGATATCTCTCAGCAGATCGTTCTCAATTCTTTGAAGTTCCAGTGCCTTTGACACAGAGATAAGACCGAGAAAATAGAATGGACTGGTAGCAGGAGTATAATAGAGAGGAAAGTCACTGCCGTAACACAGTCTGTTAAAATAGTGTGGATTTCTTATCAGGTGTCGCAAGCTGGATGATTTGTGAAGAAGAGAAAGACCTGAAATATCACCGTAGAGATTGGGAAAGTCATCAAGCATTTGAAGGAACTGACGGAAGTAGGGACCGTTGGAGTTCCCTCCTCCCGATGCGCAGTGGGCCGCGATGACGGTCACTCCTTCCTCCAATGGCAACTGAAGCAGTCGAGGGTTCCCCAGTTTCTGATCCACCGCACCGCCCACTGCATATTCAGTACCCGCATGTGTAAGGAGTACCATTCCCAGTTCATTCAATCCCTGGTAGAAAGGGACTATTTGTTTGTCAGAAGGGTCGATTCCCATGGTATTGGGAATCCACTTCACCACAACCGCTCCAAGGGAAGCGACACGTTCCAACTCATAAAGGGCATCTTTTCTATAGGGGTTGATAGAAGCACCCGGAACCAACTTTTCATTTTCAGATGCTACGGATAAAATATAATCATTTGGGATAAGAAACAGAGTTTCGCCAAGATCTAGCTGACCGGATGAATCATAAATACCGTCCATTGCCAAAAGAACCCCGCGCCAACTGTCTGGTAGTTCGGCAATCATTTTCATGAGTCGATTTACGTATGCTCGATCTTGTTCTTCGGGCGTTACGCCGGAGCCGAGATCCACAAACAGACGCGAGAATTTCAAAGCAAAGGATTTCTGGAAACGTTTACTTAAAAAGCAGCCATTGGCCGGATTACTTCCTAACAGATGCACGTGCACATCAGCGATGGGTTCTGATGGAAGGCGGACGCCGGCTGGATCCTCATCCCGGGCAAACAGTTGGGGAGCGGAAAGAGGCAGGGCTACTGCGGCAATGTTACGACAAAACCGGCGCCGGTTCAAAGCTGACCGACCCCAACACCATAGCGCATAACCAACTCACCACCGAAATATCCAGTGAAAACGACGGCCACAGTCAGCAGTAACAAAAATGCAAATACAACCAGATCAGCTCGTCGGTTACCAGGAAACCGGAAGTACAGCCATAACCAACCGATGAAAACCACCAGGGATATCCAAACAGTGAAAGTGGCAAAGTTCTTATGCTGCACCATGAGTGCTTGAACCGGCTCGCCCAGCTCAGATTCACTTATGGCGATATTGGCGGCAGCTTGTCCTGAAAGCATGGAAGTAAAGGACATGGCTAGTGAAAAACCGAAAATCCAAATGGGCGCTCTGTTGTTCATCCAATTGGGATGAATAAGAACAATAAACTGCATCACCGTCGCCGCAGTGATAAGTGCTATTGGGAAATGGGTTATAAAAGGGTGGAGAGATGACACAGACTATTTCTTGGTTACAACTACAAAATCACGCAAGGTCACCGCAACCGTATCGCTCAAAGAATATCAGTGTTTCAAACGTCTCTCTTGGAGGAAGAACCTCAGTACTGATCATCTCATCAATTGACGGGGCCGTTTGAGGATGCTCACAAAATTCAGTTCCGATATAACTGGACGATCCTGTGATTAGAATGCTCATAACAATATAAGTTGACGGAATTTAGGGCGAGGTTGAACAAAAAGCCCGCACTCTCGGCGGGCTAGTTGCTTGTGACCCCTAGGGGAGTCGAACCCCTGTTGCCAGGTCGAAAACCTGGAGTCCTAACCACTAGACGAAGGGGCCAAAATGGCGCGGGAATATAAGCCGGAGATAAAAAGAGGACAAATGAAGGTGTGGTCTCAGCCGTCCTTTGAGAGAGCCTTCTTTTCTGCGGCTTCCAGCATCTTCTTCAACTCCCCTGATTGATGAAGCTCAAGTGTGATGTCGCAGCCACCTACCAATTCACCATCGATGAAAAGCTGTGGGATGGTGGGCCAATTGGAAATCTCAGACAGATTAACCCTGATGTCAGGATCTTCCAGAACATTCACATCCACATAAGGGATGCTGTAACCGTTCATAACCTGAGTGACAGCATTGGAGAAACCGCACATAGGCATTTCTTTAGTTCCTTTCATATAGAGAACCACCATATTTTCATCAATTGTTTTCTGAATCTCTTCTTTCATATCCATGATTTCACTTCCTTTACTATTTAGCCGAAGTTTTCAACTGCAGCGCATGAATCTCCCTGGTGAGGTAGTCACCGAGTGTTTTATAAACGGCCTGATGCTGCTGAATGAGAGACATATCTTCAAAACCGCTCCAGACAACCGTAGCGGCGAAATGATCGCCAGTTCCCTGAGGATCGGTTACCTCTACCTCGGCACCGTCCAGACCAATTTCAATGAGATTTCGAACCTCCACCGTTTTCATCTCGCCGTCAAATTTACTCATACCGAAGGAGAGTGCAACAGATTGATGAAGTATCTAAACAGTTTGAGTAGCTCGTTACAACGTCATATTTTCAAAGAAGAAAAGAGATCGATCTATGTCGACTTCTGAGATAAAGCACCCGTTATTACCCTACGTCGCTGATGACGGAGCCATGGAAGAGCTGGCCCAACAGTACGGCACACCCGTTTATGTGTACGGCGGGGAACAGCTCCTGTCAAATCTTACCCACCTTGATAATGCTCTCTCTTCAGCTTTCTCTTTATATCAGATCTGCTTCGCTCTAAAAGCAAATACAAACCCTCACCTGCTGTCACTTATGAAGGAATCTCTCCCGACCTTGGGTGTTGACTGTTCATCACCTGGCGAACTGTATATTGCCGATGAAGTGGGCATTGGTCGGGAGCGGCGTATTTATACAGGGAACTATGAAAGTACC
Organism: Fidelibacterota bacterium UBA2125; assembly: GCA_002329125.1. GTDB lineage: Bacteria > Fidelibacterota > Marinisomatia > Marinisomatales > S15-B10 > UBA2125. Next base: position 6,490 of record DCXX01000139.1, on the reverse strand, counting down.
GAGGAACTGAAACTGGCCATTGAATCAGCAGAACACTTGAACCTTGATGACATTACATCTTACGAGAGACTCAGCAGAATCGCAGTCCCGCAACAGATCTCATTTCGACTCAATCCTGGTTTTGGCAGTGGGAGTTTCCCTGAAGTTGTCACCGCCGGCAAGGAAGCCAAATTCGGCATACCAGAAGAAAAGATCGTCAACGCTTATCGACTTGCTCAGAAAGATGGTGTAAAAAGCTTTGGGATTCAGTGCATGAGCGGTTCGGGAAATCTGGATAGTGATTATTTTGTTCACCTCCTCACCGCCATTCTGGAAAACGCCCGGAGACTTGAGAATAAACTCGGATTCAGTTTCTCCTTTATCAGCCTGGGGGGCGGTTACGGCGTCCCCTATGAGAATGATCAGGAGCCACTGGACCTGGATGATCTTTTCGGAAAGCTTGGTAAAACATTCCATGAATTTTACAATCCGGCAAACGGTCCTGTCCCGAAGTTTATGATCGAACCCGGAAAGATCATTATTGCTGACGCTGGTTTCCTGTTAACGCGCGTCACAGGAATCAAGGAGAGCTATAAGAACTTCGTTGGCCTAGATGCGGGTATGAATACATTCCTTCGCCCTGCCCTCTACAAAACATATCACAAAATTTTCAAGGTGGGAGAGCCGGACGCCCCGGAAGGGCTCGTGGCCGATTTCACCGGCGGTATCTGCGAAAACACCGACAGACTGGCGACAGATAGATCTTTTCCCGAAGTAGAGGAAGGTGATCTGGTCGCTGTCATGGACGTTGGTGCTTATGGCTTCAGTATGGCAAATCAGTATAATACCAGACCCAAACCGGCAGAAGTGCTGATTGAAAACGGTAAGTCACATCTTATCAGACGCCGGGAAACGATGGAAGATATCTTTTCTCATACAGATTGGAACGGATCCAAGAATGGGTAATCTGATCAATCGATCCCACAGATAAGCCTATTTCCTCCATCTACCCAAATGCAGTTCGGATTCCCTTCGGGATTGAGCATCTTGACCTTATCATATCTGATCTTGAAAACGCTTTGAAAAAAACCTGAATTAAATAAACCATACATTAAATAAGGCAATTCTATGAAACATAAACTTGCTCTAATCGGCTTTGGAACAGTAGGCCAGGGTCTTTGTGAAATTCTAATCAACAAAAAGAGTGAATTAAAAGAAAACCACGATTTTGATTGGGAAGTAGTGGCAGTTTCCGACCTGTTGAAAGGATCTGTTTATTGTCCCGACGGGCTGGATGTTAATCAACTTCTAGATCTAATAAAATCCGACAGATCGCTGGAAGAATACGAATGTATAAGT
>DCXX01000139.1:0-4752 GCA_002329125.1 Fidelibacterota bacterium UBA2125 | reverse complement strand
TGTGAATTATCCTATACAGATTTAAAAACAGGAGAACCGGCACTTACTCATTGTAAAACTGCATTTGAAAATGGAAAACATGTTGTTACCAGCAATAAAGGTCCGGCAGCTCTACATCACAACGAGATGAAAAAATTGGCGGAAAAATATAGGGTACAATTCCTCATTGAGGGGACTGTCATGTCCGGAACACCAGTACTTAACCTTGCGAGAGGACCGTTAGCCGGTTGTTCCATTTCTGCTGTGCGCGGGATTTTAAATGGGACAACAAATTATATATTAACAGAAATGGAAGCTGGGAAATCTTATGAAGATGTTCTAAAAACAGCACAGAAACTTGGATATGCCGAAGCAGATCCAACTGGAGATGTCGAAGGATATGATGCGATGGCAAAGGTCATTATTCTTGCCAATGTTGTCATGGGGGCCGACATCTCTGCCGAAAGTGTAGATTGTGAAGGAATTACTGATATCACCCCAGAAATGATCAACGAAGCTAAACAGAATAATGCCAGATGGAAGCTGATCGGTTCTGTAGAAAAATCAAATGGCAAAATTACGGCAAGAGTAAAGCCGGAAATGATTACATCGGACCATCCTTTAGCAGGAGTAATGGGAGCGACAAACGCACTGACATTTTCTACAGATCTTTTAGGAGACGTAACTATCATCGGAGCAGGAGCGGGGAGAACTGAAACCGGTTTTTCCATTTTATCGGATATGCTGTCTATCAATGAACTTCAATAAAGGATTTAAACCATGAAAATGCTCATTAATGGAAAATGGGTTGATAAACCTGAAAAAATCAAGATTGTAAATCCATATGACGATTCTTTAGTGGATACAGTTCCAGCGGGAACTGAGGACGATGTCAATAAAGCAATCGAATCTGCAGTAGAAGGATTTATTATTAATAGAGACATGCCAGCACACAGAAGAATTTCTATCTTGAAAAAAACCTCAGAAATAATGGAATCTCGCTTTGACGAGTTGGGAAAAACTATTGCAACAGAAGGTTCAAAAACGATAAATGAAGCTCGAAAGGAAGTGGGAAGAGCAATAAATACGATCACAATTTCTGCAGAAGAAGCTCGGCGACTTAACGGCGAAACCATCCCATTTGATTCTGCCGAAGGCTCCGAAAATCGGGTAGGATACTATTATCGTTTCCCCATCGGGATTATCGCTGCTATTACACCTTTTAATGATCCGTTGAACTTGGTTGCACATAAACTGGGACCAGCCATAGCCGGTGGAAATTCTGTTGTCTTGAAACCAGCAACCGTTACCCCACTTTCAGCGCTAAAACTTGCGGAATGTTTGTTAGAAGCAGGTTTACCTGAAAAAGTTTTGTCCGTCGTTACGGGCTACGGGAATGAGATCGGTGATGCATTGGTCTCTGACGATCGTGTCCGTATGATCTCTTTCACTGGCGGTGTGGAGGCAGGAAAAGAGATTATGAAAAAAATTGGATTGAAGAAGGTCGGCATGGAGCTTGGGTCAAACTCTCCGGTGATCGTTATGAATGACTGTGACTTGGGCCCGGCTGTGGAATCCTGTGTCTCCGGTGCGTTCTGGGCGGTAGGACAGAACTGCATCGGTGTTCAGCGGATTTACATTCATGAAGACATTTACGATGAATTCAAAAATCAGTTTGTTGCCCGCACCAAACAATACAAAACGGGTTTCCAATTAGATGAAGAAACAGACATGGGTCCCATGATCAATGAAAAAGAGGCAATACGTGTTATCAAATGGATAGATGAAGCCGTGGAAATGGGAGCAGCTTGTCTCACGGGCGGTACTCGTGAAAGGAGCCTAGTTCAGCCCACGGTGATGGAAAACATGCCTCCTGAAGCAAAACTGGACTGCCAGGAGATATTTGGACCCGTTGTGACGCTGTACAAAGTGAGCACCTTGGACGAAGCCATTGAAAAATCCAATTCTGTGAACTACGGTTTGCAAGGAGCAATTTTTTCCAACAATGTTAACCATGCTTTCCATGCCATTAAGCATATGGATGTTGGAGGAATTATCATCAATGATTCTACAGACTACAGAGTGGATCTTATGCCGTTTGGCGGTGTGAAAAATAGCGGACTTGGCAGAGAAGGAATCAAGTTTTCGCTTCAGGAAATGACCGAACCAAAAGTAGTCTGTTTCAATCTATAACATATCTAATCTTGCGTTATTAACTATAATTTCAACCAATAACAGATTGGTAGCGAAATAAACTAGGAATGCGACAGATTAATTAATCCGTAATATGCCTATGCAAGACCGCCCGGCAGTATATCCAAACGGTGACCCTGGTCCAAAACTACTTCACCATTAACAACCACCAGTTCAACACCAGTAGGGTAAGCCTGGGGAACCTCATCAGTACTGTTGTCTGCCAGCTTATCTAAATCCAATACAACAAGATCAGCAGCCTTTCCGACTTCAATGCGACCACGGTTTGACAAACCAGCTGAGTCGGCCGGAAGAGAGGTCATTTTACGAATGGCTTCCTCCAGTGAAAAAATATTCCTCTGTAGAACATATTCCTCGATAAACCGGATGGTATAACCGAAACTGGACCGATTCATGGTAAAGTTGGAAAGCAGGCCATCAGTTGCGGTCACAACACCATCACTTTCCACAGAACAATAGGGATTCATGAGCAGCCGATCCAGTTCCCCTGATGTGGCAAAGATATGTCTAATCATAACATTATAGAAATCAGCACCGTCAGCCAGAACAAGCCTGAAAACTGCCTCAACAGGATCGCAGCCAAATGCTTCTCCTATCTCAACAAGGTTCTTACCCGCCAATTCGGGATGCGCTATAGAAGAAGATAAATAAAACATATCCAATCCTCCGAGACGAAGCAAATAATTGGTGGGGTCAGAGAAGTGACCACGGCATTTCTCAACTATTTCCGGTGATCCCAAACGTTGGAGAACTTCCTCTCGTTCACCTTCATATACCCACGGAGGCAGTAGTGCCACAGCCATCCCGGGCCCCCAGATGTCAGGGAAAGTGTCAATCCCAACAATCAATCCTTCATCCTCACGAGCGCGGTCTATCTTTTCAAGGACACGGTCAAAGGTTCCACTAGAAGCATACGGTCGGGGCGCTAAATGAGACAGTTGTCCAGGGAGCTCCGCCCTCCTGCTGATATTTAGAGCTTCCTCTACAGCATCTTCGAACTCTTCTCCCCTGTTTCTAATGTGGCTGGTGTAAATACCCCCGTGTTTTGCCGACACGGCAGCCAGAGCCACCAGCTCATCTTCATTGGCATACATACCGGGAGAATATTCAAGACCTGTAGAAAATCCAATGGCACCGGCAGTCATAGCCTCATCAACAAGAGATTTCATCTCTTCCAGTTCAGCTTTGGATGGTTTCGCTGTGGATTGACCCATGACGAACAATCTTACTGTGCCGTGGGGAACAAGGGGTGCTACATTGGCGGAAAGACCCGGCGACACAAGGAAATCCATATATTCGCTAAATGAACCCCATGAAAAATGCACATTCCAGCTTTCACTGAAACCAGCTGTATTACGTTTTGCAAGATCCACATCACGAGCAGGGGCTGGACCGTGGCCGCAATTGCCAGTCACCAATGTGGTGATCCCCTGACGTATGGCCCCTTCATTCCGACGATCAGCCATGAGAGAAAAATCGGCGTGACTGTGGATGTCAATAAAACCGGGACAGACAACCTTGCCACTGGCGTCCCATTCAAGGTTTCCTTCTACTTCCGTCCCATCACCTACTGAGAAAAAAGCGCCCTCACTGATAACAATATCACCCATCACAGCCGGGTTACCGGTTCCATCAATTACCTTCCCGCTTTTTATTACAAGATCAGCCATAACTACCTCAAATTTTATTGCACATAATCCCTCAGAATTTCCTGTTGAAGAGTCTCGTCCACATTAGAGCCTGTGGCCAAAAGACAGACAGATTTCCCCTTGAGTTCATCCTTCAATTTCAATGCTGCCGCCAAGGTCGCCGCTCCGGCACCCTCCAAAAGCACTCCAACAGCTTTCAAGAAAAGTGCCATAGCTTTTTTTAGTTCATTTTCAGACACAAGTATCACATCATCAACCACTTCCAACATGAGGTTTACCGCCTCAGGAATAGCGACACGAACTGCGATGCCGCCAGCAAACGTGTCACAACTGTCTGTATTTACAGGCCGTTTTTCGCGAAATGAATATGTCATACAAGGTGCCGCCTCCGATTGCACACCTACGATCTGCGTTGAAGAATTCTTATCCTTCAACGCACTTCCCATACCGCCAATTAGAGAACCGTTTCCAACGGGGACTATAATCACGTCAAAGCCTTCTTTCCGCTGTTCCATGATTTCATAACCTATTGTAGCCGTGCCAATCACAATATCCGGTACGGCGCCATCCTCTACAAAGAGATGATCACTGGGCATATCCCACTCCAAGATCCTATCTTTCGCCTCGTCCAAATCTCTCCCCAGGACTTGAAGATCAGCATCAAACTTTCGGATCAGGGTAACTTTACTTTCATCCGCCCCTTCCGGCACCACAATAGTAATGGGCATATCAAATTTCTGGCAGGCATACGCCATAGCGGAGCCGTGATTACCTGTTGAAGCGGTGATCACTTTTGTAACGTTACTGGACTGCGAAAGACGATGTACAAGGGTTAATGCACCCCTAGCCTTGAATGAGTTAACGGGAGATTTGTACTCATGTTTCACATAAGTGGGGGTTTCCGTGAGTG
>DCXX01000014.1 GCA_002329125.1 Fidelibacterota bacterium UBA2125 | reverse complement strand
CAGGATGGCGGGGGACAGTGGCCGGTATCGCCGGAGAAGCGGTTCGTAAATTGAAAGAAGATTTCGGCGTTGATCCGGGATCACTCTCTTGCTTCATTGGCCCCTCCATTCATACTTGCTGTTATACCGTGGGACGGGAGGTTATAGATAAATTTCAAATGGATCACTTAACTGAGAATGAACCGAATCACTACAATCTCGATCTCATTAGTGCAAACAGCGCGCAGCTGAGTGAAGCTGGAGTGGCTACTGAAAAAATTACCGTTGATAAACGGTGTACACACTGTTCTGAATCCGGGCTGCATTCCTACCGCCGACACGGTGACCGTGCGGGACGGAATGTTTGCTTTCTCAACCTGAAATGGGTCTAATGCCACTATGTCTGTCATAAACGCACTCTTTCTGGGCGTTCTTCAAGGTGTAACGGAATTTCTACCGGTGAGTAGTTCCGGTCACCTTGTGCTCATAGCCAAGGGGCTGAATGTCAAACATCCCGGTGTCACCTTTGAGGTGATGATGCATATGGGAACACTCATCAGTATTGTCGTCTGTTTTTGGGGTGACATCAGAGAAATTTTTGTGAATGTTTTTCGAAGAAAGGAATTCGATTTGGTCTGGAGTCTTGCAATAGCAACCGCCCCTGTGGCCATTATCGGCTACTTTTTTAAGGCTAATATTGAATCGGCTTTCGACTCGACTAGCGTTGTGGGCGTTTGTTTGCTTGCCACGGGTGTGATTCTAGTCAGCACACGTTTTGTGGGGAAAGGCACTGTAACACAGGTTGGATTGGCGGCTGCGCTTATTGTTGGCCTGGCACAAGCTCTTGCTCTATTACCCGGGATTTCAAGGTCAGGGATTACCATATCTACCGGTTTGTGGCTGGGTTTTTCCAACCGGGAAGCTGGGCGTTTTTCATTTCTAATGGCCATTCCGGCCCTGATTGGATCAGCTCTACTTACGCTACCGGAAATCATTGATATGGGTAGCAAGGACGGATCAACCTTTACTCTGTTGGTGGCCTTCCTATCAGCTTTTGTGGTTGGACTTATTGCGCTGAAGACTCTCCTTGGTATTTTACGCTCAGGCAAGCTCTATCTGTTCAGTGGATACTGCTTTCTCATGGGTGTAATTGCGCTGACAGTCAGGTTCTGAAATGAACCAAACAATTGCTATAGGGTTTGCCGTTTATCTTTTGCTCATCCTTGTAGTCGGTATTGTCACTGCACGATATAATAAGACTCTCCCCGACTTTTTTCTGGCGGGCCGGCGGCTGGGGCCATGGATTGTAGCACTGTCAGAACGGGCTTCCGGCCAGAGTGGGTGGCTCATTCTGGGATTAACAGGTCTCGCGTATGCCACTGGGCTGGGCGATCCGTCCGGGACAAAATCGCAACCGGCTCTGTGGGCATCCATCGGAGGCTGTTCTGGCGTTGCGTTGTCTTGGATTCTCATCGCTGAAAAACTGAGAAAAGAAACTGAGCAGTTGGGCGCACTGACACTGCCTAGATATTTTGAGCTAAAATTTCGAGGGCACGACCTGGCCATCCGGTTTGTCACCACAGCAATCATCGTTTTCTGTTTTATCTTCTACATAGCAGCTCAGTTTGACGCGGCAGGAAAATCTCTGGAACAAACATTTGGATTTCCGCATTTTACAGGCATATTGCTGGGTGCGTCCATAATGGTTTTTTACACTCTAATGGGTGGTTTTTTCGCTGTTGCATGGACAGATTTTTTTCAAGGAATCATTATGCTGGTAACACTGGTTGTTCTGCCTTTGGTGGCTTTGGCACAAATTGGCGGTATAGGAGGTCTGGTAGATAAAGTTTCAAGCATCGATCCGGAATATCTTACTCTCTTTGGCGGAAGACGGGGTTGGCCGCTTTTATCTGGTGTTTTGAGTGGTCTTGGTATTGGATTGGGCTATCTCGGTCAACCTCACGTATTGACAAGATATATGAGTATTCGGTCGGTGAGTGATGTAGGAAAGGCGAAAAGTGTGGCAATTGTTTATGCTATTCTGACTTACGGAGGTGCTGTCCTTATGGGAATAGTGGCGCTGGCCTATTTCGGTGTGGGGCATTTTCCTGATCCTGAAAAGATGATGCCGGGACTGGCTACAGCCATTTTTCCGGCCTGGTTCGCAGGTATCCTTATCTGTGGCGCCCTGGCCGCCATGATGTCCACCGCAGACTCTCAATTGCTTGTTACAACTTCGTCTGTGACGGAGGATATTTATCACCAAAGTATCAATCCCCGTGCGAGTCAGTCGCAACTGGTTTTTCTTTCGAGGATGGTAACCTTTGTCATCGGCGTTGCAGCAATTTCTCTTGCTCAGCTACCGGCTTCCATTTTCGATAAAGTTCTTTTTGCCTGGGGAGGACTGGGCGCTGCGCTGGGCCCTCCGCTGGTGTTCTCCCTCTGGTGGAGAAGAACCACTCGAAATGGTGTGTTGGTAGGGATGATTCTCGGCTTTTTCACTGTGATCGTCTGGGACAACTTTTTCAAATGGACTGGCGTTTATTCACTTCTTCCAGGCTTTGCTCTTTCAACAACTGCTGTCTATATAGTGTCGCTACGCGACAAGGCGGATATTCGTTAATTCTGATATGAAGCAAAAAAGTTTGAGACAAACTGTTGATGAAATGAGGGGAGGTAAAGTGGAGCCAGTCTATTTTTTAAACGGTAACGACTATTTTCTTCAGTCTCTTTTTGTCGATGAAGTGATGGCGGCGCTCACAATAGATGAGGCACCTGAGAAAAGCTATTTTTCAGCCGAATCTGTCGATTATACAGCGGTGGTGACGGATCTCTTCTCCGGTTCACTTTTTGGTGGCAAAAAGCTGGTGGTCCTCCACAACCCGACCAGAATGAGTGGAAAAACAAAGGACGATTTCTTCGACTATTGCCGGCAACCTAATTCCGATAATTCCCTTATCGTCCTCCTGGACAAAGTGGATAGACGCTCGGCGTTTACCAAGAATCTCACACAGATTGTACCACCTATTAACACGTCGCCTCCATTTCCTGACAAGATGGCCAACTGGATCGAGTTTCTCCTGAAGAAAAATGATCTTTCAGCCACAAAAGCTGCCAGAGAGCTGTTATTGGAGCTGAGCGGTGACTCAGTCTACCACATTGCTAATGAGATCGAAAAAATTAAGATTGGCCTCCCTGAGAATAGCGAGATTGAAGAGAGCCATGTAGCGGACTTTTGTGGGTGGGAACGGGAATATTTCCCCTGGCATCTGTCAGATGCTGCCGGAAGCAAGGACTTCCACAAAAGTATCCTCATCGGGAAAAGCCTTCTTCACCATGGTGTGGATGTGGCATCCATGGTTACCCAATTGGCAACACTTTTTCAGGAACTTTACTTAATGAGCCTGCCTGACGGACAAGAAAATGATCTTCCTCGAACAGGTTGGCTAAATCAAATTCTTACTCGGAAACTTCCTACATATTTCAATAACTTCTCCCAAAATGAACTGGAACAGATTGTGAAAGCTTTAGGCGAAGCCGATAGAAATATCAAAACAGGAAAGGGTTCCGGTGAAACACTACTTGTCCCACTACTCCACAGAATTGCGGTAGGTTATGCCTGATAAGGTTCAGTACAGCGACAAGGAACTGATCTTAAGATTTCAGCAAGGAGACGAACTTGCTTATGTTGAGCTTGTTAACCGGTATCGCGACAGGCTAATGAACTTTGTTTTCCGATTTGTCGGATCCTTCGAGGAGGCCGAAGATATTGTTCAAGACACATTTGTAAAACTTTATCAGAAGAAAGATTATTATCGTCCCATCAGCGAATTTTCAACTTGGATTTTCACCATCGCCTCCAATTTGGCCAAGACAGAACTGAGAAAGCGTAAACGACGCAAGGTTTCTTACCTCAGTCAGATCGGAATTGAAGAGAAAGATTTCGACATCCCGGTGGAGGATACCACAGATGAGGAAACTGTAGGTGAATATACTGAGTCTCAAATTCAGGATGCCATTCAGTCTCTTCAGCTTCATTTTCGCACCGCTCTCATACTGCGAGATATTGAGGAACTTTCTTACGAGGAAATCAGTAAGATACTCGATGTTCCACTTGGAACGATTAAATCGAGAATTAACCGTGCAAGACTACAGTTACAAGAAAAGCTTAAACATGTTCACAAAGATAGGAGGACGCCTATTTGATGGATTGTTACGAGTTTCAAGACAAAGTATCAGCATATATCGAAAAAGAACTCACCCTTTCTGACGTTAACAGATTCGATCAGCACCTTGAGTCGTGTAGAATCTGTGCGGTAGCATATACCGGCGTAAAGTCAGCCGTTCGAGCTATCAAAGGATCGGAGCGGGTTGCTGTATCAAGCGGCTTTAATGATCGGCTTCTTGGAAAATTACAGCGTGAGAAAGCCAAACCGGTGAGTAAGATAAGCAGACTGGGTCGTGGACGTAGAATATTCGGCTATGAGCCCCAGTACGCATTTGCCTCCTTGGCGGCCGTCGCACTTATCGTCGTGCTTACCATTGGTATACTGCCGGATGGTAGCGGAAAAATTAATCCCAATCCGTTGCCGCTCTCTACGCAGCAGAACGTGAATGATCCCTTTCAACCGGCCATGAAAAGTGGTACGCCCGGCGCGCCGACGCTCGTTTCTGATGAGCTGGAGGAAGATTCACTGGCTACACCAAAAGACAAGACGTTGAAAACTCCACAAGACTTTAGTGGGAAGATTCAACTTGTCAAAAACAAGAAAAAGTAAGTTTCACGCCTTCTTTCTTTTTCACCTAAGCAACTTTAATTTCCCGGTGTGAGCGGACTCCGACACGCCTTCTCCTCGGACAATAGTAGCAAACTCGGCGTTATTCTGGCGTTTGTTATCCTGTTTCTGTTATTTGTCTATCCCAATCCGGAAGGGCTCATTTTCGGACTGCTCCGCATGGCCTTCCTTGGGCTGGCTGTTTTTCTTTTCATACAGTTTTATCAGCAAGAAAAAAAGATAGGATCTACAGATTCTGGAAAAGGTGAGCCATCAACAATAGTTGAAAATCAACCTACCGCTTTTCAGGGAGAAAATAAGGATTTTTCTGAGGAATACCTCAGTTTCATCAAATGTCTGGAGGCTTTTCAAGGTGATCTCGACATTTCCAGATCTAGAGAGGAGTTGATTGAGTCCATCGCTGATTTCTGTAGAGAAAACTTCACTTTCGATAAGCTCACTTTGATTTTCCTTGATGCTGAAAAAAAGGATGTGGCTGTGGCCGCGGAAGTGATGGGATATAAGGATGATTTTGATACAGAAACACGTTTCAGCCGAGAAGAGTCTCTCCTTTGGAAAGTGTTGGACGGAGAAGATTCTACTCATATCGATTTGACGGATGCAAGCTTTCTCGATGGCGGGAGATTCAGTAAAGGAGATGCTCAAGATCATCACTTTTTTTCTTTCATTGGAGCACCGATTCAAACCAGCGGCCGGACAATAGGATGCCTCGTTCTTGAGAGTTTTTCTTCGGGACGTTACCGTAGAAATGAAGGTCGGAATCTTCATATTTTCAGCACAAGACTTGGTGTTTTGCTGGATTGGTGGAAAAAATATGACGTTGTTCGTGAAACAGCCATGCGCGATGGTTTGACGGGTCTGTTGAACCACCGCTCTTTTGTTGAACGTTTCGAGCAGGAACTTCAGAGAGCCAATCGCTATAACGAAAAACTTGTACTAATGATGCTGGACCTGGATAAGTTCAAGCGAATTAACGATACTTATGGTCATCTCTATGGGGACTATGTTTTGAGGGGCACTTCCGCCGTTCTTAAGAACGGCGTCAGAAACATCGATATTGTGGCTAGGTATGGTGGGGAGGAGTTCGCCATTGTTCTCGTAAAGACGACCAAGACAAAAAGCTTCAACTCGGCAAAACGAATAGTTCAATCTCTTGCTGATCACCAATTTGAAAAAGAAAGACAGGAGGTGCAAATGACGATTAGTGCAGGAATGGCTGAATATCCAACGGATGGAGAAGGGATGAGAGACCTGATCGCAATCGCGGACCGCGCTATGTATACAGTGAAGGATCGGGGTGGCAATGATGTAGAGGTCGGTGAGATTATCCAATAATGTTTATGTGTAAAGATATGTATGGAGTACTTTATTTGACTTGTCCTAATGAACGTGCTTAGGATAAATTTTCCCGACGAGAAATGAACCTTAGACTGTACAGAAAAAGCTCATTTTGCGTACTTACTTTACTCTTGGTAGTGTGGTACGGTTGTTCCGTTAAACCGGCACCTGAACCGGTGTTGGCAGCTGAGACGAGATCAACAAAGGAAGAAGTAGAGAAGGTCAATACCAAAGCGCTCAAACATTTTATGGATGGTGAAATGTATTTCTCTCAGGGTAACTATCCCATGGCGGTGATCGAATTCCAGGACGCTCTTCGCTATGATCCCGGTTCATCAAGTATTCATACATCGCTGGCAGAAGTTTATGTCAGACTCGGCAAACTGGACCGCGCTGAAGAAACACTTCAGGAAGCCCTTAGGCTGGATCCTCTCAACAGAGACGCCAGAGAGTTACTTGCGCAGCAGTTCCTAATGCAGAACAGTGTTGAGAAGGGATTGGAGCAGTATATAATTCTGGAAGAGAATGATCCAGACGAAAGACAGTACTCCTACGTGGTAGCAGAAATTCTGGTTAGACAAGGAAAACTTGAGGCTGCTCAGGAAAAAATGTGGGCTATCTACCAAAGGGATCCTTCTGAGCTTCAGGCTCTCATGAGAGCGGCGGAAATTGCCAGGCAGCGTAATGAACTGGAATTTTCTTTGGACGCTTACGCAAAACTTACTGAGGAAAAACCGGACAATATTCAGTTCTGGAAAGCCTACAGTGAACTGGCTGTTATGCTACAGGAATTTGATAAAGCAGTAAATGGACTCAACAGTTTGGCGCGGCTTACAAGTGACGATCCCGCCGTTCAAGAACGTTTGGGCATTCTATATTATGAGAACAATGAAGTAGAGTTAGCAGACTCCATTTTTTCCATGTTGTATGAAGACGGTACACGGACACCGGGAATTCTCTTTTATCTCGGGCGCATTTCTATCTCTGATGGTGATTATACCCATCTTGCTGTACTGGCCACAGAACAGGTGGAGCTGTTCCCCGATGAGATTTCCGGATACACCAATCTTGCACTAGCTTATATAAATTTAGATAATCCACTCGATGCCATCTCAATTCTTCTTAGGGCTCGGGACAAGTTCCCCAAGAGTTTCGGAGTTAACTACCTATTAGGTAGCACATACAGCATGGAGAAGAAGTACGAACTCGCCAAGAAGAGTCTGAAAACAGCACTTTCCATCGATCCCGAGTCAAGACCCACAAAGCACCTGTTGGCAACAGTCTACAATTATCTTGAAGAGTGGACATTTTCAGATAAACTGTATGAAGAACTTGTTTCTTCAGATAAAAGCGATGGTCAGGCGTTGAATAACTACAGCTATACACTGGCCGAGCGAGGAATAAAGCTACGCACGGCTTTGAACATGGCTGAGAAAGCAATGGAACTGGAACCGGGAAATCCTGCTTATCTTGACACAATTGGCTGGATCTATTTCAAGCAAAAAAAATTCGACAAAGCTCTGAAATATATTGAACAGTCCATTTCAAAAAATCCTGAAAACGCTGTTGTTCTGGAACATTTGGGTGACGTACTCATGAAGGTAGATCGTCCAGAGGATGCTCGCACCTATTACGGAAAGGCGCTCGCTATCGATAAAGACAACGACCGTCTTCAAAGAAAAATAAAAGAGTAACACTTTTTGGCTGAATCAGTTAGCCTCACTATCGTCATTCCGGTCTTCAATGAAAGGGAATCGATCCCTCACTTGCTGGACGAGATCCATTCCGTCATGGATACCAATTGCAACTATGAAATTGTCTGCGTAGACGACGGTAGCAGTGATGGTACTTTCGAATATCTCAGAGATCGACGCCAAAGCGATGATAAGCTTCGACTCATCCGATTCCTCAGGAATTATGGGAAGTCCGCTGCACTGGCAGAAGCGTTTAAAAGAATCTCCTCAGATTATGTGGTGACCCTGGATGCTGATCTTCAGGATGATCCGATGGAAATTCCTCTTATGGTGGAAAAACTCCAGGAAGGTTATGATTTGGTTTCAGGCTGGAAAAAAGAGAGACGAGATCCGTTATCAAAGCGTCTACCATCAAGACTGTTCAATATTACCACACGTCTTTTAACCGGTATCTACATTCACGATTTCAATTGTGGTTTAAAGGCATTCCGGTACAATGTTGTGAAATCACTGGATATTTACGGCGGTATGCACCGATATATTCCGGTCCTGGCAGGGAAAAAGGGATTCCGTGTCACTGAGATGGTCGTAAATCATCGGCCCCGTCAGTACGGAGATAGTAAGTTTGGCAAAGAACGGTACTTTAGGGGAATGTTTGATCTCCTCACTGTACTTTTCCTCAGCCGGTACACCCGGCGTCCACTTCATCTGTTTGGTCTTTTCGGGTTCATCAGCCTATTTGTCGGAATCAGTGTGGACCTCCGGGTTCTTTACTTGAAGTACGGTCTGGGAGAACCCTTTTCAAAGCATATTGCTCTGCTTGTTTTTGGCGTATTGCTGGTGATTCTGGGCGTTCAGTTTATCTCTATCGGACTTTTGGGTGAAATGATTACTCAGTCCACTTTCAAGACCGGTGAGTCCGCCAGGGAAGTTGTGCTTTATGACAGTTCAACTCCCTGAGGTTTAGTCACAATTTCCTTTTCATCCTCATCTTCAGACGTGTTAATCAGCATCATTACACCAACATACAACCGTGCAGATGAAATTCCTCACCTCCTTGAATCCATTGCAAAACAGACAGTGGCTTCGGACAGGTTCGAGATGGTGATTGTGGATGATGGATCAACGGATCAAACTATTGATATTATTGAAGCTATGATTCCAAACTTAAACTTCAACTTGAAGTTTGTGAAACAGGAGAATGCGGGCCCCGGTTCTGCACGAAATCAGGGAATAGAGAAAGCGAAAGGCGAACTATATGTTTTTATCGATTCGGATTGTGAAGCAGATCCCCGATGGCTAGAGATCATTCTCGATTCTTTTGAGAGGGAAGTTTTTGATGCTTTTGGTGGCCCCGATGCTTCCAAGGGAGATTTCACTACTCTTCAGCGGGCCATCGATTTCAGTATGACGTCATTTCTCACTACGGGTGGGCTCAGGGGACACAGCGTTCGTCCCCTGGCCAAATTCTATCCTAGGAGTCACAACATGGGGATGACCCAATCTCTCTATAAAAAGGTTGGCGGTTTCGGATCTCTCCGGCACGGCCAGGATATTGAACTGAGCAACCGAATACATAAGAGCGGTGCAAAAGTGACTTATTTACCGGAGGCTATTGTCTATCATCGCCGCAGGACCACTTTAAAGAAGTTTTTCAGGCAGGTGTTCAACTGGGGTGTAGCTCGGATCAATCTCGGTAAAGTCGATTCCAAGATGCTGGAGCCGCTTCATTTCTTTCCAGCTGTAATTACCGTTATAGCAAGTATAATAACAGTCGGTTTTTTCATTGATCCCATTAAGTATGGTTCATTTTTTGAACTCGGTTTTGGATTTTTTCTGTTCCTGGCCGGTGCTGGTGCATGGAAGCTTAAAGATTTGAAAATATTTTTCACACTTCTGGCGGTAATTCCAATTCAGGTGTTCGGTTATGGTTTAGGGTTTATCGTTGCCTTTGTCTTTCGCTTTATCCTCCGACAGAAGGTGTGGACGGGGTTTCGAAAAAAGTATTACTAAACGCATGGAACAGGGTTCACAATTGCCTCCACATTTAACCCTTCTGAAGCGGGAAGCGGAGAGAGAGAAACCTCAATCGGCAAAGGATATCAATGACAGAAGTATGCGGGCCTACCGTGAACAGTATTGGTACGGTGGAAATTTTCTCGCAAACTACATTGGTATTGAAGACTACATCGGGAAAAGAATTCTTGAAGTGGGTTCTGCCGAGGCGGGTTTGTTAAAATTTTTCCACGAGTTGGGTGCTCTCTGTACGGGCATGGAGCTTTCTCCTTTGCGGTTTTCCCACTCCAAGCTTTTAAACGATACTTCGGAGATAAAGTTGGTAAAGGGTGATATTTGCAACCCTGATTCGTATAAAGAGTCATTGGCAGAAGAATTCGATGTTATTGTTATTCGTGATGTCATTGAACATATTGAAGACAAACTTTCTGCCCTCAGTAATGTGTTCAATCTCCTTTCAGAAGATGGGCACCTTTTTATTTCATTCCCGCCACGTTACAGTCCTTATGCCGGTCACCAGCAGACAGTCAAAAACTTTCTGGGAAAGATCCCGTATATCCATTTGTTACCGAACTCTCTCTATTCAGCTTATCTCAGGATGATAGGGCACCCGGAAACAGGCATTGACTATCTAATAGCTACAAAGTTGACAAGGATCTCGGTACACAGGATGGAGTGTTTCATTAGGGAAGCCGGATTCAAGATATTGAGGCGGGGTCTCTTTTTTTCACGACCCACGTATCGTTTTCGATTTCACTTTCCGGCACTGGGGAATCCACTGGCTGGCCTGCCGGGATTTAGGGAAGTGCTCACGAACGGCGCCCTCTACGTGCTTATGAAAAGGAGGAACGATTGATTGTCATTGTCATTGGCATGCATCGAAGCGGTACCTCCGCCGTAGCAGGGATCCTTCATCTAAATGGCATCGCCATGGGTTCTGAAAAAACTTTCAAACCAAAACCGTTACCGCAAAATCCCAAAGGATTTTACGAGAATTACGATTTTAGGAAAATCAATGACCAAATTCTCAAGCAAGCTGGCTACAAGGTCAAATCTTTTGATATGGATATCCCAGTTGTTCATGCCAGTGACAGAACTGTAGCAAAAATGGGAAAGCTGACGGAAAAACAGGTTTCTGAGAATACTGATTGGGGATGGAAAGATCCCCGCACATGCCTGACGCTTTCAGAATGGTTGACACTGTTTGAAGAGAAAGGACTGCTAGAGAATACGAAAGTTGTTTTTACCACACGGAGTGCATCAGCTGTTGCTGAATCTTTGAGAAAACGGAACGAACTCCACATTGATAATGGCCTTATGCTTTGGCGCCTATATCATGAACGGGCCTTGATATCGCTGGAGCAATTTCCTGTTCCGAGGTTTCACTTTTCTTACGAAAATATGCTGAATGACTCCCATTCGGTTTGCAGTAAACTTTTCCAGTTTCTTGGCAAGGCATTCGACGATTCTGTGGTTGGCAGATTTATCGATCCTGATCTCAATCGAAGTGAACTCTCAGCTAAAGTTACATTGAGTGGAGAGGTGACCGCCCTGTCTGAGAAACTCCGCTCCCTCTCTTCCGTTTGAGTCCCATGACGGAGATAAAAGCAATCAATGTTGTTTCTGTCAGCTGGTATTCATCGGGGCATATAAAAAGACTGGTGAACAATCTTCTAGATAAGGCGGAAAATCCCGAAACACTCACCTTCACGATTATTGATAATACGAATGGAACTGATATGGAACTGAAAGAGGTGCTTTCAGATGTGCCTTCTTTAACTATTCTATACAATGAATCTGAGTCAAAGCAACGCTCCGTAGCCCATGCATCAGCTCTTGATGTGGCCATGTCGAAATTGGAAACGTACTTCACACTGGTCATCGACCCAGATATCCACATTTTCAAGGAAGGTTGGGACAGTTTTTGCCAATCTAAAATCGAATCCGGGAAAAGCGCAGTTGGGGCTCCTTACCCCAAATGGAAACTGGGAAAGGTACATAATTTTCCCAGTGTGGTTTTTATTTTTGCTAGTACAGAATGGTTTACAAGGGAGGGGAAAAGCTGGCATCCCTTTCCTCCTTTGTGGCGTCGAATATGGAATTTTTTCGTGAGGAAATTTGTGAGACTTTTCAGATTTGCCACAAGACCAAGACTGGAGAAAAGCAGGTTGATGAGAACCGTGACTTCGGGACTGGAGGCCATGACAGGGATTACATCTCCCGACACTGGTTGGCGTTTGGTAAAAGCGGCGAAAGAGAGGGGGGACGCATCTATTGTTTTTGAGGCACCCTATTCATCAGAACTTCCCGAACCCATGGTAGAACTTGCCCGGAACTTTGAACTGTTTTTTTATAGCAGTGAACCTTTTATGAGTCACATGTACTCCTCTGGTATATCCTATTATCGGACTGAGAAAAGCGGCGACCTGAATGCCTGGGTTTCGGCTGTGGAGCAGGTTGAGAGGAGCCTCAACTGAAACTTAATAGCAATATAGTTTTCCTCACATTGGCTTTAGTGAGTTTTGTTTTTCTCCAGGAGATGATCCTTTCGAAAAAGCTTCCGGAATCGGCGGACATGTTTCATAGGATGCCACTGGATCGTTGGGCCGAGGATTACAAGTCCCGAAATGACGACATGCCTCAATGGTATCCCCATCTCTTTGGAGGTATGCCCTCATACGGCGGTTTTATCTATGCACCGGCTGACCCATTCAGAAAGATATTTGATTTTCTGGGCATTGGCTGGGGATTGAGATACTGGATCCATTTTATAATTGCTGGTATCGGTATGCACGCTTATTTGCGATGGAAAGGAATTTCAGAGATAGCAAGCTTCTTTGGATCGCTTTCATTGTCGCTATCGCCTTACCTATTTGGATTAATCAACGCAGGCCATCCAGCAAAAATGTATGCCATCGCTTTTATCCCGCTTGTACTCCTGTTTGCGGAAAAAGTGATGGAGAAACAAGAATTGAGATCAGCTTTACTGTTGGCTGTATTAACGGCATTTCAACTCTGGACAAAGCATGTTCAGATTGTTTACTATACCTGGATGCTTGTTGTTTTTTTCTGGCTCTGGCGAGGGGGATCAGCCTTTCGGCTAAAACAGTTTGATCTGAAAAAATCCGGACTGAGTATCGGGCTTATGGCTGGAGCTATTGTCATCAGCGGTTTTCTTGTGGTCGATCCATATCTACCCATCTACCAGTTTCAGGAATATTCCACCCGCGGCGCCACCTCAACACTGGATGCAGAGGGAGAAGCAAAAAAGGGGACTAGTTGGGAGTATGCCACGCAGTGGTCTTTTCATCCTAATGAAACTATTTCGTTTCTTTATCCATACTTCTACGGGTTACAGAACTTTCCCACTCGCGATCTGAACTCCCAAGCCTACTGGGGCTATATGCCATTTACCCAGTCCACCCACTACATGGGTCTGATGGTTCTGGTGTTGGCTGTTGTAGGTTTTCTCATCAGAAAGCCAGAGAGTGAAATCGTCTCCATGGGTGTCGCGTCAGTTATTATTCTGATTATTGGATTTGGTGAACATTTTCCTGTACTCTTTTGGCCACTCTACAAGTTTGCACCCATGTTTGGTCGTTTTCGGGTTCCTTCAATGATCTATATTTTACTGCCGTTTACACTCTCTTTTCTCGCGGCGGCAACGCTTCACCATATTTGTAAAGCATTGGAATCGAGGAGTGACCAGTTCGAGATAATAAATAAAAGAACTGTTATGGTCTTTGGTACGGTTGTAGGGCTATCTCTGCTTTTTCTGGTTTTTGGTTCTGAACTATTTTCTTTCTCAAAACTTGGGGAGGCTAACAGGTACCAGCCGGCGGCTTTGGCCCAACTGAAGGGGGTAAGGATCAGTTTGTTTCAGAAAGGAGTACTGCTGACTTTTGTTTTATCCGGAATGGGATTAACTGTTTTATGGTTCGCTTTCAAAGGGACTGTTAAGCCGTTTTTTCTAGGGTTAGTTTTCGTATCCATTACCGTCATCGACCTGTGGGTAGTAAACAGTGAATTTATTCACCTGAAATCAGAACGGGCTATTAATGCAGGTTACTTTCAAACTAAGGAAGTTCAGTTTTTGCTTGAGGACAGGGGTCTTCACAGAATACTTCCCGTGGAGCAGTTCAACACCAACTGGTACGCCTATTTTGGTTTGTCCACTGTGGGCGGTTATCGCCCAGTGAAGTTGAGGTCATACCAGGATTTACTGGATGCCAAGGCGCTGAACAGTGAAGCGATCCAAAATATGCTCAATGTGAAATATGTGATTACCCAGCGGACCATGAACGACCCTCGATTTCGTCTTGCTTTCCAGGATCAGCTCAAGGTGTACGAGAACAGGAATGTCCTTCCGAAGGCATGGTTTGTAAGAGAGGTTAATTCAGTCGAAAGTCCGCAGGAGTCCCTCGCTTCTATCCTGAAACCGGAATTCAATCCAGTCTCGACAGCCCATGTGCTAAACTATAGAGGTGAACCCGGACTCAAAATGGAGGTCGGGACGGTAATGGTGACAAAACATTCTGAAAATGAAATTGTTTTACAAACGGAGATAGCGGGTGACGGTTTTCTTGTCCTTTCCGAAAATTATTATGGTCCGGGCTGGAGAGTTCATGTGGATGGTGTGGAGACTGAGATATATCGTACTAACCATGTTCTCAGAGGTGTTCAGATTCCCACCGGAAGCCACACCGTTAACTTCTCGGTTGACGATTCTGCCTATAGTATTGCGCGATTGATCTCTCTTTTTAGCATGGTGTTGATCGCTACTGTGCTGTCGGTTCAATATCGCAGTGATATTGTTGACCTCACCGCTCGGTTACGAATCAAAAAGCAAGATATGAAGAGTTGACTTCGGCTTTGTAATTTTCCGGCCATTATTTATCAATAAACAGATGAGTATCCCTCACGGCGAAATATTAATTGATCTTCAAGCGGAAGCACCCCAAGAGGTGAATTCTGATTTGCCAGTCGTCACGCTCTCGCAGAGGGGACAGGCAGATTTTGAAATGCTCGCGACTGGTGCCTTAAGCCCCCTGAGTGGCTTTATGGGTGCCGATGATTATCAGTCTGTACTCAAAGAAATGAGACTCTGCAACGGTTTGATCTGGTCTCTTCCCATCGTTTTACCTGTGGAGGATGCATTGGCGGAGCATCTAAAATCATTTGGTGAGGCTGTACTGGAGGGCAGCAGCGGTGAAATTTTGGGAAGAATCACAATTGAAGACATCTATAAAGCTGACAAAGAGAAAGAAGCTGAAACGGTTTTCCTCACAAGTGACACAGCCCATCCCGGTGTAGCTGCGCTTCAGAAGCAGGGTAATTGGTACCTTGCCGGTGAAGTAGAAGCAAATAAAGTTCCTCATCACGGCAGATTTTCTCAGTACCGGCATTCACCTGCTGAATTAAGGCAGCTGTTTGACAAAAAGGGATGGAAAACAGTGGTAGGTTTCCAAACACGAAATCCCATACATCGTGCTCATGAATACCTTACTAAGTGTGCTCTCGAATTTGTGGACGGTCTGCTGATCCATCCCATCGTTGGCGAGACGAAAGGTGATGACATACCGGCGGAAATTCGGATGGAGTGTTATGAAGCTATTATTGACAATTATTTCCCGCACCGCCATACCGTTCTTTCTGTCTATCCTGCCTTTATGCGGTACGCCGGTCCTCGAGAGGCCATTTTCCACGCCATCACCAGAAAAAACTATGGCTGTACCCATTTCATTGTAGGGCGGGATCATGCCGGAGTCGGTGACTATTACAGTACTTATGATGCACAGAAAATCTTCGATCAATTCACTCCAAAGGAACTGGGAATTCAACCGCTTTTCTTCGAACATGCGTTTTACTGTAAGCGGACCAACTCTATGGCTACCACAAAAACGTCCAGGGCCATGGATCACGAAAAGATTTTTCTGAGTGGGTCCAAAGTTCGTGAAATGCTGAAAAATGGGGAAAGGTTGCCTAAAGAGTTCACCCGATCTGAGGTTGAAGAAATATTGAGGAGACATTACCAAAATGGTTGACGAAAAAACATTGGTAGCGGGAAACAATCATCAGCAGGGGGTGGCTGTATGGCTTACAGGTTTGTCCGGTGCCGGAAAAACCACCATCTCTATTCCTCTGTGCGAGAAACTTGAAGCCATGGGCTATCGCGTTCAGCGGATGGACGGAGATGTTGTGCGCCAGAAACTGACTCAAGACCTGGGATTCAGCAAGGAGGACCGGGACAAAAATATTGAGCGTGTAACGTTCGTGGCTGAACGTCTAGTTAAACACGGCGTGATCACAGTTTGTGCATTCATTTCACCCTATCGCGCCGAACGGCAATACGCCCGAAGTGAAATAGGACGCTTTGTTGAGATCTTTGTGAAATGTCCAATTGAAGTTTGTGAAGAACGGGACGTGAAAGGACTTTATGCCAAGGCGAGGGCCGGAGAGATAAAGAATTTCACGGGAATTGATGATCCTTATGAGGAACCTGAAAATGCTGAAATGACGCTGGACACTTCCACGGCAACATTAGAGGATGAAGTGGATAGTATCATCGCCTATCTTCAGGGAAATGGTTATATAATGTGAGCATGCCGCGCTAATTTCCCTGCGAAGGGTTTGTATGCGGATTTACAAGCAGGCTGGCAATATCAAGGGCGCTCTTTTTCTGGGAGCTGTAATCCTGATCACCGGCCTTTTTATTTATACCCAATCTATAATTAATGACCTACGGAATGAAAGCCGCGAGACCGTTTCGCTCTATGCCCAGATAATTGCCAAGAGCGTTACAAGTGCTGACGATAACGAACTGGACTTTATATTTAGAGAAATTATCCTGAAAGTGACTTTCCCCATTATCCAATCTGATATTGACGGGAATCCTGTGAACTGGCGAAATATTGGAAACGACGATGAAATGGATAAAGTCAAGGTTCAGCAGATGATGGCGGCCATGGATTCTCAAAACAACCCCATTCCGCTAGTAGTGACCTTGGAAGGCGAAACTGGTTTTCAACCGCAGGTGTACGAGCTTGGTCATCTCCATTTTGGTGATTCGGTCCTTATCAGGCGGTTGAAAATGTTGCCCTACATCGAGATTGGTGCTGTGGCCCTTTTCATTTTCTTTGGCTTTTCTGGTTTTCAGGTGATTCGGAAAACAGAAAAACAGCACATCTGGTTCGGCATGGCCCGGGAAACGGCCCATCAGCTGGGAACGCCTGTTTCGTCGCTCATGGGGTGGGTAGAGCGCCTGAAGGATCATCCTGAGGAATCATCTCAGCTCGCTTCAGAAATGGACACAGATGTATTGCGACTTCAGGAGATCAACGAACGTTTCTCACGCATGGGCTCTGTGCCGAAGATGGAGACGGTGGAAGTAAAAACAGTTCTAGAAGATCTGAAATCCTACTTCCAGCGCCGTTTGCCCAGTAGTGCCGAGAATGTAATACTAAGTGTGAAAAGCCAAGATGTTTCTGTGACGACATCACCTACGCTGCTCACTTGGGTATTGGAGAATCTTATCAAGAATGCTGTTGATTCCATTGACAAAGAGTCCGGTGAAGTGATGCTCAGGTCGGAGATAATGGACACAGAAGTTTCAATTACAGTCAATGATAACGGTAGGGGCATTGTCCGCCGTGACTGGAAAAATGTCTTTCGGCCCGGTTATACCACCAAGGAACGGGGATGGGGCGTGGGACTCAGTATGGTCCAGCGTATTGTAGAAGACTTTCTGGAGGGCTCCATTCAAATTAAGTCTTCGGAGATAGGGAAAGGGACCTCCATAGAAATTCGCTTACCTCATGCGTCATGATTACAAGCAGTAATCGTAAAATATGAAAAAATCATTTCTCTTACTTTTATGTTCATATTTATTGGTTTGGCAATTAAATGCTGACAACTATCCTAAAAATCCGGATATTGATATACTTCATTATCGCTTTGAACTTATCCTTTCCGATAATGAAGATATTATCCGGGGGAGTGCTACCCTTTACACCCTTTTCAAGGTTAAGGGACTAAAGAAAATTCGCCTTGATCTGGTTAATAAAGACGATACAAGTGAAGGTAAGGGAATGGAAATATCTAAGGTGACTTTGAATGGCCGCACCCAAAAATATGTCCACCGGGAAAACGTACTGACTATTGTCCTAGATCGACCATCAAGAGTAAACCAGGAAATATCTCTGACTATCGATTATTATGGGGTGCCTGTCTCTGGATTAAAAATTGCCCCAAATAAATACGGTGATCGCACCTTTTTCAGTGATAACTGGCCAAACCGAGCCAGACATTGGCTACCTACCGTGGATCATCCCTATGAAAAAGCAACCTCAGAAATGATTGTAATTGCCCCCAATCATTACCAGGTAATATCTAACGGGCTTCTTGTTGAAGAAAGTAATCTTAATGACGGTCTTAAAAGAACTCACTGGAAGCAGGCTGTTCCTATTTCGTGCTGGCTGTATGTATTAGGTGTGGCCGAATTTGCTATACAATATGTTGATACATTTGAGGACAAATCCATTCAAACCTGGGTTTATAAACAGGACCGAGAAGCAGGATTCTATGATTTTGCCGTTCCTACCAAACATACCCTTCAATTTTTTTCTGATTATGTAGGTCCTTTTGTCTATGAAAAGCTTGCCAACATTCAATCAAACAGTGTGGGTGGTGGCATGGAGGCAGCGACAGCCATTTTCTATGGAGACAATTCTGTTACTGGTAAGCGAACATCCCGATGGAGAAATGTCATTATTCATGAGGTCGCACATCAGTGGTTTGGTAACGCAGTCACCGAATATGATTGGGATGATGTTTGGTTAAGCGAAGGGTTTGCCACCTACTTCACCTTGTTGTTTAGGGAACATGCCTATGGACGAGAGGATTTCGTCTCCGGATTGATTTCTTCCAGAGAACGTGTATTCGATTATTATGAAGATCATAAGAACTATCGAATTGTTCATAACAATCTTTCAGATATGAGTCAGGTTACATCCGGTCAAACCTATCAGAAAGGTGCATGGATTCTTCACATGTTGAGGAATCTGATTGGCGATGAAAAATTTCAAGAAGCTATTCGGAATTATTATTCCCGATATATTAATTCCAATGCTACGACCGATGACTTTAAACATGAAATGGAGATTGTATCTGGT
Organism: Fidelibacterota bacterium UBA2125; assembly: GCA_002329125.1. GTDB lineage: Bacteria > Fidelibacterota > Marinisomatia > Marinisomatales > S15-B10 > UBA2125. The sequence continues at coordinate 13,316 of DCXX01000014.1, read as the reverse complement.
TTGGATCTTGACATGTTCTTTAATCAATGGCTATACCAAGGAGGTCACATAATTCTTGACGGTTCATGGAAATATGACGATAAGAAAAAAGAAATTATCATTGATATCCAACAAGTTCAGAATGATGGATATTTATTCTCCTTTCCTATCGAATTCGGGATTTATGAAGAGGGAAAAGTTGCGCCCCATGTTGAACAAAGAAGTGTAACCAAAAGGAAATCTTCATATTCCATTCCTGCGGAATTAAAACCTATAAAGGTGGACATCGACCCCAGAACAGTACTGCTAGCTAATTGGTCTTTTAAGGAAAGATCCAATTAATTAACCTTTTATGGTGTGCCTTCTACGTGATGAAAACGAGGCTCCAATCATTTATGTCATTGTACATCTTGTTTTGTAGCCATATCGTGGCTACAATCTGTTTAATAGAGATGAAAGTTATTTTGGTGTCCTATGAGTAACAAAAAAGACTTCAACGAGAAATATGAGGAACTGCTCAGCGAATTGCAGATAGAATTGGTTCAAATGCAGGAATGGGTCATAGACAGTGGTAAAAAAATTGCTATCATTTTTGAGGGCAGGGATGCAGCGGGAAAGGGAGGCACCATAAAACGGATCACAGAACACTTAAATCCTCGGTACTGTAAAGTTGTCGCCTTGGCTGCGCCGACGGAAAGAGAAAAGACACAGTGGTATTTCCAGCGTTATGTTCCTTATCTGCCTGCCGGGGGTGAGATTGTCATTTTTGATAGAAGCTGGTACAATCGTTCCGGGGTGGAGCGTGTCATGGGTTTTTGTACGGAAAAAGAGTACATCAATTTTTTGCAGACCTGTCCTGAATTTGAGCGAATGATCATCAGTTCCGGTATCCAACTAATCAAGTACTGGTTTTCCGTCAGTTCAAAAGAACAGATGAAACGGTTCAAAAGCCGGGTCGAAGACCCAACCAAAGGGTGGAAACTAAGTCCCATGGATTTGGAGTCTGTAAAGCGATGGGACGATTATTCTCAGGCCAAGGACAATATGTTTGAACACACAGATACCCAATTCTCGCCATGGTATGTAGTTGAATCAGACAACAAGAAGAAGGCCCGGATCAACTGCATCAGTCATCTGTTAAGCCAAATTGAGTTCGAAGAAGTAGAAAATTCGGAAGTGACGCTCCCGGAGCGCGTTCAACAAAAAAACACCGATCGACCACCGCGCTCCATATACAATTACGTTCCCGAGATACTGTAATTATTATTTAAGAATAAAAAAATCCTCGGGGTTGAACCCCGAGGATTTATGATAAAAACTCATGTGGACTTTAGCTCAATCTGTCAGCAACAAAGTCCCAGTTGATCAGGTTGTTCAGCACAGCCTTCACATGGTCTGCCCTAAGATTTTGGTAATCGAGATAATAGGCGTGTTCCCATACATCAACTCCCATGAGGGCATGTTTCCCATGGGCAAGGGGATTTTCCGCATTGGGTGTTCCCATAATAGCTAAACCGCCGTCCTCTTCTACGAGCCAGCACCAGCCACTACCGAAGACGCCCACAGCAGCGGTGGTGAACTGATCTTTGAATGAGTCCATGTCGCCGAAGGCGCCGTCTATCATGGAGGCCAGTCGTCCTGTCGGTTCATCAGATCCGCCGGGTTGCATCTGGTTCCAGTAAAGAATATGGTTCCATGCCTGGCCAGCGTTGTTGAAAACCTTTTGTGTGTCGGTATTACCGAAACTGCCTTTCACCACATTTTCTAGCTCCATGTCGGCAAAATCCGTCCCTTCCGAAAGGGTGTTTAGCATATTTAAATATGCGGCATGATGTTTACCATAGTGGAGACCCACCGTTTGGGCAGATATAGTGGGTGCAAGGGCATTTTCATCAAAAGGTAAGTCAGGGAGAGAGAAAGGTTGGCTCATAATTGCCTCCATCTATTTTCAGTTTAGTATAAAATAAAATAAGAGTCTCAGTACACTACAAATTTACACCACGTAAAATAGAGAGTAAACGCAAAAGGAACATTCAGGATGAAATATTGACTCTTATTGGAAAAAACTGTCTTGGAGCACATCATTCATGGTGCTTACCAAAAGTTCAGCGTTCCTTTGGGTAAAAACCATGGGCGGCCTGATCTTCAGAACGTTGTGTCTTATGCCGTCTGTTGAGATGAGAATTCCTTGCTCCTTCATCCGTTCTGCCACGTAACTGGCGTGCTCTGGCGCCGGTTCCAGTGAATCGCGGTTTTTCACCAACTCCACCCCTATGAAAAAGCCTCTTCCCCGAACGTCTCCAATGATAGGGAATTCTTCTTGAAAGGATTTGAGACGTGCAATCAGAAATTTTCCAACTACAGCAGCATTCTCTTGAAGTTTTTCTTCATGCAAAACATCCAAGACTGCCAGTGCGGCAGCACAAGAAACTGGGTTGCCGCCGTAAGTGTTAAAATATTCCATGCCTGTGTTGAAAGAAGCGGCAATTTCAGGGGTGGTTACCACCGCGGCGATGGGGTGGCCGTTACCCATGGGTTTGCCAAGGGTCACAATGTCTGGAACCACCGCTTGGGTTTCAAACCCCCAGAAATGACTACCCACTCGACCGAATCCCACCACCACCTCATCGGCAATGCAGACGCCGCCGGCCTTGCGAACATGTTCATAAGCAGTGGCGAGATAATTTTCGGGTGGAATAACCAGTCCACCACTGCTAATCATTGACTCACTAATGAAAGCGGACAACTTTTCACTCTTGTTTTTGATCTTATTCACGACCTTTTCCACTTTATCTGCATACCGTTCTCCCAGATTCGATTCCTTGTATTTGTATTCGCCCCGATAGCCGTCAGGCATGGGAACCATCTCAACATGATCAGCCAATCCTTTACCACCAAGTCCGTCAAACTTGTAAGGACTTACATCAATAAGTGAAATGAGATGGCCGTGATAGCCCCCTTCTACCGTGATAACATTTTCGCCGCCTGTGTGAGCATGTGCCATCCGAAGAGCCAAATCATTGGCTTCGCTGCCGCTGTTCACAAAGAAACATACAGAAAGCGTTTCAGGCATGGTGTCGGTAATTCGTTCAGCCAGTCGGGTAATATTTTCATGGAGATATCGCGTGTTAGTGTTCAATACGGCACTCTGTTTCTGGATCGCCTCTACAACTTTGGGATGGGAGTGACCAACGTGAGGTACATTGTTCACCGCGTCCAAATATTTTCGTCCTTCGTGATCGAAAAGATACTGCAGCCAGCCCCGTACGATCTTCAGTGGTGTCTGATAAGAAAGGCTCAGCATGGGGCCTAAGTGACAATGCCGAGAGTCTGAGATTTCTTCCGGCGATTCCTCTCTCGCAACTGCTTTGTCATTTTCAATGGCCAACAGGGGTGAGGGATCGGGGGAAACACTGAGCCATATGTTTCGCTCGGATGGTTTGGCTACACCGGGAAAATCGCCAGGGTAATTCAAGCAGTTTGTCATCACTTGAAAATGAAGGTGAGTTGCCCAGCCACCGTTTTCGTTCTCATTTCCGATTTGTCCAATCTGGCTACCAGCTAAAACGGTGTCGCCTTTTTTCAAAGACTTTATAACATCCCGACTCAGATGGCCGTAGAGGGTGAAAAAGTGAACTTTTTCCTCGGGAGAATGTTTCAGAGTGACCGTAGGGCCGTAGTCCAGATTCCCCTCATTGTCTTTCACAGAATGAACTACACCTTCCAAGGGAGAAAAGACAGGGGACCCTGCTTGTAGAAAGATATCGATCCCCAAGTGAATGGTCCTCCATTCATCACTGTTGTTACCAACAGTACGGAACTGATCAAAAGTGTAGATCATTCGGGGTTCATCATACCTGCCCAGTGCGGGGGTACCGATGATTTCAGTCAAAGCTTCCATGTTTTTCCAGACACCGTTCGTCAGGTCCAGGCTACCGACGGAGAGATCAACTGTTCTTACTTGGCTACTGTTAAGATCGAGGTTAACTACTTTTGAAAACTTACCCTTATGTTCATTTATCCATTGAACAAGGTAGGTAGTAGAAGGCGACGGCTCTAACCCGCATGCGTGCCTGAAAGAAAAATGGGCAAACTCCGGTGATATTATCTTAAGCATTCCAAGCAGCTGCCATGCCGATGCTTCACTGACAGAGAGGTAAGCATTCTCCGGCTCCAGTGATTTTTGGTGGGCTGCGATAGTTACTGTCATGCAAGATCTCAAACAGGAAAGGGCAAACAGGACTGATATCTCCTCCTCAGTTAAGGGAAAGGTATTATGGTAGGAACAGGTGATTTCCCTGGCAGTGGCCAAGGGATCTGGCTTGTTCAACATTGCGTAAGCACATGCTACTGCTGGTTCAGCGGCCAGCCAAGAGTGGACAGAATCGCCTACATCGATGGCACCCACAATTACACCTTCTCCGTTTGCATCGGATTTGACCAGTATGTTATGATCATTGGCATCGTTGTAAATAACACCTGTCCGGAGGTCATCTTGAACGGGGAGCAGGGCATTTTCAATAATACTGAGGAAATGGTGAACAATATCTTTCCGCTTACTGTCCTTGATTTCATCAACATGTTCACGGATAAGATCGATGCCGTTTTTCATATCCCAGAACAGTTTTCGCTCCATGGCTGGATGGGTGAAGTCAGAAAACGAGCGGGTCACTTTGCCAAGGAATCGGCCGAGTTGCCCCATGAGATAGGGTGAATGGGGGTAATAATCGGCCAGAAAAATGCCGTCCACAAAGGTGAGGAGTCTGACTCTTATTTTACCATCATCGCTATTATGTGTATAGCCAATTAGGGCACCATTTTGATCAGGTAGGGGCAGCGGCCATTGCCATTGGTTGTTTCTGGAAGAGAGATGACTGAGTAACTGGTTCTGAAAATCGATCACATCATCACTGTCGGCGGGATTGCATACTTTCAGGACATACTTCTCATCTTTATTGTTAGTGATAAGAAAGTTTCTGTCCCTTTCGCCGGCAAGTTCCAAGACCTCCCCTTTAATTCCGAAAACAGTGTCTGCGGCTCGGTTGGCATCTTCAACGGAAAAGGTGGGGCGGGGATGACGATCGATCTTCATGAACTATTCAATTTATTGACAAAACCGGAATACCTGAAAAAATGCGACAGCCTTACGAGAGTCTGACTGACTACCTCACACCGTAATTGTGCTCTGTTGCCTCTTCGTTCCGGTCTGTTGCAGGAGGTGGTTTAGGCGAAAGGGCTGATATCTCGGCTCGGAGTTCATCGGTCATTTCAATTTCTACAGATTGAAGAGACGGTTCCAACTGTTGGACATTTCTGCCACCAATGATGGGTGCTGTGATGGCTTTGTGAGCACCGACCCAAGCCACCGCCAAAGAAACAGGCGAGACATCCTGTTTATGAGCGAAGTCAGCAAAAGCCTCAGCTACACTGTACAGTTGGGGATCACCATAGCGCTCCTCATACATTTTATTCTCCAGCAGACGTCCTTCACTGGGTTTTTGACTTTTGGTGTATTTTCCAGTCAATAGACCACCACCCAGTGGAGAATAGCTGATGACGCCCACATTTTCAGAATGAGCCATGGGGAGCATCTCCACTTCTGCTTGCCGTTTCACAAGATTATACATGGGTTGAATGCACTCGAACCTGTTCCAATTATGTCTGGCTGAAATTCCTAACGCTTTGGCCACTTGCCAGGCAGCAAAATTGCTGGCACCCAGATATAGCAATTTTCCTGCCTGAACCAGATCATCCAGTGCCCGGAGAGTTTCTTCCAGTGGAGTGAGATCATCGAAACGGTGTATGAAATAAATATCGATGTAATCAGTGCCAAGACGGTTGAGGCTAGCTTCCACAGCGGTCTTCATATGTTTTCGTGTGGCGCCTCGTGCGTTCACATATTCACCGGTGGGAAAATAGACTTTACTCGTAATGACCACTTCTTCCCGACAGTTGGCAATAAGTTTACCTAGGATTTCCTCTGAGCGTCCTTTTTCGTAGACGTTAGCACAGTCGAAAAAATTGATTCCTGCGTCCCGACTCTGGTTGAACATTTTGGCCGATTCTTTTTCATCGGCGGGACCGCCAAAAGTCATTGTACCCAGACATAGCTGAGACACTTTAATACCAGTGTTACCTAACAATCTGTATTCCATCAGTTTGTTTGTCCTTTTTGAAAAAGTGAAAGATACAGATATTAAGCGATGTGAGAGGTGTTAGGCTACTGATTAATTGACATTCGGGATCTTCCTAGAATTCAATTGATGCCTGCCGCCCGCCCGTGATAACTTATCCCGTGCCTTCGTCCAGAAAGAAGCGGCTCTTCCTCATAGATGGTTATGCCATGGTTTATCGGGCTCATTTTGCCATGATTAGAAGTCCTCTAATCACTTCCGATGGCCGACACACCAGCGCTCTTTTTGGGTTCATTAACTCTCTGTTTAAACTGTTGAGAGATGAATCTCCAGATTACCTTGCAGCCGTCTTCGATGGCAAAGAGAAAACATTTCGTCATAAGATGTATCCGGAATACAAAGCTACCCGGGAAAAGATGCCGGATGAACTTCGAGAACAACTCCCCTATATGTGGAAATTGATTGAAGCCATGAATATTTCCCGACTGGAGATGGCAGGTTATGAAGCTGATGACATTATCGGCACGCTGGCGATGAAGGCACGAGCTGCTGGTTTGGAGTGCCGTATCATTAGTGGCGACAAAGATTTTATGCAGCTTATCACTGATCAGATTCTTATGCATGCACCTGGTAAGAGTGGCGAGTCAATTATCTATGGTCCTTTGGAGGTGGAAGAGAAGTGGGGTGTGCCGCCGGAACGAATAATAGATTTGCTAGGACTCATGGGAGACAGTTCTGATAATGTACCTGGCGTCCAGGGAGTGGGTCAGAAAACAGCTGTGAAACTATTACAGGAATATGGCTCTTTCGAAAATATCCTTAAACATGCTGGAGAAGTGAAGAATAAACGTGTTCGGGAAGGGTTGACGCAAGGCGTAGATGATGCGCACCTGTCGCGAGAACTTGTCACCATAAAAACGGATCTTGATCTACCCATCGAATTGGAAGAGATGGAATTAGGTCGGTTCGATTTTGAGACTATGGATCAGCTATTTCAGGAGCTGGAGTTTTTCCGACTTCAAAGTCAGCTGGATGCCTTCAGGGGTGAAGAGAATATCAAGATGGTGGAAGAGGTTGAGAAAGATTTTGTCACAGTGGAAAGTTCGAAGGAACTTAAAACTTTGGTCAAAACACTTAAAGGTGCCGAGCTGATTTCCTTTGATGTGGAATCTACCAGCACCGATCCCATGCGTGCCGAGATTGTCGGTTTTAGTTTTGCTGTTAAGCCTGATGCCGGTTGGTATCTGCCTGTTTTATTTCCTGAAAAAGAAAAACCACTTTTTGGTGGTAATGACGATCTGTTAACTGTGTTGGCCGAACTCAAGCCCATCCTTGAAGATATATCTCTTAGTAAGTGCGGTCAAAATATTAAGTATGATATGCTGATTATGAAGCGTCATGGCATCGAGGTTAAGGGAGTGCAATTTGACACCATGATTGCAGCTCACCTCATCCGTCCAGAAGCCCATTCCTACAAACTGGATTACCTTAGCCAGGAACATTTGCGTTACACCATGCAGCCCATCACAGAGCTTATCGGTTCAGGCAAAGGTCAGAAAAGGATGGATGAAGTTTCTTTGGAAGATATATCTTTCTATGCTGCTGAAGATGCCGATGTCTGTCTTCAGTTGGTTCCAATTTTTAAGGAAAAATTGGAAGAGGTGTCGCTTGGAAAGATTTACACTGATGTTGAAGCACCTCTTTTGCCGACGCTGGTTAATATGGAGTATCACGGCGTATATGTGGATCAGAAAATAATGTGGGAGATGTCTCAATGGATGGAGGGACACCTGGACAGTTTTTCAACCGAGATATACAATCTTGCGGGGACTGAATTCAACATCAACTCCCCTCAACAGTTAGCCACGGTTTTGTTTGATGACCTGGCTCTTCCCCAAGTTCGAAAAAGGTCTACAGATGTAAATGTTTTGGAGTCACTTAAAACTCAGCACCCTCTTCCAGAAAAAATTCTAGATTACCGAAAGTTCCAGAAATTGAAATCTACCTATGTAGATGCCATACCAGAAATGATTCATCCTGAGACTGGACGAATCCACTCGTCATTTAACCAGACCGTCGCTGCAACTGGCCGTCTTTCAAGCAGCAATCCCAACTTCCAGAATATTCCTATCCGAACTGAAGAAGGTCGGGAGATAAGGAAAGCATTTCGCCCTCAAGAGAAAGGTTGGACACTTTTTTCAGCTGACTATTCACAGATAGAGCTCCGCGTTATGGCACATCTCAGTGGAGATGAGATGCTACGCGCTGCTTTTGAAAATGGTGAAGACATCCATGCGCACACTGCCGCAAATATTTACGGTGTTCCTGTGGATGATGTTTTATCTGAGATGCGGCGCACTGCCAAGATAGTCAACTTTGGCGTTATGTACGGTGCCGGTCCCTTCCGGCTTTCCCAGGAACTGGGAATACCTATGAATGAATCAAAAAAGATTATCGATACATATTTTGAGCGGTATGCCGGTATTAAACAGTTCATTGACGAGATATTGGCGTTTGCGAGAAAAGAGAAGTATGTCAAGACTATACTGGGGAGGCGGCGTTACTGTCATGATATTGTAGACAGTAACCAACGGGTTCGAAGTGCAGCTGAGCGAGCAACCGTTAACATGCCTATTCAGGGGACTGCCGCCGAAATGATTAAATTGGCTATGATCAATATTGACGGTAAGCTCCGTGAACAAAATTTTAAAACAAAGATGATTCTTCAGATTCATGATGAACTTCTGTTTGAAGTGCCTAATGAAGAGATAGATGATGTTAAGGATCTAGTGTTGTCAGAAATGGAAAATGCTTTACCGTTAGATGTGCCGGTGGTGGTAGAATGGGGCGTCGGTGAATCTTGGTATCATGCACACTGAGTTATGGAAGCCTCTGTATCTCTAAAAAAAGTCGGTAAGGTTCTAAACGGTCGGTCCGTTCTTGCGGGTCTTTCTTTTGGTATCGAACGTGGTTCTATCATGGCTGTGGTGGGTCCAAACGACTCTGGTAAGAGTGCTCTGTTGAAAACCATTGCCGGATTCTCCAAGCCTGAGTACGGTTCTGTGTTCATTGATGGGAAAGATGTGCAGCTTCGAAGGATTGAAACGGCCAGCGTAGTGGGGTATATGCCGCAACGGGCCAACTTCGATTCCCAACTTACCATTTTCGAAAATTTACAATTTCACGGCCGGCTGTACCTCATGGCCCCTCAATTGTTGAATAGCCGGATTGCTTCTCTATCTGACCGCCTCGGTTTTCGTGAATTCATTCACGATTTCCCTCATACACTTTCATCAGGCTACCAGAAGCGAGCACTCCTTGCCAGAACTTTCCTTCCGGATCCCCATGTTCTTCTAATTGAAGAACCAACTGCCTCATTGGATCTCCGCGCTCAGTACGAAGTGTGGGATTTTCTACAGGAGATGCGAGGTAGTAAAACAATCATTTATACCACACAGTCCATTCGTGAAGCTGAACGTGTACATGACAGGTTGGTTATCATGGACCACGGTAAAGTGGCTCTAGATGGTAAACTTGATCGACTTCTTGAGAATGCCGGGGAACTGTTCCATTTCCAGATACACTTCAAAAAGTTGTCTAAAGAGCTTTATGATAACATGAGTAAAGTGACCACTGTAGTCAGTCCATCCCAGGTGGGAGAGGTGTTCGATTTTTATGCCAGGGAGCGGGAAGTCTTTTTTGACATTATGAAACTGGCTATCCAGGAAGAACTTGTGGACTATGCTGCTGATAAAGTTGGTCTTGAAACGCTTATTATGACTTCTACCGAGGAGCCGATCCGTTGACCCTTTTTATGGCATTTCTGAACCGCCGGTTAGCCCAACTCAGGCACAGATGGATTGGTGAACTGTCACTGGCTTTGCTTCTACCCATTGGCATATATATCACTCTCGGTTTTGGATTGTCGGGAGGTATACCAAAGCTGCAAGGTGTCCCTCAGCTCGGTTGGTTGATTCCGGGAATAGTTCTGATGGTGGCATTTGCTGGTGCTCTGATTGCTCTCTTTCATGATCTTTTTCATAACAGAGGCATCAACGGTTTCTTTTGTTCAATTTATGCTTCGCCTCACACACCGACATCAACTGTTATGAGCCTCATGTTTTCAATGTTGCCTGAGGGAATCATCAGGTCGCTTCTGGCGCTGGGAATTCTCCAGACTCTTCTCGGCTACGGCTACCCATTTTTTGGACAGCTGCTGTTCCTTTTCCTCATTGCTCTCGCTGTTTTATTGGGTGGCATGGTAGGTTTAACTCTGGGAATTCTCGCCCGCGATGCCGTTGCAAGCCAGATTGCAATTCTTCTTCTTCTTCTCAGTCTCGGCTTCTGTTCGGAGTGGTTTGTTCCTCTTAATGTTTTTCCAACAGCGATTCAGCCGTTGCTTCATGTTCTCCCTACCTCCATCCTTGTCGAGATGGGCCGAGATCTGCTGTTGAATCAGGACTCTTCTCCGGTCCTAATCCTTGTAGTATTAGGAACAATAGCTCTCTGGACTGTCGTTAACAGTTTCCTGTTCCCCCGCGTTTCCACTGAATGAAAGCTTACCTGTCCGGCGGGATGGAAAATGCCCCGGAGTTGGGCCGAGCCTGGCGAGATGAGATGACCGCATGGCTGAACAATCAGCTGGGTCACACCGTCTTTAATCCTGTTGAGATACAGAATGAAACACTGACTGCCGAAGAGGTTGAAAATTTCCGGAGCTGGCGTTTTAATCAGCGCGCCAAATTCAAGTTGGCTGTGAGGAAACTGATCAAGCGGGATCTGGATGCCATTGACAATGAAATCGATTATGTTATTTGTTATTGGGACGAAACTGTTCTGAAGGGTGGAGGAACCCATGGAGAAGTAACCTTGGCCCATCGCATGGGGATTCCTGTTTATCTAGTAATGAATATGTCTTTTGAAGATGTGAGCTCCTGGATTCTCGGTTGCTGCGAAGGTGAATTTGACAGTTTTGTGGCTTTGAAACAGTTTCTGATGGAGGAGTATGGTGGCTGACGACTGGGTTGTCTCCGCTGATGGAGGTGGCAGCTCAACAGATGTTCTTCTGGCAAATATACCATTAAAAACCGCACTATTGAAGAGGGGAGGCGGAACCAATCCCAATGTTTACGGTGATGATGGCATTAAGAGGCTGAGAAAGCTAATGCAGAAAGTACTCTCTGAAACTGATGTAGAAGCAATAAATGTTGAAACCTGTGTTGTGGGCATGGCGGGGATAAGTCACCCGAAATATCGGCCCACTTTGAAACAAACCTGTGAAGTACTTTTTCCTCAAGCGTCTTTGCAACTGATCTCTGATGCCGAACTGGCACACAGAACAATCTGGGGAGAAGGGCCTGGTATGACACTCATTGTAGGAACCGGTTCCATCGCGGTCGGGGAAGACAAGAATGGGAAATTGATGAGAGCTGGAGGTTTTGGTTTTCAAAGCGGGGATGTAGGAGGTGGCTATTGGTTCGGAAAGTCTCTTCTGACTGAACTCATCGCCGCTGACCGCTCTAATGATGATGAGATTGTCGAATTGAGACAATTAGTGACAGATTATTTCGGAGTCAGCAGTTTTGAAGAGGCCCTTGAAAAGGCGTCTGGTGGTGAAGGTGTGTCAATTGTGGCGGGCCTTACACCTGAGATCTTTAAGCTAGCTGAGAATGGGAATTTCATTGCCAGTCAAATAGTTGCCTCAGGCGTCGAAGGACTCCGGGAGTTGGTGGATGAGCTAATTGAAAAGATTGACTTCTCCGGTGATTTGGGCCTTCACGGTTCTGTCATCACAGAATCACATTTCTATAGAACGATGCTCATGAACAGGCTAGAATTTGATGGTTGGAGGAAGGCTGATTTTCCGGCTGTATTTGGTGGACTGGTCGCGGCGGGCGCTGCGGCGGAACCGGAAGAATTACTTAAGTTCACGGTCTCAAATGGCTAATCCTATTGTCGAAATAAATCTCGGTCGCCTTGTTCATAATTATAGACTCATAAAAGATCGTGTTGGTAATGCGGAGGTGCTGGCGGTTGTAAAGGCCGACGGGTACGGTCACGGTGCTGTTCCTGTTTCCCAGGCACTTGAAAAAGTGGGTGTAAACTATTTTGGAGTATTTTCTATTGGCGAAGCGTTGGAACTGAGGAATGCCGCTATCAAGGGTGAGATTATTATGTTTGAGCGTCTTACCCGTGAGGCTGTTCCTCTTGCTGTAGAACATGCAATCACTGTTAATGTTTCATGGTTTGGAGATCTTGATTTATTTGAGGAAATATCCAAGAAGGGAGGACCTTTACCAAAGTATCATATTAAAGTTGATACAGGTATGACCAGGCTGGGAATACCCCATGATGAAATTGCATCTGTTACCGACCGGATTTTGGACAAATCTGGTCATCAACCTGAAGGTATTTATACCCACCTCTCCACTTCTGATGAAGGGGATTTATCATTTGCCTACGAACAGAAAACATTATTTGAGGATTCAGTAGATCAAATCAGGGGAATCTGCTCGCCCAATTGGATACATATTGCTAACAGTGGTGCATTGGTTAATATGCCTGATTCTTTCTACAATATGGTGCGCGTGGGGATGCTATTTTACGGTGCAAAACCTTCCGAAGAGATGATCAACCCTCTTTCAATTGAACCTGTAATGAATTTCAAAGGTAAGATTGTTCTCGTCAGAAGTGTGGAAGCAGGAACACCAATTAGCTATGGTGCCCTTTATCGTCCGGAAACCGACATCAAGCTGGGGGTGGTTCAAGTGGGATTTGCTGACGGTATGCCAAGACCATGGTTCGAGCGGGGATTCGTTGGCTGGAAAGGAGGCCGGTATAAAATTGCAGGTCGGATATGCATGGATCAGTTCATGGTGGACTTTGGAGATAGTGAACCTTCCGAAGGCGACACCGTTTTGATCTGGGGAAAAGATGATGAAAATGCCATTCCAGTTGAAGAAATCAGTAAAGATATCGGGCTAAATCCATACACACTTTTCACGGCTATGAGCGGTAAAAGAGTCGAAAGGATATATCTGAATGAATAGTGCAAAACATCTGGTATTGGGAGTCATGCTAACTACTCTCTGGTACTGTACGCCGCCTTCTCCAACTCTTAAAGTAGAACTTGAAGAATCTACCTTAAGTGACTTAAATATTGAAGAAAAGGTTGGGCAAATGTTCATGGTGAGGTATACCGGT
>DCXX01000075.1 GCA_002329125.1 Fidelibacterota bacterium UBA2125 | reverse complement strand
ACCTCCTCATATGTGATTTTTTTTCTCTTAAAACAGGCTCCAAAAGTCCCCTCAGGGGTGGGCACAAACTGTCAGGTTTCCTTGATGCTATGAATGATTTCCCGTTTGATATTATCACTGATATTGACATCACAATGGAAACAGCCCCTACCATCGGAATACTGGAGAAATTTCTCAGTGATTTTCTGATCCCCAGTAAAGATCTATCAGTAAAATATCTTCTTTCCAATTTTCCTACTGTGACAAAACTCCTGAGATGGAAACTCAGGAGAAGGGTCGCAAAAATAAATCGTGTTTATATGTCTGGTCAGATCACAGCAGAATCATTTATTAAACACAAATCATATCGACTCTTTTTATACCGAAAAACGGCGTCATGAGCGAATCAAGTTATCACGGCGGTCATAAGGTCGCAGACGTCCTTCTTCGCCACGGCACTGATCATCTTTTTACACTATGTGGAAGCCACATCTCTCCTATTCTGGTAGCTGCTAAAGAAAAAAATATCCGAGTTATAGATGTACGCCATGAAGTGACGGCGGTATTCGCCGCGGATGCTGTAACCCGATTGTCAGATAAACCAGGGGTTGCTGCGATCACGGCAGGACCAGGCCTAACCAATGCCCTCACAGCTGTGAAAAATGCCCAAATGGCTCAATCACCTGTCATTCTATTAGGAGGTGCCACAGCAACTGCATTAAAAGGAAAAGGAGCACTCCAGGATATCGATCAAATGGCTCTCGTAAAACCACATGTAAAATGGACCGCAACTGTTAAACGTTATAGGGATATAGAAGCCATTCTGGAGAAAGCATTTGCTATAGCTTATGCCGGTATTCCGGGACCTGTTTTTATCGAGTTTCCTGTCGATCTACTCTACCCGGAATCATTTGTTCGTAGCTGGTATGGACTTACCTCAGATAGTGAGGGGAATTCGATAGAAAAAATGTATATGAACTGGCATCTGAACAGACTTTTTGGCGACCGCATTCCATCAGATCCAATAGCTCCTAAATTACCTTATTCTCATCCAAGGCAGGATCATATTCAGAATGCTGCCAGAATGATTGAATCTGCGAAAAGACCAGTCCTTCTGGTGAGTAGTCAGGCTATGTTATCGTCGGAAGCTGTCCCTTCCCTCCGAGAAGCTGTTTTGAAACTGGCTATTCCCACCTATCTTTCCGGCGCCGCCCGTGGACTCTTGAACACCCATGACAGCATCTTTTTAAGACAGCAACGCTCTGACGCCCTGAAACAGGCCGATCTTGTAGTGCTGGCCGGTGCCCCTTTCGATTTCAGACTCAGCTACGGGCGCAAGATTCCCCGTACTACTACTGTTATCTCAATAAACAGAAGTAAGCACGATCTCAATCTGAACAGGAAACCGGCACTGGGCATTTTGGCCGACCCGGCCGTGACTATCCTATCCATCGCTGATATCTGTAACAAAATAAGCAGTGGCTGGGAAGATTGGTTAACGTCTCTAAAAGAAGCGGAACAAGAGCGGGAAAAAGAAATTGAACAGCAAGCTGGTGACTCTACAGGCAATCTGAATCCTGTAGCTCTCCTGAAAAAGTTGGATAGTCATCTTTCGGACAATACAGTATTGGTGGCAGATGGTGGTGATTTTGTCGCCACCGCCTCATACATAATCTCACCTCGGGGACCGCTGGCATGGCTAGATCCGGGACCCTTTGGAACACTTGGCGTTGGTGCAGGATTTGCGCTGGGGGCGAAAGTATGCCGCCCCGATTCTGACGTCTGGATCATTTATGGTGATGGTTCTGTTGCATACAGTCTGGCGGAGTTTGACACTTTCACCCGACATAAACTTCCCGTTATTGCACTGGTAGGTAACGACGCCGGCTGGACACAGATCACCCGGAACCAAGTAAACATACTTGAGGATGATGTGGGCACTACTCTCACTCACACTGATTACCACACCGTTGCCGATGGTTACGGCGGAAAGGGATTACTTCTCGACTCGGATAAATCTTTGGAGAAAGTATTGAATGAAAGCCTGGAGGTTTCCCGTGGCGGTCAGTCTGTTCTCATCAATGCTATACTGGATAAGACAGACTTTAGGGATGGATCAATATCTATTTAGTATTATATAAGCAGTTTAGCCGCTTACTTCAACAGCTTCTTTAACTAACATCAGTTCAAAATTCCTGAATATTTCAGGATGTAACCGTTCAAGATCTTTCATCTTATTTGAATTTGAAATGATTTTGGCTCTGATCCATTGTGATTCAACAGATTCTTGTGAATCGAATTTTTTTTTAATGCTTGTTGCTGCAGCACTTTCTCCTTTCTTTTTTGCTACATCATACCCCAGATAGGATCTGAGAATGTTCGAATCTGGATGCTCTCTGGTATAATCTATAACTACCCGGTACGCCGCTTCAGAATCACCCTTCTTCCCCAAACGCTCATAACAGACACCAAGTAAATAATCCTGAAGACGCTCATCGGGATCATAAGGCCTACCTACACCAAGATTCTCAGGCCATTTTTTGCTCTCTATCAACACAACAACAGCTTCTGAATAATCACTTTGCTTCATGTGATCCAGGCCCTTTTTGATCAAAGCCCATTCGTAATACTGTCGACTGGAACGGGAATGTTCTGAAGGAAGCACCTTTGATGATCTCAGCAGTTCCACGGCTTCATTATGTCGATCCGTAAATAAAAGTGAACGGGCATGAGTTATCTCTACATTAAAATTATTCGGAAATCGCATCATGGCCTCAATTGAATAATCATATGCCGTGTTCCACTCGAAATTATCCTGATAGTGCTTTATGACGTAAAGCCATCCTTGCCATAGATTACTGTTGAATTCAAGTGACCGTTTAAGATCTTTCTCAACACCGGTAAAGCCGAGTTCCTTTTTTAGGGAAACCCTCGCCAGATAGAAAGGACCATAATCCGGTCTATTGCGAATCGATTTCATTATTTGCAACGCTTCTTCATGCCTGTTTTTTCCCCAAAGATTAAGTGCCAGATAATACCGGAACTTCCAATCATCACTTTGTTCAACGGCCCACTGGAGAACAGGAATGGTCTCTCGCCTGTAGGGAAATACAAAGTCTGGAGGCATTGCACCAATAGCGGAAAGCGCATCTTTATCCTCAATCAAATAGGAAAGCCACAGAAAAAGAATGGGGCTTTCATTCGTCAACCGTGCTTGTTGAAGTAGTTGTACCGCTTCATCAATCATTCCTCTGTTGTGATAAGCGATGGCCAGCTCAAGGAAAATTTGTTGAGCAAACTCATTTTTGATCAAATCTTTAAATGATTTCCAACCATTCGTGGATGATTGAAGGAACCACTTTTCAAGATTGGCAAAATGATGTAATGGATCGATTTCCAATAATCGTGCTAGATGCTGATCCGCCTGTTTTCTCGCCCCAGTTTTTCTAGCTGAAAGGGCCAGGACCTGAAGTGCCGAAATGTTTGCATCATTGAAGGAAATCGCTTTCGTGGCGTAGATCTGAGCCATATTATAATCCTTTTCCAAAAGAGCAATTTCACTCATCTGTGTATAAGCCGCTGACCGGTATCCAACGGATCGTGCTGCCCAGCCGAAAGATTCTTTGGCATTTATGTTATCGCCCACAGCTCTGTAGAGATTGCCTGCCATGAAGTTCACTTCTGCATCATATGTGTTTAGTTGAAGAACTTTAGTAATGGCATTCAACCCATCATTGTATTCCCCACTTCTAAAATAGAGATCAGCCATCCCTTTCAGAGCACCCGGATTGTTCAGGTTTTCAGAAAGCACTCTTTCAAAGGTTTCACGGGCCATCCCGTAACGCCGGGCTTTCAGATATTCCATCCCTTGATTGACCATTCTTTCCGTATCTGAAACACCGGCCACTACTTCAGAATCTGCTGAAAAGGGGCGCTTCAAACGAAGACTCTTCAGGTCGGATTTGTAGTGGAGATTCAATTCATTGACTTTGATTTTAAACGGATCATTACCGTTAACCGAAACAGAAAAGTTCTTTAGCTCCATGGGAAAAAATGAAACTGTTTCTTCCAACAGTTTTCGTCCATCACTGATAATTTCTACCACACCTTCCTTCTCAATAAATGAGTGAATTTTCACCCGGATCACATTATCCTCTTTTTCAACACCCATGGCACCCATTGATGAAGCTTCATTCACTCCTCCGGTTCCCTTGAGAGGAAACCAGGTTTCGCTCCAACTGTCTGAGGCGTGCGGTTCAAAACCCGCTTTCTTGACAGGATTAACATGATCTGATGGTGAAAACTGAACAAACTGTCTACCGGCCTGAAATTCGATGTATTGTCCGTCTGTATCGGTAAGAAGGTCCTCCCAAATCCCACCCTGCCTGGAAAGCGCCCACAACCAAAGTTTCTGACCCGGCATTTCTTCATAAGGAGCCCAGTGACCAAAACCGTATTCAGCATCATGGTAGTATCCGCCAAAGAAGTCTTTTTGCTCGCCTACAACGTGGTACGACTTGTGCCCCTCAAAACGATTGTTATCATAAAATGAAAGGTCCCTCCCTTTTTTATCAACTGGCCAGGTTTTCACTTCACCACCATGTTTCAAATATTGATTCCCCGGAAATGCCACCTCAAGATCATCGCGGGCAAATGCGGCGGCGGTCATCCAGTTGTAGTAGGGTTGAGTATGAGGTGTCGGATTATACCACAAAGCCGTTGTCTCAAAGCTGGAACGGTCCTTTTTTAGATTGATCTCCACGCGCCAGTGAGTCCTTGATGGCAGGTCCATGGCGCCCACAAAAACAGACACGCTTCCGTCAAGATTGGTGCGAGTGATATAATCCACAGGCGTGGCGGTTGAAGGGGTATGCCCGATGACACCAAAGTTGAACTCAATACCGCCTGATGTCCACGGGCCCCTGAGAGCAATATTTCGGAATTTTATCACCTCATTACGATAGATGAATTCTTCCCCATTCGATTTGTCTATAGCACCCCACACCTTGCCCCCAATTTCCGGTAAGACGGTTACTTCGATAAAAGGATTCTCAAGTTTCAACACATTCCATTCCTGAGGCTTACCTTCATGGCTATAGCCATCGAATGAGTGGTACGGATAGAGTCGACTGTCTTTCACGAGCATTGGGATAGGATTGGGATCAGAAAATGGGTATGTCTTAATACTCTTCATTTCTTCACTTATGCTCACATCCATTTTGTCGCATCCGACAATCAAGGCTGTCAGCAATACAAGGATTTGAAAGTTTGTTTTGATCTTTTTCATTTGTTCAGAATAATTATCTCACATCCCGGGATTAAGATACTACGAATCATTGCATTAGAGGGCAATTGGTTAATATGTTACTATTGTAACTATGGGAGTTAAGACAATGGCGTTCATCATGCGATTTTGCAAGTTTTATTGTATCCTGATAATTGGAGGATTGTTCTTAATCCCCCATCTCAAAGCTAGGGACAGTACCAACCCGGATCGAAAATATGTAAAGGAAATCAAGAAACTTGCTGATCATCCCAAAATTAAACAGGCATTTAAACGGATCGTGGAACTGGAGTCTACAACACATGATAATCTGGTTTATCTTACTGAAATACCAGCACCGCCATTCAAGGAATCTGATAGGGCAAAAGCTTTTGCAGATCTGTTGAAAAATGCAGGAGCGGATGAAGTTTTTATTGATGGCGCGGGTAATGTTGTTGCTAGGCGAGACGGATCGGGAAGAAAAACGGTCCTTATTGAAGGACATCTGGACACAGTTTTCCCTGAAGGTACGGATGTGACTGTAAGAACACACGGTGATACACTCTTTGCGCCCGGCGTTGGCGATGATACTAGGGGACTTTCTTTAATCATTACGTTACTCCAAGCTGTTAATGATGCTGATATAAGAACAGATGCAACACTCTATTTCGCTGGCACTGTGGGAGAAGAAGGTTTAGGTGACTTAAGGGGTGTTAAACATCTGTTTAACTCTAACGAAATATCTGTTGACAGTTATATCGCTGTTGACGGCGGCGGTCTTGATCGCATTGTTACTACAGCTGTGGGATCTCACCGATACAGAACAACCTTCAAAGGTCCTGGAGGACATTCTTGGGGTGCCTTTGGGCTTGTAAATCCTCACCATGCCTTGGGCCGTGCCATTGAATATTTTACTGCTGAAGCTGACCCTTACAGTCGCACGGCGGGGAAAAAGGTTAGTTACAATGTTGGTCGTATCGGAGGAGGTACATCTGTCAATTCAATTCCCTTTGAATCGTGGATGGAAGTGGATATGCGATCAGTAAGTCCTGAGCGTCTTCAAAAAATGGATGACATTTTTCAAAATGCCGTTCAGAAAGCACTAAAGGACCAGAATGCATTGGGGCGAACCGATGCTCAAATGACTGTAGATATGGACATGGTCGGCAACCGACCAGCAGGGTCCGTTGATGAAAAAATTCCACTTGTTCAGCGAGCAATAGCCAGTATCATTTATCTTGATGGTAAGCCGCGACTGGGTTCAGGCTCAACAAACTCAAATATTCCCTTCTCAAGGAATATTCCTGCCATAACCATCGGCCGAGGTGGTACAGGACGACATGGTCATTCTTTGAATGAGTGGTGGTTGAACAAAGATGGACACCTCGCAAT
>DCXX01000026.1 GCA_002329125.1 Fidelibacterota bacterium UBA2125 | reverse complement strand
GGCCTAAATTGAGAAAAAAGCTCCACAAGGCCCGCCTGGAGTTGATCGGCAGGCCATAATTCCCTAACTCTTGTTGAATCCCTGGCTGACGCAATATGAGGCATATTAAGAAAATGTACTTGACCTCCCAGATATGCCAACACATCTGCTGCCTCCTCTCTTCGAATCTTAGCAAGATAGGGAGGGTATTCACCCCGGATATCGCTTTCTCCCCCCTCCCCATTTGTGATATAGGCACCCATAATTTTTGCTCCTAGTCCAAGACGGAAATATGCTAAACCAGAAAGATCTTCCTGGCCTGGTTGCATTGCAATGGATAGAACTTTGAGATTTCTCCGCAGGTCAATGGAGCTCTGGTAAATCGCATTTCGACCTGTTTCCGGAAAGTAGGACTTACTAGCCACATCTTTCTGACAAGAAAGAAAAAACAGTAAGATAATGAGAAGAGAAAAATATATAGATTTTCGAGCACTCATTAAACATTTAAACATAAGCGTATGCTTGCCTAGGTCACAAAAGAAAAGCTGCCTCTAAAGAGACAGCTTTTCACTCATAAATAACCTCTAGTTGGAGACTTAGAATCCGAGTCTTAAGGAAATAACCGAGTTATTATCAAAGTACTCGACCGATCTCCAGGCATAATCCAGCATAAAGTTGATCCCAGCCGCCTGGTAGTTTAAACCAAACCCTACAGTAGGACCAAAAATATACTCATCCATCTCACCTTTTGTGGCAAACTCCATACCACCACGACCAAACAAAGATGCCTTCTGAACGTTCATGCTAACTTCACTGCCTACGCGGAAGGAATTGAGAGCCAAGTTATTGTTTACAAAAGCACCGCTAGTGGTCAAGCCCATACCCTCACCCAGTGACATGTCGTATGTTGCGCCAATTTCGACCACGGATGGTAACTGAAAGGATGCTGGTTCAAGACTGTAGTACTGTTCCGCGCGTCGTCCTTCGGAGGAAGTGGCTCTGCGCAATAGACCAGTACCTTTAAAGGCAACCTCGGGACCGAAGTTTTTCATGGCAACACCCATGTCAAGACCAGAGATCCCACCGATGGAATGATATTGCACACCAAGATCCATGGCAACTGCCGAGCCTTGTACCCTACCCATTTTCTCAGAGACTACTTTAATGGTGGCACCAGCATTCGCCCGGTCGCTGAACGCTATAGCATAGCTCAGTCCCGCTGTAATAAAGGCAGGTGAGAATGTTCTACCTCCATCACCTTCAGGATCGTCATGTGAAGTCATGGGAATATCACCAAAGTCCAAGGATCTCACGCTGACAGCCACTACGCCTAACCGGCCAAAGGAGGCCCCTACAGCACCGTAGTTTAGATTGATGTCAGCAAGGTAGGACAAAGAGGAAAAGAGTGCCTCGGCAGAACTGCCAAGACGAGCAAGACCGGCGGGATTCCAGTGAATGGCTTCAACACCTTGAGTGACTGCGATGCTCGCACCTCCCAGGGCCATATCCCGAGCCCCAACTGGGATCAAAAGCTCAGTTGCAGATGCACTGCCGATCCTTCTGTTCTGGATATCCTGATCCTCGTCCATGGTCCTCCCAACCTCGGTCACCTGCGCATCAAGGGTACTGACCATAACCAACGTTGCCAAGAGGAAAACCGCTGGAAGGAATCTAAATCTGTTTTTCATCGTGCTCTCCTTTTCAATTCTCTAGATAAATCTTAAGACGCTTCAGCATGGTATTAATAAATATCAAGCATCTCTTTCTCCTGAATGATTGCCAATTTCAGTGTCTTGGTAAACTCTCCACCAGAAGGCATTACCATTTCAATATGTGCAAGGTACATACCGCTGGCCACAGGAATGTTCTGGAAGTTTAGTAGATCCCATTGCAAGAACTGAGTCTCGTCGTCTTTACTAAGCTTTGTCACTAACTGACCGCCCAGATTAAAAATTCTAACGGTCGCTTTGGGCGGCAAATTATTAAAAGTAACAAATCTAGCCATACGAGTAACCTCTGCAGGGTTAAAAGCATAGTACGGGTTCGGAAATACATTTACCCGCTCCGCGCTGTTTTTTTCCTCTCCTCCACCTGTTGTTGGAGCTGGAGAGGCGAAGGTGTAAATATCACTGGTCGTGATGACCAAGTTAGGTATAAGCGTCAATGTGCCATCGTCCGAGAAAAACGGACGACTTCCACGCGATTTTAACCAGAGAGCCCACAGGACTGGCCCACCATCTACATCGACCTGACCCATGAAATCCTCGGCATCAGTATCAGCATCCCATGAAGCAGCCTCATCATAATCTGAATCGAGAATCCAGGTGTAATTGTACGGCCGGGCATTTTCTCCTTCATCATCACCCTCATAGTGCATATCCCACATTAAATTGCCATCATAGTCCCTGACAACTATGTTGAGTTGCCGCGGGCTACTTGGGTCACTAATATCATAGGCTGAGAAAGGGACATCAATAATACCAGTAAAATTCCCGAAACCCCATGTTGCATATGTAGCCGCTTTTGAAGCATTTGGGTGAGATGTATCCACAGTGTAGTCCTCACCAGGCCCTGTCGTCCCCTCAAGGACATTCCCCAATCGAAACTCTACCGGCACGTAACTTGCCGGTGGAACATTAGAGCCGGTGAAATTGGGGCCCAGATAGGCACCTCCGTATAACAGTTCACCACCTCCGGCTCCCGAGATCCAGCGATCTCCCGTTCCCGATCCAGCGGTGTAATCCCAATCTTTTCCTTCAAGAGCTGGGCCGGATACCTGCACGAAAACACCATCAGCGAGGGGGTAATCACTGTCACCGGTAAAGTTCTTCTGATCAGACAAGACGACATCGTTGTCTGTCGTATTTGTGATCTTATATACGTTCGCAACGCCACCCCCTGAAGAGTCTGTAAAAGTAATCTCGTATGTAGAGCCCGTACTCGCTCCGGGATCAACAACTGTGGGAATAATGACACCGTCGCTCTGACCCGCAGCCTGTACTACATCGAGAACATCACCATACGAGGTATTAAAGACTGTTCCAAACGGCTTTTGTGGAATAACGGTGATGATCTCCGGAGACGACTCCAGAGATGCCGGGATATATCCCTCTTGCGATGCTGCCGAGTATGCCGTTACAGCTATATAATACTCCTGGCCGTTGTTCAGTTTATCTACGTCTTTAACATGATCTCGATCAAAGACAAAGAACCGCTTTACACCGACGTTGGACCCAAATTGAACAGGCTTAAGCAGAATCTGTCCAGACGTAGCGTCGAATCCCTCATCAAGAATAACGGTGGGATCGCTTGCAAGATCATAGGTCACAATGCGTTTCGCATCGCTAATAGTGGAATTTCCTCTGGGCATCTGATATACATTGTATCCCTCGAAACGATAGCTGCCAGGTTCGCTAACCGTGTTCTCTACTTCATTGACTTTCGTCAGGTTACTGCTCCATTCCACGATTATTTCTTCATCCAACTCTGTAACCTGCACATCTGGCCTGGCCGGCGCTTTTGTAACTTGGAAGAGCGCGTCATAAGTCAACTGAGTGAAACGGTCGTTGAACTTCATAACTGAAATGCTGGAATACCTGTCCGCCCCCTGTCCAGCAACAAAACCTATAGTAACTTCCGTAGTATCCCCGGGATTTAAAGAGAACGGTCCACTGACCAAAAACATTCGTCGGTCACCCATAGGAAACGACCAGTCATTTCCCAAACCATCCACCATACCACTTTGTGTAACAGGATCACCGGCATAGGGAAATGAGCTCTCTGGCGTCCCTTCAGGGAATGGATAAAATTGATCGGGTCCATCTATTGGAGCGAAACCACGTAACATTTTGTGCCATCGCAGTCCTCCCGTATAATCACTGGGCGGATCGGAGATGGGGCTACCAGCGGAAAACCATGAAAAACCAGTCATGGGTAAATTCTTATAATCTTGTTTATACTTGAGATCAAAGACTGCCACATCACCTGGTGATGGAACCATCGGACCTGCCAGAAAATCGTACCCTGCTGCTGGCACAACCTGACCATGCCTGGCATATTCAAAATCACTGGGGTTACCATTATATACATAGCCGACACCCAGCGTGGTGTCGCATCCAAGAAGGTCATCCGAATATGCACCTAAATCCGGATCCGACCACTGGCCAACATACATACTATCAATATAAAAACTACCTAGGGTGGTACCATCCCCACCAACGTCAACGCCCCCCTTGTTAATAATCTTTACCCTTTTGAAATAGCTGTTTCCCAGCGCGTCAGAACGTTTATAGCCCCATACAGTACGTTGAATTTCAAGACCTAATGGTTCAGAGCCTTCCATGGCAAGTGTCCGGGTCCTGTCAAGATCATTATAAACATTCCAGAGTACCTGATCTGCCGGCGAGTTTGGATCTCCACCAGCAACTCCAGGTTCATCGTAACCCTGGCTGATGAGACTGTCCGCGTTGAAGGTTGCACTGAATGGGGGCGGTGCAGTGTAAACACCGTCTCCATTTCTATCGATATATGGCGCTCCGTAGTCAACGGGCCATTCATTCCAATCCAGCACGTAGCGATCATAAACGAGTTGCACTTCTGCGTCAGTGGCCGAACCTAAACTCTTTTCATAAGTTTCAGCTGCGTCGAGATCCAATTCCCCTTGGGACATAGTATAATAGTCGCGGCGAATCCTGTAAACTCGAACATCATCATCACCTGGGTCTTGCCGGACGGCTGTTGCACCGGAACCGATAATCCGCCCCGGTAAGGTCCCATTACCATAATCACTTCCACCAATTCGGATAGTCTGTCCATAAGGAGCCGGTTCAGTGTGAGCAGCGTCCAGATAAGCCGAGCCACCCCATTTCATACCATCTTTGTAAATAGCCCATACCATGCCGCGCGGGAAGTATGTACCGTTGTCACCGTTAGGAGAATGGTTCGCTTCGCCATTATTCTCAAGCCAGAACCAGAGATTGTTGATATTAAGCAGACTCCATTGCGGGTTGCCCCTTCCTCCGCTGAACAGTCCGTTCTCCCGCACTGAAACATCCTTTGGTGCCTCCTTAGCAGAAGCGATAGGTACTAGAAGAGTAATAAGTACCACGAAGGACAAAAATGTAACTTTCCTCATAGTTTGTGACTCCTTTTTTCGAACCTCAGTTCAAACCATTCATTCGGTCATTAAAATAACAAAGTATTAGAAATCCACCCTTACGCCGAAGCGAATCTGACGGGGCAGTCCGTAAAAATCTTTCCCCGAAGCCATCTGCCAGGCCCAGCGGTTATCCAGATTGATGGCACGGTAAAAATCCTCGTATTGAGGAATCTCTTTAAACGACACGGCATGTGCACTTCTTAACCAACCGTCATCTTCCGGCGTTCCAGTGGTAGGATGGACATTGGTAACGTTCTTGCGGTCAAGAAGATTCAAAACATGCATATATACATCTACTGAGACTCCACCAAGATAAAACACCTTATCCAAATTAAGGTCAATATTGAAATTCCAGGGTGTCATAGAATGATTAAGTGGCTCAGCCGGTCGCCGCCCACGCGGGTCGCGTGTTGCTCGCACACCAATATCCCAGGGATCTGCCTGACCCAATTCTTGCGGTTCTACAATCTTCGTATATGCATGGCCGCTGTTGAAAGTCATTAGCAAATTCACACCAGCACCTTGTAACATTCCACCCTCACCCTGGGCAAAGCGGTAGTCTAACATGGCGGTCCCGCGATGCGGCTGGTGATAATCGAGCGGGAACATGAGAACCGGGTACCGCGTAACCACGTCGCTCACTACAACATCCCCTGATCTAGAACTTGCACCTGTTCCTCGGGTATCTGACAGGGTGTAATTAAGCTTCGCTGCCAAACGCTTGGTGCGTCTAAGCTCCAGAGTCAACTCCACACCTTTAACGGTGCTAAAGTCCTCATTTACATTCCCGGCAAAAAGTGTGGCACCTGCTGCAATTTCTTCTGGATGCAGGCCTGAGGCACGGATCTCATCGATTCTAAGTTGATTATTGTAATTCTTATAGAATCCAGTCGTTGTGAGGGCAAAACTCTCGCTGACCAAAATACGGAGGCCCAACTCATATTGGGTAATTTCCTCTGGTTTGGCGGTCCATCCGGCGCCACCACCCCACCAACCATAGGGTGATCGGGTCATCGGGCTCACTGTATTACTTAACTGAGTGTAACCCGTATAAACCTGGTTCAAAGATGGCATCTGCATATATTTACCGTACTGAGCATAAAACACAGTCCGGTCCGTCACCGGGAATGAAAAGTTGAAACGGGGCAGAATATAAGTATAGGGCTCTGTCCTGTCTACACCAGATGGATCAAGCCAGTCCCTTTGAGTGTCCATCACAGGTTTCTCTGGATCTGCAGGCTTCAAAGATTGATTATCAATATATTCAAACCGTAGTCCAAAGTTCATAACAAGGTCTGGGTACTCAATTTTGTTCTGCAAGTAACCTGAGGCAAACTGGGGTGTGTTTGGACCATAAGGAAACTCATCTGTCTCTTCACCGTCAATATCATATCCATAATACGTAGCACCACTTGCCTTTGAGAGTTCCACCTGCCGCTGATATTCCCAATCACTCCCGTATATAGACTCCCATTGATATGGGTCGTCCCCAGTAACACCATACTCAGTTTGTAACCACTGCCTGATATTCCCGCTAGAGAATCTACGCATTTCCCAAGCCTCATATCGGCCACCGACTTTTACCTCCCACCTCGACCTCAACTGGCTGGTAAAATCGAAAGAGGCACCCAAGTCAGTTTGATTATTCTTTGAATAACCATTGTTCGGATAACCGGGTGGTTCCATTTCAAAATTATTGATAGTACTGATCCATCCGGGACCAAGATATCTGCTGCGCCATCCTGTAGCCCCGAATTTTTCAAAGTTTGCAACACTATCGGCATAAGACTTCCAGTCGTCGCCAAAATCCTTGTCGTAGTTCTTGTAATTCCGAGCAGTGTAGAAGAGGCCCAGTTCATAAAACGTTTTCTCACTCAAAATATGGGTGGCCCGGAAGCCCAACATAGTATGGTCTCTTGATACCATGGATGTTCTATCACCATTGAAGTACGAATTCTGTAAGTTCGTATAAAAAGTGGATCCCGATGCCGGATTTTCTGAGCCATCAACGGTTCCTGTAAAACGTAATTTGATACTGTTCGTCAGGTCATACGTCAAGGTTCCTTGAAACATATTGGATTTTCTCCAGGAATCAGGAAGATGGTTAAGTAGATAGGCAATGTGAGAATTACCAGGAAGCGGTTCACCAGCCTCTCTCCCTTCATATCCGTCATCACGCAACCAGCCTAAGGAATCAAGAGTTCCCAGTGCCTGGCCGGTAACTGGATCAATGAAATCTCTAGTATCGAAAGGCACTACGTAACTCGGGTTCCGGTTGTCCATATTATTAAACTGTCCAGCCACAAAGAACCTGAGTTTAGGCGTTACTACAGGACCACTCAAGGTGACCACGCCATTTGAGTAACCATAGGAGGACGTTCCGAGAAATTGTTCACCTGGGTCCGCAAACCCATCCGTACGAAAGTCAACTGATCCCTTGATTTGGGAGCCGCCGCTACGTAGTGTTGAACGTACAATTCCTGAGTTCCCACCTCCAAATTCTGCAGTATAACCACCAGCCTGCATCTGAACTTCTTCTAACGCTTCTTGGATAACTGTAACATTTTCACTGTTGAACATTGGGTTAATTGCTGAAACACCATCAATGAAATAGGCCACCTCACCTGTCCGGCCACCGCGGATGTGCAATTCACCATCCTGCAGTACAGTACCTGCCTCCAAGGCAATAAGATTTTGCAGTCCGCGAACGGGCATGTTCTCTATGTCTTCTTGTGACGTTATACGGACTGTGTTAGTGGTATTTCGTTGAATAAGCGGACGATCAGCAACAATTTGTAGTGCATCCACCTCAATTGCTGAGGGCGCGAGCTGGAAATCTTGGGTCGTGGTCTGGTTCTCACTGACGCGAATGTTTGAAAGTGCAACTTCCTGATAACCAATGTAGCCGACTCGCACCGTGTACGTACCAGCGGGAATGGCCAGTACCACATACACACCGTTCAAATCGGTCGACGCACCAAGGGAGGTCCCCTCGATAGTAACGTTCGCACCTACGAGCACCTCGCCTGTTTCCTGATCAGTAACGACGCCTCGTATCTTGCCTCTTCCACCCTGTGCAAAAATGAGTGCCGTCATGACTAATAGAGAAGTGATTACTCTCATGGTTTTCATTTGATATTTCCCCTTATGTTCCTGTTCTAAATTCTGAAATAGTTGGTATGTACTATTTTATAAGGAAGTAACCGGTAGCAACTTACCCACACCTGATGCACTATTCGAACAATATTAATTCAATCATTCCGGACTTCCGCCACATCAGACA
>DCXX01000058.1:22098-22463 GCA_002329125.1 Fidelibacterota bacterium UBA2125 | reverse complement strand
CCAAGTCCGGCCCAGACACTTCATTTAGACCACTGCGAATTGTGGATAAACCCAACTAATCCAGATCATATTGCTGTTGGTAATGATGGTGGCCTTTATGTGAGTTATGACAAAGGTGATAATTGGCTCCATCACAATAATATTCCAGCAGGAGAATTCTATGATATTACCCTAGACAACCAAAAGCCTTATAATATTTATGGTGGAGTTCAGGATGACGCCACTGTTTATGGTCCTGCGAAAGAATGGGATGCGTCTCGCACTGATCAGTGGAAATACCTTTGGATTGATCCCTGGAGCGGTGGTGATGGCTGTGTTACAGAGGTAGATCCAAATGATCCAAATACAGTTTATTTTAGCCGACA
>DCXX01000058.1:21302-21704 GCA_002329125.1 Fidelibacterota bacterium UBA2125 | reverse complement strand
AAAATATCCAAAGAAAATAAACTTCGATACAATTTTGTTTCGCCCTATATCATATCACCCCACAACTCCAAAACACTGTACCATGGCAGTAACCATGTATTAAAATCTACCGATCGTGGAGAAAACTGGAATATTATCAGTAATGATATTACAAAGTCCATAGACCCGAATAAGATTTCTTGGGCTGCGGGAGCCATTGCTGAATCGGTTCTTGAAGAAGGTTTGTTATTTACAGGAACGGACCATGGTTCATTTTGGGTAAGTAAAAATGGCGGAAAATCCTGGCAAGAAAATTCCAAGGGCCTCCCTATAGCCTATATCCGTAGCATCCAACCATCTCGATTCAACGCCTCCCGGATTTACCTTGCCATGACAGGCATCAATTATGATGATTTGAATAAT
>DCXX01000058.1:17129-20871 GCA_002329125.1 Fidelibacterota bacterium UBA2125 | reverse complement strand
TATTTGAAAATATCCTATATGCAGGGTGCTATCGTGGTGTTTACATATCTATAAACCGTGGGAATACGTGGCAAATGCTTGGGAAAAACTTACCAGCGGTTAGCGTTGCAGACCTCGCAATACAGGAAAGAGAAAATGATCTGGTTATAGGTACACATGGAAGAGGAATATATTATTTAAATCTCAACCCTATTCATCAAGCTTATCAGTTAAGCACTAACGATAAAAATATATATCATTTATTTAAGATACCCGATGCACAATACCCAAAGCAAGTAGATACTAATAGAGAAGTAGATAAATCCACCATCACGCTATTACCTATCAGTTTCTGGACCCCTACAAAAAGTAGAGTAACAATGTTAATTAAAGATATTAACAATGAAGAATTAATATGGGAAAAAAATATAATAGCAAAAAAAGGATTGAATCAATTTCGGTGGGATTTAGTAACAAAAACTGAGCACAGCAACCTTCCTTATTTCGTCGATTATAAAAAGTATATTCAACCTGGTACTTATACATTTTATCTTAAGACACCTCAAAAAATAATCCAGAAAAATTTCATAATTAAAGAATGGGTCTACTAATTGTGGAAGAGCACTCTTTTGTTTAAGTAATAAAATAAGGATCAGACAATGAGAAAATTTATAGTGCATTTAAGGTCAATAATTGTGGCATCATATCCTATGCTTCTGTTAACCATGTTTCTCACAATCCCGGGTGGCTTGTATGCACAAAATGTGGAGATAAACATATCCAAGGGTTGGGAAGGGGATCCGCCTCTACTCTCGTCGCTTGTCGAGTTTACGCGCAGTGAGAGCAACCTTCGTGTAGCCGTGAAACGCTATGTTGAAGATAAAGCATCCATCAAACGGCGCTATGAAGTGCTTTTCTCACCCGCTCGTCACAAGCGTCTGCGTGATTTCCACCGGGCCTGGCAAGAGCGTCTTGAAGAACTTGATTTCGATGCTCTGAACCACGAAGGTCAGATCGATTACATCGCGCTCCGTAACCGCATCAAATATGACCTTGAGATGATAAAACTAGCTGAGCGGCAGGCAAAACAAATGGCGCCACTTTTACCATTTGGGGATCAAATTCGCCTCTTTCAGGAAAACCGTCACGATAGGAAGCGGATTGATCCGAAGACAGCTGCCGAAACATTGGATGGGGTTGCAAATCAAATAAGCAGTCTAACAAATTCACTCATTGCAGAGGCGAAGGAAACGAATGGTTTGGTTATTCGCAGTGGTATTTCATCCATTACCGCCTGGACGGCAGCGAGGCAAATTGAGCATCTTCAAAGTGTTCTAAAAGATTTTAACACCTTTTACGATGGCTACGACCCCATCTATTCCTGGTGGGCACGCGAACCTTATGCTCGCGCAGATATAGCCTTGAAAAATTACGTTGCAGCCATCGATGAATATCTTGTAGGCATCAAACCCGGGGGGAAAGCCCCCATTATTGGTGATCCCGTCTTGGCCGATGGTCTGCGTGCAGATCTGGCTGTACACATGATCCCCTATACCCCGGAGGAGTTGATTGCCATTGGTGAGAAGGAACGCGATTGGATAATTAATCAGTATAAGATGGTGTCCCGTGATATGGGGTATGGTAATAACTGGAAAGCTGCACTTGAATATGCCAAGAATCAGGCGTTACCTCCCGGTGAAGGACCGTGGCCCATTTTCGAAATTCAGGAGTATACGGAAGACTTCGTTGAGAAACTCGATATGATTACCATACCTCCACTTACCCTTGAAATCTGGCGTCTCGCCATGCAGACACCGGAAAAGCAAATCATCAACCCATTCTTTACCGGAGGAGAAGTCACTCGGGTCTCCTATCCCACAGATGGGATGACGCATCAGGACAAGCTGATGAGTTTGCGCGGCAACTCGCCACACCTCAATTTCGGCAGTGTCATGCATGAACTTGTGCCTGGTCATTACATGCAGGGCTTCATGACCAGTCGTTTCAATCCACATCGAAGCGAGCTTATGCGTACACCCTTCTGGGGTGAGGGTTGGGCACAATATTGGGAGTTTCATCTCTTATCAAGGGGACTTCCAAGAAGTAACTCTGATAAAGTCGGCATGCTCTTTTGGCGCCTGCATCGCGCTAACCGCATCATCTTTTCCCTCAACTATCAACTTGGGAACTGGACGACTGAACAAGCCGTCGATTTTCTAGTGGAACAGGGAGGTTTTGAACTTGCTAACGCCGAGGCAGAGGTGCGCCGTAGCGCAAAGGCCTCACCGCTCTACCAGGTAGGCTATATGATTGGTGCGCTTCAGTTTCGAGCACTCTATGAAGAACTCGTCGAATCCGGTAAAATGAATGCCACAGAATTTCATGATGCCATCATTTTGGGCGGTCGTTTGCCAGTCGAACTGGTACGGGCACGCCTAATCAACCAACCGCTCACACGGGACTTCAGGAGTAATTGGCATTTCTATAGTCCAACCAAAGACAATTAAGCATTAATGAATTAACACAATTAGTCTTCTCTCCGGGGCTTTTTTGTTTGTGAATATTTATAATCATAGAATCCTTTTATGAATATTTTATTAGTAGAGCCATATTATTCAGGATCGCACAAATCTTGGGCACAAGGATACCAATCATTTAGCAATCACAATGTTCAGATTATTTCGTTACCGGGACAATTCTGGAAATGGAGGATGCATGGTGGTGCCATTACTCTAGCAAAACAGTTTATGGATATGGATTTTTCTCCTGATCTAATTCTTGCGACGGATATGCTGGACTTGACAACATTTTTAAGCCTCACAAAAAGTCGAACAGTTCAGGTGCCTAACGCCTTATATTTTCATGAAAATCAACTTTCCTATCCATGGTCAAATTCAGAGAGAAACGTTCAAGAAAAACGAGATCATTACGGTTTTATTAATCTTTCCTCTGCCTTAACAGCCGATCATGTACTATTTAACTCTCAATACCATCACGATTCTTTTCATTATGAAGGTCTACGATTATTAAAACATTTTCCTGATCATAATGAACTAGATGTAATTGAAACAATTAAAGAAAAGAGTCGGGTATTATATCTTGGTATGGATCTATCCAAATTTGATCAGCATAAAACTCAAGCGCGGGGGAACCCATTAGTCTTATGGAATCATCGTTGGGAATACGATAAGAACCCAGAATCATTTTTTGAATGTTTATACCAATTACAAAAAAACGATATCAAATTTGATGTCGTCGTACTTGGGGAAAGTTTTCATACAAGCCCCAATGTATTTGATGAAGCTAAATACCGATTAAAAAAACATATCGTACATTTTGGTTTCTGTGAAAATTTCTCGGAATATGCAAAATGGCTATGGAAGGCTGATATTTTGCCTGTAACGAGCAATCAAGATTTTTTTGGTGGCAGTGTAGTAGAAGCCATCTATTGCGGCGTATACCCCATATTACCGAGCAGGCTGACGTATCCGGAGTTGCTACCAAAAGAATATTACGATAACCACATATATGATAATGATGGTGAATTATATGATAAAGTAAAAAACTGTATGTTAAACATTGATGAAACGCGGGGAATTACGATTCGCAAATCGTTCAAAAAATACGATTGGGAAACGATGTGCCCGGTATATGATCAATTATTTTCTTCGTTGATTAAGTAAGACGACTCCATTCGTATAAATAAGGAGATAGAATAATGACAAAACCAGCTAATATGATTGGAGCTGGAATTGCTATAGGT
>DCXX01000058.1:11527-16786 GCA_002329125.1 Fidelibacterota bacterium UBA2125 | reverse complement strand
TAGGTATTGCTTTAGGTTTGGCAATTGGTGCGGGAATGGCATCAAAGAAAAAAAAGAAAAATAAAATGGATGATTCCTCAAGTGAAGATACTAACTAACCCATCTCTGCATTATGCTTCTCAACCGAAAAACTCAACCACAACCCGAAATCGATGGGGGTACCGTGCGATGTATAAGACCAACACCCATTCTGATAATTTATTATAGTTGCCGGTGACTTTATTCGTTAGGCAAGCCAGAATATAATTAAGGCACGCATGAACAAAAGTGGAATATTGATGGCTAGTCTACTCGGATTGTTTGTCGGGTTGGGTAGTTTTACATTTTATTATGGAGAAGGCTTTTCGTATTTTAGCAAAGATCCAGCGGCCTGTATGAACTGTCACATTATGACGCAGCAATTCAACTCCTGGCAGAAAGCCAGCCACCACACGGCGGCAACCTGCGTTGATTGCCATTTACCGCACAGCTTCATTTACAAATACATCTCCAAGGCGGAAAACGGCTGGAATCATTCCAAAGCGTTCACGCTAGAAAACTTTCATGAACCGATCATGGTTACTCCTAAGAATAAGAGGATTCTTCAGGAAAACTGCATCAAATGTCATCACCACATGGTTGAAAATTTGGTGCATGGCAGTACGTCATCACCGGATGCTGTCGATTGCATTCACTGCCACCGAAGCGTAGGGCATGGAGAAACTGCGGGACTTGGGGGGGCCATCCAAGCTAGTGAAATAATAAGGTAGGATTGAAGAAATGAGCATGACTGAGAACAAAACAGGCTTTCTGATTGTCGTTATTATTGTAACTATTGCCAGCGCGAGCGTGACATATTTACTTGTCAATATCTTCGAGAAAAAAACGGAGAGCAAAAATCCATATGTTCGACTTACTGAGGTTACGGAGTCGGACACCGACCCTGAAAAATGGAAAACCAATTGGCCGCGTGAGTATGACAGCTATAGGAAAACAGCTATCGCCACACGCACGCGTTTCGGTGGACACGGCGGAAGCGAGTCGCTTCCTGAAGAAAAGATTGAACGCGATCCCTGGCTCAAACGAATGTTCCTGGGTTACGCCTTCTCCATTGACTACCGCGACAGACGTGGTCACGCCTATATGCTTTCAGACCAGGAGCAAACCCAACGACAAACCAAGCCTCAATCGGGTTCTTGCCTGCACTGCCATGCATCAGTCATGCCGTTGTACCGCGAGCTTGGCAACGGTGATGCTACCCAGGGCTTTGAGGAGTCTTACAAATATTCCTACAATGAATTGAATCAAAAATTGAAGGACTCTGGGCATGCTCACCCGGTATCTTGTGTCGATTGTCATTCCCCCAATAACATGGAAATCCGCGTAACCAGGCCTGGTTTTATTCAAGGCATTCAAGCGCTGGCGGAATCTGATGCACCTACGCCGCATCTACCTTCGATTGAACAGTGGCGGGAAGGTTCAAGGAAAGAGCCTTACGAGCCCAATAAAGAGGCAAGCCGATCCGAAATGCGCTCCTTTGTTTGTGGACAATGCCACGTAGAATACTACTGCGCCAGCAACATGAAATTAACTTTTCCTTGGGGCAACGGACTCAAGGTGGAAGAGGTAGAAAAATTCTGGGATGAAACCACTTTCGATACTGGTGCTCAATTTTTTGATTATACTCACAAAGAAACCGGAGCCAAAATCTATAAAGCACAGCATCCGGAATTTGAACTCTGGAGCCAGGGCATTCATGCCCGCAGCGGCGTGGCCTGTGCCGATTGCCACATGCCGTATATGCGCGATGGTGCGAGCAAAGTGTCAGATCATTGGGTACGCAGTCCTTTGCTCAATATTAACCGCGCATGTCAAACCTGCCACAGGTTTTCCGAAAAAGAAATCAAACGACGGGTTGATGTCATTCAGCAACGTAATTTTGATTTGCTGCAACGGGCAGGGTCAGCAATTATGGCACTGCTTGATGCAATCGATGAGGCCAAATCAAAGGGAGCTTCAGCCGATGACCTCAAGAAAGCTCAGTATTTCCAGCGCAAAGCGCAATGGAGGCTTGACTTCATCGCAGCGGAAAATTCGATGGGATTTCACGCGCCCCAGGAAGCTTCACGTGTTCTTGGTGAAGCGATTGATTATGCTTGGCAAGGTACTTTGGCCGCTTTCAACTGGAAAGAAATAACACAATGAGCAAAACGCTTTATGGTAATACAAAGTCGTTAGGAATAGAGCTCACCGTCGTGAAGTAGACGCTCTTTCACCAGCTTTGGGAGCAGGGGGTCGTAGGTTCAAGTCCTACATCCGCTACTGTCAAAAACCCCATCACTTTTGACGGGGTTTTTGATGGGACAATGGGAAAAATTGAATGTTAATAATGGTCTAACATAAATTAGAGGACTGAAATGAGAAGATCGATTGTTTTACTATTAGCCATGATTTTAACTGGATGTTACCCTGTTTCTCATATAGTTGTAGGCGAAACAAAATCACCAATATCTCCTTCTCAGGTAAAAATACTTTTAGAATATCCTGATGAATATGAGATTATTGCACGGATTGATGCATCAAGTGAATTTGCGTTTAAAGACCCTTCAATAGATATTACTTGGCAAAGTAAAATGGATAAAATAATGGAACGTTTAAAGATTGAAGCCGCACAACTTGGTGCTAATGGTATCGTAATAGAAAATACTGATAACAAAACTAAACAAAATATTTCGGTTAATAAGGAAGAGACCACTGTTAATGATTCACATTACAAGACTGCAACTGCAACGGCTATATTTATTAAAGGGTAAAGTGACTAAACTGCCACTTTACCCTATTAAATAAGCTAATTACAAACTCTCTATCTTATTATCAGCCCCGCTCACCCGGGGTTTTTTGTTTGTGGGTGTAGTGGTAGATTGAACAAGATATGGCTCAAGTACAAATCTGAATTATGGACAGAAAAGAATTCTTAACAACAAGTGCTATTCTGTCGGGAGCGGCAATTCTGCCTTCAAATTCCGTCTTTGCTGAAAATATAAATAACAATGGCATTGACAAACTCACAGACGAAACAGGAAACTTTATTCACCTACCACTGCCTTACAATACCGACCACCTCGAGCCATTTATGGACACAGAAACTCTGCGCCTGCATCATACCTTTCATCACGGTGGTGCAGTCAAAGGAGCCAACAAAGACTTAGGAATGATAAAAAAAGTTATGAAGAGTAACGATTTGACCCTGACTGACTACTGGACAAAGAAACTTTCATTTCATCTTTCCAGTCATATTTTGCATAGCATATTCTGGACAAACCTGGCAAACAAGAAATCCCAACCGACAGGTGACTTACTTAAAAGAATTGAAAAAGATTTTGTCTCTACTGATAAAATGCAGGGACTAATCGCAAAAATATCAAAATCGGTAGAAGGAAGCGGCTGGGGAATTCTTGCATATCAACCTTATTCTGACAATTTGGTGGTCCTCCAATGTGAGAATCATCAAAAGTTGACAGTTTGGGGAGCAGTTCCACTATTGGTCATTGACGTATGGGAACACGCTTATTACCTGAAATATAAAAATAGGAGGGGCGACTTTGTAGACGCCTTAATGAATATTATCAACTGGGACAATGTAGCAGAACGATATGAGATTGCTTTAAAACTTAAATGAAACTCCTCTGGCTCAAAAAACCCCGCCCAGTAGCGGGGTTTTTTGTATGTGGGATGATGAGTAAACTTTTTGTGTGAAAAAATATTATGTATATGTCATTGAGTTAGATCCCCAAGTTGCTAACCTTCGAAAATTTCGACAAAAAAATCCCGCATACATTATGGGAAATGGATGTGTCTATGTAGGACAGTCGTCTAGAGAACCAACCCTAAGGTTTGAACAACACAAGGAAGGATATAAATCAAATAAATACGCTCGTGAATACGGTATTCAATTGAGACC
The DNA here is from genome assembly GCA_002329125.1 of Fidelibacterota bacterium UBA2125. Classification (GTDB taxonomy): domain Bacteria; phylum Fidelibacterota; class Marinisomatia; order Marinisomatales; family S15-B10; genus UBA2125. The sequence continues at coordinate 12,846 of DCXX01000058.1, read as the reverse complement.
GGAATTGTATGAAAAGTATAATCCCATACCAACAAGAAAAGATGCAGAAGAAATAGAAGAAATGTTAGGTAAACAGTTGCGAAAGCAGGGAATAGGTGTTTGGTTTAATTAAACTTCGCTACTCTGCCAAAGGCGGACAGGTGGCGGTGGTTGAGGTCTTATAGTCTAAAATATTTTAGCAATTGTCCCCCACAAAAAAAGGGCGATCAAATCGCCCTTTATAATGTCGTAAAAAAATAATTAAGGTTTATCCGCCTCGACCATCTCTTTCGCCGTCCTTGCCACCCCTTTCTTTATTGTGGCGCCATCTCATTTCGAGGTACTTATGTATTTTGATTATCTCTATCTGTGTAGCGGAAAAAATGGCATCCATAGCCGTTTTATTGGCTTCAAAAATGGCTTTGGCTGCTTCACGAGCTTCTTTCTTTGTTAGATCTTCAGATTCCACCCGCGCCTTTAGGGCTTCCATTGCTGCTTTCGTTTCGGCCCTGGCAGCTTCAATGGCGGTAATCTGATCATCAGTAAGTCCGAGAGCTTCAATCTTCGCTTGACGGACGGCTTCCATGTAGGCTTTCTTTTCGGCATTACGGTCCGCTCTCATTTGCTCAAGCTGTGCTTTCTGGTCATCTGTCAAAAGGGCATCAATGGCAGACTTCATAGTTCCTTCCATTGACTCAATTTCCGCTTTTGCTTCTTCACGGGTCGTTTCGCCTGCCTTGATGCTAGCAAAAATAGCGTCCATACCTGATCTGAATTCTTCCATAATGGCATCGAATTGGGGTTTCTGATCATCCGTGAGAACAGAGTAGATAACCCTCAGGGCACCCCCATCTTTTTTGCCCCGGCTTTTGTCAGCACCTTCGCCCCGACCTTTGTCAGCGTCTTTTTCTCTATCTTTACCCTTTTCTTTCACTTCTTCAAGCTTGGTGAAGATATTATTTTTCTCTTCTTCAGTCAGTGTCTGTCGAAGCTCAGCGGCCAGTTTCCAGAGGAAACCGGGTTCCCGATCCCGTTCGCCGCCCCGGCCGTGCCTACCCAGGGCAGAACGGAGGTTCCTGGCGCTCTTTTCAGAGAGATTTAAATCATTTTCCAGATCACTGGAGAACATTTCCAGCTCAGGGGAATCGAGCTGAATTTCATCATTTTGTGCAAAGGGGTTCTCACAACCGGCGGTAAAAAGTGCCAGCGTGATAAACAGTGGTGTGATAAGCAAGTTACGTTTCATAACATTTTTCCTTTTTGCTTTTGCACTTTAGATGTACTGAAGCTTTAAAAGGTTAAATATACGCTGGCTTTGTGACGATAGAAAGACTTGCTTA
>DCXX01000058.1:0-11204 GCA_002329125.1 Fidelibacterota bacterium UBA2125 | reverse complement strand
AAAGACTTGCTTATTAATCGGTGCACGGTGTATCCTCCGGTATCCGATCAAGTTCAAAATCATCCATTCTTTCGAGGATTAGTTCGGTGGGGTTAGACAGGAATCAAATAAAATAACGTTTATTCACAGGAGAAAGATAATGCACAATTTTTGTACTGCCGAAAGATCAAAGCATCTGATGTTTCTTTTTTCAACGATTATTACTCTAATGACTTTTTCCTTTGCTCAGACAATTACGCCTGAAGTCTACCAGAACCTTGAATACCGGTATATCGGACCGCCGGGTAACAGAACATCCGCTGTAGTGAGTATCCCCGGTGATCCACTGACATACTACGTAGGTGGATCTTCCGGAGGGGTTTGGAGAACTGAAGACGGTGGGCGTAACTGGGAACCACTGTTCGACGATCAGCAGGCACAGTCCATTGGTGCTTTGGCTATTGCACCTTCTGATCCCCACGTCATTTGGGCTGGAACGGGAGAAGCTTTTATCAGGAGTAACGTTTCCATAGGGAATGGTGTATATAAATCGACGGACGGCGGTAAGACCTGGAAGCACATGGGACTGGAAAAAACCGGGAGGATCGGTCGGGTGGCCATCGATCCAAGGGATCCCGACATTGTTTTTGTGGCAGCCGTGGGACACGGGTACGGTCCTCAGAAAGAGAGGGGCGTTTTCCGCACAACAGATGGCGGAAAGACGTGGAAACATGTCCTTTTTGTGGATGAGAATACGGGTTGTTTCGAGATTGCCATGAACATGGATAACCCCCGGATTCTGTTTGCGGGTATGTGGCCCGTCGTTATCAGAACCTGGGGACGGGAGAGCGGGGGTCCCAACGGGGGTATCTGGCGCTCCACCGACGGCGGATCGACCTGGGAAAGGCTGGAAAAGGGTCTTCCCAAGCCGCCTTTAGGTAAAGTGGGCCTTGCCATTGCACCAACCAACCCAGATGTAGTTTATGCACTCATTGAAACGGGTTCGCCCAATAGGGGCGTCCTGTGGCGTTCCAATAACAGCGGTGACTCCTGGAAGCTGGTGAGCTACGACCGTATCCTGAATGAACGGCCTCATTACGCCTCCCGCATTGTGGTCTCTTCGGCCAGTGAAAATGAGGTCTATTTTGCAGCCAACAGTCACAGCGCCACCTATGATGGGGGACTAACCAGCGAACGGACGGGGTGGAGCGGTGATACGCACGATCAGTGGGTGGATCCTCTTAATCCCGACCGGATCATCCTTTCTGACGACGGCGGTGTTGTCATCAGCAACAACCACGGTGAAACCTGGGAGCGGGTCCGGCTGCCCATCGCCCAGATGTACCATGTGGCGGTGGATAATCAGATTCCCTACTACGTTTACGGTGGGATGCAGGACGGCTCCGGTTACAGAGGACCCAGCACTGCTACTCCGGGCCGTGGCGGATGGGGTTTTGTAAGCAGTGAATGGGAGAATACAGCTGGAGGTGAATGTGGGTTTATTGTTCCCGACCCTGTGAACCCAGACATTGTCTGGGGTGGGAGTTTTAGCTCAAACTTCTCAAAAGTGAATTACAGCACTGGCCATGAAAGGACGGTAAGGGTGTGGCCTGAATCGTCATACGGTGCCGCGGCCAGTGAGGCGAAATATCGTTTCAATTGGACTTTTCCCATTACCATTTCTCCACATGACAATAACAAGGTCTACGTGGGTAGTCAGTTTGTCCACCAGACAACGGACGGAGGTGAAAGCTGGGAGGTCATTTCTCCTGATCTGAGTACCAACGACATGAGTCGAATGGGTCCCTCCGGCGGGTTGACTAAAGACAATATCGGTGTGGAGTATGCTTGTGTGGTATTCGCCATTGCTGAATCCCGGGTGGAAACAGGCCTCATTTGGGCTGGTACCAACGATGGACTTGTCCATGTGACCCGGGACGGCGGTAAAAAGTGGACGAATGTAACAAAGAATATTCCCAATCTGCCGGAGTGGGGCACCGTCAGCAACATTGAGCCTTCTCCCCACGATGCAGGTACAGCATACATCACCGTAGATTTTCACCAGATGAATGACCGCAATCCTTACATCTACAAAACAACCAATTACGGAAAAAGATGGAGGTCTATCAGTAACGGTATTCCGAAAAGTGTTTTCAGCTATGCACATTGGATTCATGAGGATCCCGTCCGGAAAGGGATGCTCTATGTGGGGACGGAAAATGCTATCTTTGTCTCTTTTGATGACGGCAAGAAATGGCTGCCACTTCAGAATAACTTGCCCTATGCACCGGTACACCACATGATCACCCAGGAGCACTTCAATGATCTGGTGGTAGCTACCTACGGCCGGGGCTTTTGGATACTGGATGATGTGACGCCGCTGAGGCAGCTGAATGAAAAAGTTCTGGCAAAGAGTGTTCACCTGTTTGATCTCCGGCAGGCGTACCGTATGCACCCCTTGAGAAACGGTCCACGTCCTAATGCCCGTGCCCTTATCAATTATTACCTGAAAGATGAGCCTGAGGGAGATGTTAATATCACAATCTTGGATAATAATGGGGACACTGTGAGATCTTTGAATGGGACCAAGAAAAAAGGGATCAATCGTGTAGCGTGGAATTTGAGATACGAGGGAGCAAGGGAGGCCAAACTTCGGACCAAACCGCCACTCAACCCTCATCTGGTTGAAGAAAAGCGATTCAGGAAAACCTGGGAGCGGGAAGGGTGGTATCCTATCCGGAGCTGGGGGACTTACGCCGGTTTCCGGGGATTTATGGTGGCGCCGGGAACTTATTCTGTCAAGCTGACGGTGGGAAAGACCGAACTGACAACTGATCTTGTAGTTCTAAAGGACCCTCGGTCGGAAGGGACCGTGGCCGACATTCATGATCAGGTAGCACTGCTACTTCAGATTCGCAAAGACCTCAACACTGTTTCAGATATGATCAGCAATATCGAATGGATGAAACGTCAGATAGAAGATCTGAAGACTGTTATGAAAGATGATGAGAAGAGCAAGGATATTATGGAAAAGGGGGATGCTCTCTACAAAAAGCTTCAAGAACTGGAGGACAAAGTTTTCCAGCCGGTTCTTGCTGAAGGCGACTCAAAGTCATTCCGATATACCAATAAGCTTTACAGTAAACTTTCTGTTCTTACAGGAGATCTGGCCAGCGGGGATGGATTTCATCCCGGGTCCGTTGATTTTTCACCGAATAAGCAACAGCAGGAAGTATATAAAGTACTCAAGGGCCGAGTTGACCAGTATCAGTCTGAATTCAACAGGCTTATAGCAAAAGATGTGGCTGACTTCAACCAACTGGCTGGTAGTCGCGATAAAGGCGGCGTGGTGGTGCCAAGTTCTCAACAGCAATAAAAGTGGAGGATTTTTCATAATGAGAACCCAAAAAATAGTTTTTTCAATACTGGTGGTTTTTTTCGGAGGGTGGTTTTATGCCCAGGAACCCTTTACCTACCAAACACCTCCGAAAGCTATTGCAGATCTTGTGAACGCTCCTTTGACTCCAAGCATTATGTTGAGCCCATCGAACGAGCAGGTTGTAGTTATGGAGCGACCAGCCATGTCCGGTATTGATGAATTGTCCCAGCCGGAGCTGAGAATTGCCGGGTTGAGAATCAACCCACGGACAAACGGCCGTAGCCGAAGCAGTCACTACAGTGCACTGTCCATCAGGCCCGTCAGGAGCGGTAAGGAAGTGAAAGTTTCCGGACTGCCCGCCAATCAAAAAATTTCAAATATTTCCTGGTCGCCCAACGGTAAGCATCTGGCTTTCACCATCACCTCAAGTGAAAACATCTCACTCTGGATCGCCAACACCAAAAAAGGAAAAGCGAAACAGACCATGAAAAATTCTTTGAATGCTACTTACGGCAGCCCCTTCAGGTGGCTGTCTGATAGCAAAGGATTGGTGGCTTTCACAATTCCGGCGGGACGAGGCCCGGCCCCAGACGAGAGTACGGTGCCGAAAGGCCCCGTGGTCCAGGAGAATCTGGGCGAAAAGGCACCGGCCAGAACCTATCAGGATCTCTTGAAATCTCCTCATGATGAAGAACTTTTTGATTATCATCTCACATCTCAGATGGTCCTCGTGAATCTGAAAGGGAAAGTGACCAATCTCGGCAAACCTGCTATCATCCGGCGGGCGGAACCTTCTCCCAATGGGAAGATGCTGCTGGTGGAGATTGTTCATAGACCTTATTCCTATCTGGTACCTGTATACCGTTTTCCAACTTTGGTTGAGGTTTGGGACCTGAGCGGAAAGGTTGTTCACACAGCCACGGACATGCCACTGGCGGATCAGCTTCCCCTCGGTTTCGGTGCTGTCCCAACGGGCCCCCGATCTTACGGGTGGCGAGGAGATGCTCCAGCTACCCTTTACTGGACAGAAGCACAGGATGGGGGCGATCCTCGAGCGGAAGCGGAGGTGAGGGACAAGGTCTTTACCCGTGAGGCACCTTTCAGTGATGATCCCGTCCCTCTCATTGATCTCGGTCTAAGGTATGGCTATAGTCGCTGGGGAAGTGGCGATCTTGCTCTGGTCACAACTCGTGAATGGAGTACCCGGAAAACCCGTACTTGGGCCGTCAGTCCCGACCGTCCTGAGAAAGAGCCAAAATTGGTCTTTGACCGGCTCTATGAGGACCGATACAGTGATCCCGGTTCACCTGTAACGAAAATAAATGAAAACGGTGTGTCTGTTCTTGTGACGGGTGAAAAGGGCAATAATATTTATCTTATGGGCACCGGAGCATCACCCGAAGGTGATCGCCCCTTCTTAGATGAACGCAACATCGAATCGGGGAATACGACACGTCTTTTCCGTTCTGAAGCGCCTTATTTTGAACGACCCGTGGCAGTTTTGGATGCTGACCAGTCAGTCATCATTACTTCGAGAGAATCGAAGGAAGAGCAGCCTAACTATTTCGTACGGGACCTGAAAGCAGGAGACATAAAACAGATGACAGCCTTCCCGCATCCATATCCTCAGATGAAAGGTGTCTACAAGGAGTTAGTAAAGTACAAAAGGGAGGATGGTATTGATCTTACAGCTACACTCTACCTGCCGCCGGGACATTCACCTTCGGACGGTCCCCTTCCCATGATACTTTGGGCTTATCCCCGGGAGTTTAAAACGATGAAAGCCGCATCCCAAGTGATCGGTTCGCCGCATCAGTTTGTGAGAATCAGTCCCACTTCAAGCTCCACGTCTGCCTTGGCCATGCTGGTTCACGGTTACGGCGTATTGTTCAATGCCACAATGCCCATCGTTGGAGAGGGAGATGCCCAGCCCAACGACACTTTCGTAGAGCAGCTGGTGGCCAGCGCCCAGGCAGCAGTTGATTATATGGTGAGTCGGGGGGTAGCAGATAGGGAGAGGGTGGCCATCACCGGTCATTCCTACGGTGCTTTTATGACGGCTAACCTACTTGCCCATTCCGATATTTTTAGGACGGGAATCGCCCGGAGTGGCGCCTATAACAGGTCTCTTACACCCTTCGGATTCCAGGCAGAGGAGAGGACCTTCTGGGAGGCACCGGAAATTTACTTTGCCATGTCACCCTTCATGCATGCGCAAAAAGTGAACGAACCGTTATTGATGATTCACGGTGAAGCCGATAACAACTCGGGAACATTTCCCATTCAGAGTAGGCGATTCTACCACGCCCTGAAAGGGCACGGTGCCACCGTACGGTTGGTCATGCTTCCTCACGAGAGTCACGGTTACCGGGCCAGGGAATCTGTCATGCATTCACTGTGGGAAACGGCTTTCTGGCTGGATACCTATTTGAAATAGAGTCGCAGTCAGGCTATGAAGGTGTGGTTTTTGCCTTCGATACCGTGGAAAAGCTGCCTGATGTCCGCTATATCTTTTTCTATGTTACCGGTAGTGTAAAACGGTTCCAAAAGATTAAAACGGCGATTCTTGTAGTCAAATTGAATAGGGAGAATGGGAAGATCCAGTTTGGAGCTCAGTACATAAAAGCCTGACTTGAACTTCTCGGAAGGCTCTGTTCCTCCATCTGGAGCAAGCATAAGAACTATTTTCTCCATTTCGTTAATTGTTCCTACAAGCTTGTCCACAGCACCTGCAGCCGAGGACCTTTCAACAGGAATACCGCCCAGTCGTCTCATCAAAATGCCCTGAAGCCACCCCAGTGGCCACCGGACGCCGTATTCATCAGGATTGTTCTGAGAACTGGGGAATAGGCTGTCGAGGATGGGTAGCCGGGAAAATGTCCACAGTGCCGCTAAAAACTTTACTTTGACATCCAGTGACAGTACCGCCAGCAACACGTAATAACCATCTATCATTGACGAGTGGGGAGCACCTATTACAATTATTTTTGGCTCATCTGGTATAGAACCGGTAACACGCCACTTGGACAGTCGGAGCAACATCTGCGCAAATATTGGGAGGATTTTTCGATTTCCTCGGGGAACTGAAGGACCAACGGTGATTTTGGATTTCATATTGATGATATATTAAGAGACCAGGTTGCGTCCCTGACGATGAAAATAAGATCAAGTAAACCCAATGTCAATCAATGCTGCGAAACGTTGCCCATGGAAAGAACTTAACCTACATTCCTGATGGTGACAGTAGAGAAACAAGGTAATTTAATTATTATAATTATTATTTCTCTCTCGTTTGGGCTTACTTTACCCCTTCGGGGATCGGAGCCCGTTGAGGGAATCAAGGCAATAAACGATTATTCAACAAAATATGTATTGAATAAACAGGCTGTGTACAAACAGGATTTTTGGTTCTCCCCGGACAAATTTCATCATTTTACAGCCAGCTTCCTCGGAACACTGTATTTTTCTCAGGTTATCCTAAATATGGTTGTCGACGATCATGGTCATGCTTCATTGGCTGGGTCTTCAATCATGGTCTCAGTCGGGATTGTGAAGGAATTTTCTGACGAAAAGCAGCCCAACAATCACTTCTGCTGGAAAGATCTGACAGCAAATCTTTTCGGAGCGGGCTTCGGAATGGTCCTTTTCCTGATCCTGAACGGAGAGTAAACAAAATGTGTTCACAAAATATGTATAAAATCCATTGGAAAGGAAAGTTATAATGAACAAGAAAAGGGTGAATCGCCGGCAATTCATTAAAGGTGCGGCTGTCTCTAGCGTGGCGGTTTCTTTATTGCCAAAAGTTGCTTTGGGCAGTTATAGGAAGAACAGTAAAATGAGAATAGGCGTTATTGGTACCGGTCTCAGGGGCCAGTGGCATATCAAGCTGGCACTCAGAAGAGAGGATGTGGAAATTCCCGTTATCTGCGATATTGATGAACAGATGATTGGCATGGCACTGTCTGTCTATGATGATGCTGAACGCCCGCACCCGAAAATCTATAAAAATGGGGAGAAGGATTATCAGAATCTTTTGCAAAAGGAAGATTTGGATGGTGTTATTGTTGCCACGCCGTGGCATTGGCACGCCCCTATGGCTGTTGCCGCCATGGAGAGTGGTAAACATGTGGGTGTAGAGGTGCCAGCAGGCCTTACCGAGAATGAATGTTGGGGCCTTGTCCGTGCCTCAGAAATAACAGGCAAATTCTGCATGATTCTTGAGAATGTCTGTTATCGACGTGATGTGATCGCTGTCCTTAATATGGTTCGGGAAGGGCTTTTCGGTGAGCTACTGCACTGCCAGGGTGGTTATCAGCATGATCTTCGCCACGTAAAGTTCAATGACGGCCAGGGACCTTATGGCAACGGAGTGGAGTTTGGAAAAAAGGGATTCAGCGAGGCAAAATGGCGGACACAGAACTCTGTTGATCGAAACGGGGATCTTTACCCTACCCACGGTGTTGGTCCAGTGAGTACTATGCTGGATATTAATCGGGGAAACCGGTTTGTCCATCTAACTTCCACGGCCACACAAACCAGGGGTCTCCACAAATATATCGTCGATCAGGCCGGTCCTGACCATCCTAATGCGTCGGTAAAATTTCGTCTAGGCGATATTGTTACTACGGTCATTAAGTGTGCCAACGGCCAGACGGTCATGCTGAGCCATGATACAAACTCCCCGCGACCTTACTCTCTCAATTTCCGTGTTCAGGGAACCCGGGGTCTCTGGATGAAGGACAACAACTCTATCTTTATAGAAGGAGTGAGTCCCGAAGGTCACCAATGGGAACCGGATGAGCCCTATCTTGAAAAGTATGATCACTCTCTTTGGAAGCGATTCTCTGGTGCAAAAAATGTTTTAAGTCATACCGGCCACGGCGGCATGGACTTTTTCATCGTCCGTGCATTTCTAGAATCCATCAAACGGGGTGTGACACCTCCAATTGATGTTTATGACGCCGTATCTATGAGTGTCATCAGCCCTCTATCCGAAAAATCTATTGCTAGAGGGAGTACTTCAGTCAAATTTCCCGACTTTACCCGGGGAAAATGGAAAACAAATAAACCTATTTTCGCCCTCAACGACGAGTATTAAACTCTATCTTAGGATTAACCTCGGAGTGATATGCTTCTTTCCTCGCTGGATTGGTCATTCATTGTCCTTTATTTCGTTGTAAGTCTCGCCATTGGCGCCGCTGTAACGAGGCGAGCCGGTCAGGATTCTACAGAGTTTTTTGCCGCCGGAAAGCAAATGCTATGGTGGCTTCTGGGTATTTCCATGGTGGCAACTACTTTCTCCACCGACACACCAAATTTGGTTACCGATATTGTCCGCCGGGATGGTGTGGCCGGCAACTGGAACACCAACGATCTAATCTTTGCTATTTCGGATGAGATTTAGCCGATGACGCTCTCCTATATCGACTGGGTCATCGTATTTGCCTACTTTGTCCTCTCTCTGGCGGTGGGGGTCTGGGCATCAAAAAAGGCCGGCCGGGACACACAGTCCTTTTTCCTAGCCGGGCGCAACATGCCGTGGTGGCTGTTGGGTGTCTCCATGGTAGCTACCACCTTTTCCACGGACACCCCCAATCTCGTTACCGACCTGGTGCGGCAAAACGGCGTATCCGGCAACTGGGCTTGGTGGGCGTTTCTACTGACGGGGATGCTGACAGTCTTTGTCTATGCCAATCTTTGGCGGCGATCAGGCGTTCTTACCGATATTGAATTTTATGAACTGCGCTACAGCGGCGCGGCGGCAGCTTTCCTGAGAGGATTCCGTGCGCTCTACCTCGGATTGATCTTCAACGTGCTGGTGATGGGATCGGTAAGCCTGGCAGCAATCAAGTTTGGTGAAATAGTTCTGGGATGGCCCGGCTGGATGACCCTCACAATCGCATGTTCTATTACATTAGTCTACAGTGCTCTCGGGGGATTGAAAGCGATCATTATCACCGATTTCGTGCAGTTCATCCTGGCTATGACGGGATCGATCTGGGCATGCATCTATCTGCTTGGTCTGGAACAGGTGGGGGGGCTGGCCAATCTCCTCACGAACGAGAACGTGGCAGACAGACTGGCGCTGATCCCCGATCTTTCCAATCCTGACGTCTGGGTACCCGTTTTGCTGGTACCGCTGGCGGTGCAGTGGTGGGCCAGCTATTATCCCGGCGCCGAACCCGGAGGCGGCGGTTACATCGCTCAGCGAATGTTTTCAGCTAAGGATGAGACGAACGCCGTAGTAGCTACTTTTCTATTCAACGTTGCACACTACGCCCTCAGGCCCTGGCCGTGGATTCTTATCGCACTCTCTTCGCTGGTTGTCTTTCCGCAACTGGCAGATCTTCAGTCGGCATTTCCTAATTTGCCTCTCGATAAGCTGGGGCACGATGTGGCATATCCCGCCATGTTGACCCTCTTGCCGGCTGGACTCCTCGGATTGGTAGCCGCATCGCTCATCGCCGCTTTCATGAGTACCATGTCCACTCAGTTGAACTTGGGTGCCAGTTATCTGGTGAACGATTTTTATCACCGCTTCTTGAAGCCGGAAGCCGGTGAAAAGGAACTGGTTTGGGCCGGACGGATGTTCACCATCGTATCCGTTATTCTGGGCGCCGGTCTGGGACTGATCCTCACCAGCGCGGCCCAAGCCTTTTCGCTACTTTTGCTATTGGGTGCCGGGACCGGTCTCATCTATATATTGCGCTGGTTCTGGTGGCGCATCAACGCCTACACAGAGATTGTGGCTATGGTCAGTTCACTCATTATTGCGAGCTACTTTAATTTCGTTCACGATGAATTGGGTCTGTATCCTCTGGCATCGTGGCAGAAGATAGTCATTGGAGCCGTGCTCACTACCGCAGTGTGGATAGTCGCCACTTTCTTCACCCGTCCGGACAGTGATGAGACTTTGCAGAATTTTGTAATGAAGGTAAATCCTGGCGGTCCCGGCTGGAAGAGATTTTCCGGCAGTGACAGCCAGCCGTGGCCCGTCCCCCGCGGGATCCTCTCAATGGTGCTAGGATGCACGGCGGTTTATGGATTTCTGCTTGGTACCGGGCACATCATCTATGGATCTTCCTTGGGATTCTTCCTGTTGGGACTGGCAAGTGTCGCTTCCGTCGGTCTGTTCAAAGTCTGGAATAGCTCTTGATCGTCTCTTCTCCAGGCCGCATCTGCCTTTTTGGTGAACACCAAGATTATCTTGGCCTTCCGGTCATCGCTGCTTCCATATCACTTCGTGTTATTATAGAGGGTCAGCCTCGGGAGGATATGATAGTAACTGTTGATCTACCTGATGTAGGTGGGGAAGAGACATTTTCTATGGAAGGTGATCTTGCCTATACGAAAGCAGCTGATTATTTCAAAAGCGGCATCAATACCATGAGGAAAGATGGGTTTACTTTTTCGAACGGCTGTGACTGCCTAGTTAAAGGGAATATTCCCGTTCAGGCGGGGACGTCAAGTTCTTCCGCCATGGTAGTTTCTTGGATCAACTTTCTGTCAGCCATGAGTGACCAGGCGGAAGAGTTAGAGGCGGGTGAATTGGCAGATCTGGCATACCGGGCAGAAGTACAAGAATTTGATGAGGCCGGAGGTATGATGGATCACTACACAAGTGCGGTGGGTGGTGTTGTCTATATTGCGTCTGAGCCTGAAATGGTCGTAGAAAAATTGTCGTGCGGTTTGGGTTCGTTCGTACTGGGCGACTCATTAGAGAAAAAGGATACCCAGGCGGTTCTTTCACGATCGAAGGAGAGGGTGATAGATCTGGTGTTCAAAATACAATCAGAAAACAGGGATTTTTCTCTTCACGCAACAACGTCCCATGAGGTTGCCGAAA
>DCXX01000118.1 GCA_002329125.1 Fidelibacterota bacterium UBA2125 | reverse complement strand
AGTTGGCGTGCAGAGCGAACGATTGCGGCATACTCGGATCGTCATCCAGTGTGACAGTCGGGCCGTCACCCTCAAGATAGATATTATACTCCATTACTTCATCCAAGATCTCTACATCCCGCTCTACCAGTTGACCGTCATAGCCCCCGGCGCCGGCGAAAATATCGTAAGTTCCGTTGGGAACGGCCATGCGAAACTTGCCGTTGCGCTGCGTCCCCACAGTTCTGTCCCAGTCTTTTGCTTCGTCACGCGCCCACACCCACCCGTTGTCCACCGGCTCACCCGTCGCCAGTGAAAAGACATGCCCCTCAAAAGCCGACAACGTTTTGTGAATGTGAAACTCTATGCCGGAAGATCCGGACAGGACATTGTCGTAATGCCGTTTCTCAACATAGGTATTGTCAGGCAGTTCCCAATCGTGGAGCGAGACCGAATAGCCCATATCCGTATCGGCTTCACTGGCCACCGAGAGTGTGTAGCTACCGTCTTCAGTTGACTTTGTTTCCGTCCATCCCAAAGGGGCGTTGGCCTGAATGCCAATCTCCCTGATAGGAGATTCATCGAGGTAGACCGTACCCGTGATAGTGGCATCTGCTTTGTACGCTGATAGATCCACCATTTCCGTGGCTCCTTCGGCCACGAACAGCACCGTATCCCGGGAAGCCATGTAATGAGGTATCAGTCCCCAGACATCGACACGCACGTGCCACTCCCCTTCAACCACACCCACTTTGTAGTATCCGAGCTCATCGGTCTTGATCTGAGCTTGATTCCAGGGAGACACATCGGAATTGACATACACTGTCACGTCAGTGATAGGGGTATCGTCATCGTCCAGCACTTTGCCTTCTACCCACGCATTGGCGTAGGTGAGACGAAAATTAATGCCGCTGGAATTGGACGGGAGATTGTAGTAGACATTGAGAATAAACACCTTTTCGGCTAACTCCAAATCGTAGAGCCATACGTGATAGCCTCCTTCACTATCAGCCGCGCTTGCAACGGAGAGAGTATAGGAACCGTTGTGATCCGTCACCGTCTGCGTCCGCCCCAGACGGCTGCGCGTCTCCACTCCCAAATCGGCGACGGGCGCTCCGTCCAGTGTAACGGTACCCGTGATAGCAGCATCTGTCGAGTAGACGGTCATATCCACCGTCACTGTGGCGGACTCCTCTACGCGCACAACTTTATCATTGGGAGTGAGATAGTCGGGTCTCAGGTACCCACCGTCCACACCGATCCGCCAGCGGCCGTGCATGACGCCGATTGAGAAGAACCCGGAAGCGTCAGTCATGGCCCCGGCACCGGCGCCTCCGCCATCCTCACGATTGGCCCACACCCGGACATTGGGTATCGGATCCCCCGATTCATCCGCCACTTTCCCTTCAATCCGGGATGTTGGAGGAACAACATGAAAATCGATATCTGTCGCTCCGGACATGACATCGTTATAGTTCTCCTGAACGATCAGATCGGGAGGCAGTGACCAGTTGTTCAGCCATACGCTGTAGCCCCCCTCGGTGTCGGCCTCGCTGGCCACGGGCAGGAGATAGGTGCCGTCCTCTCTCGACTTCGTTTCGGTCCAGCCCAGTTCACTATGCACCCCGATTGAGAAAGGCTCAAAGAGAGGCACCCCTTCGTAATGAACGGTGCCGCTTATGGTGGCATCGGCAGAATAGGCGACAAAATCTTGCGTCACTGTCGCGCCTTCATCGATGGCCACTTCCTCCCCATGAGGTACAAGGTATTCAGGAATTGTGTACCAGCTGTCCGGCTGGACCCACCACCGTCCTTTAATCACACCGAGTTTGAAATAGCCGTCGGCATCTGTGTAAGCTTCAGCGTGATTGCCTGTACTATGCTGATTCGCGTCCACCCGGATATCCGCAAGCGGGTTAGCGTCCTCATCGGTCACCTTTCCTTCCACCCACGCCGATGGAGATCGAAGCTGGATCGTAAGATTGGCGGTGCCGGAAACGACGCCTCTATAGTTCTCCTCATAATGGGCCGCCTGTGTCAGGTTCCATGTGTCCACCCAGATGGCGTATCCCCCGCTGGCGTCGGCCTCGCTGGCCACATCAAGCGTGAATGTTCCGTCTGATTGAGAGGACGTGTTCGTCCAGCCGGTGGAACCGTCTGCCGATATACTAACATCAACTAACGGAGAATCATCCAGCATGATCACGCCGGTGATGGTGGCATCGGTGACGTATAGAACGAAATCGACAACAACTGTGGCGCCCTCTTCCGCACGGACTTCTTTATCCCGCGGGGACATGTAATCAGGGATGAGATCGCCGCTGTCCAGCCAGAGACGATTTCTGCCAGCGGTAACGGTCAGCTGATAGAAACCGTCGGCGTCTGTAGTAGTCCAGCTTCCGCCGTGGCCCTCCATCGATTCCACGGACACGTCTATCTCCGCAATGGGGTTACCGTCGTCATCGGATACGACCCCTTCAATCGATGCACTCCCGGAGAGCTGATACACTGAAGGCTTCTGGACGAATCGACCGGCACGCTCCTCCTCCCGCGCCGCGGCACTCCTCTTGCTCGCCTCAATCATTCGGCGCTCTTGCTCGGCCTGATGATCCATCAGAGCCTGGCGCTGTCCGCTCACTCTTTCAAGCTGAAGTGCGGCGTCCCTGACCGGGTGTCGATCCGGGGTGCTGGCAGCGGTTGAGTATGTTAGAAGAGAAAAAAAGAACAGACAAAAAGAATAACTACGCATCATATCTCTCACTTTCCCTGTTTGACACAGGTTAGCAACTGCCAGTGGAGTCCTAGCAGGTAAATGGCTGCATTTCAGTCCAATTTACTATTTGATGCAGCCAAAGTCAAATCTCGTAAACCCTCTGTAGCACCAAAAACTAAGCCCTGTTCTCCACTTTCTAATTCCGCGATTTGCTCTAGTAATTCATCCCTTGAAATTACTCCACCATCCAATTGCTTTAATAATTTGGTAGATACTTCAGATAAAGTTGCTGACAGCAATTCCATATCTTTCAATTTTTCGGATTCCTTAAAATAGGGGCTCAAAGCTTGATGATTATTTTTCCAAATCAGGAGCTGAGACCGAATTTCATTTTCCAATTCATCATTAGGTGTAGCAACAGAGGTTTTAACCTTTTGGTTGAAGTATTTAGCTTCCATACTCTCTGGTCGAACGGCGTCCACTAATCGATCTAGCGCATAATCCGGTAAATACAGCTCCTCCAAGGCTAATAAAGCGGGCATCCGACCATGATAGGTCACCTCTTGTAGAAAATCTGTTATTTTTTTCACCTGTGGCAAAGCTTTGGGGCCTGCAATACGTGCTAATTGATGGTCATAATATGTAGCATGTTTGGAGCCTTCATGGGTAAGTAGGTCCGATAAATAATTTAAGCGGCGGTACATATCCTCTACATCGTTAGTTAAGCTTTTTGGAGACCATAATTTTTCTGCTATAGCTGCTGTTCTAGGCCAAAGCCGAGATTCAATATTCTCTCCATCCACAAATTCGGACCATTGGCAAGCCTCGCCTCCTAGTATAGAGGATTTTTGGTCCTCGTTCAAAGGTTTTATAACTTCTATAGTAGGAAGAGGATTCCCTTCCATATCAGATCCTCCCGACCGACACCCATTCTGATATAATTTATTGAAAAGTTGACTTTATCCTGGTAAGTGTATACATTTACCATGCGAGAGGGGTTTTCAGTAGGCTTTAACATAGTTCCATCTCTTCACCAAGAGAGGCTATATATCTAGCGAGATTCGACAGGAATGGAGGTTAACAAATGGGATATACCATAGATATCGATACTGGAGGGACATTTACTGATGGGCTTTTTACCAATGGTACGGAGATTCAACGGGTAAAAGTAGACTCGACTCCGCATGACCTTACGGTCTCTTGGTTGAAATGCATGGAAGAGGGCGCAGAACAATGTGGTTTCTCTAATCTGCCGAATTTTTTGGATCAGGTGGATATTATCCGTTGGTCTACTACAGTGGCCAGCAATGTTGTTTTAGAACAGAAAGGTCCAAAAATGGGACTTTTTGTGACTGATGGCAATAAACAAACACTTTATGCCGCGAATGGTGAAAATCCGGTTTTTGGACATCTAATTGAGAAGGCGCATGTAGATACAGTAACTTGCCCAGTTGATACGAATGAATTGTTAATCAAGCTCAAGGCATTACTTGAAGGCGGGGTGCGCCGCATTTGCATTAGCCTGAAGGACGCTCTCAAAAACGATGATGAAATCAATATTAAGGATATTATCGAAGAGCAGTTCCCCGATCATTATCTTGGACATGTTCCTCTCTTGCTGGGTGGTGATATATGCAAACATCCCGACGATATGACCCGCACGCACATGGCGTTGTTGAACTCTTATGTACACGGACCGCTTGCCCAGTCTATGTTCAAGGCTGAAGACGAATTGCGAGAGCAGGGTTTTACCAAGCCACTTCTGCTCGGACATACTAATGGGGGGGTCACCAGGGTATCGAAAACAAAACCTGTAGACACAATTGAATCCGGACCGGTCTTTGGAATTCATGCTGGAGACTATTGGGCAAATGTTTACGAATTTTCCAAGGTCATCACCTTGGATGTGGGTGGAACAACTTCTAAGATTGGTTTGATCGAAGATTTCCGACCGGCTATGACTCGTGATCCAGATTTCCTGGGAGTTCCTCTAAAACAAGCCATGCTAAATTTGAAAAGCATCGCCCTTGGCGGTGGGACGGTGGCCAAAGTCGTGGAGGGAGAACTTCAATTAGGGCCGGAAAGTATGGGCGCTTACCCTGGTCCTGCTTGTTATGATCTTGGCGGAACTGAAGCCACCTTGACCGATGCGTGTCTGGTGAGCGGTTATCTAAATGCGGAATACTTTTCGGGTGGCAAAAAGGAAATTAGTCAAGAAAAAGCGGAAAACATTCTCAAAGAAAAAGTTGCTGACCCACTTGGAATAAACGTAGAAAATGCTGCAAGCGAAATTATCAATAAAGCGACTGAAATGATCGCGGAAGAAGTCATCGAACTTGTCAAAAAAACCGGAAAAATATCTTCGGATTTTGTGCTTTTTGCTTTCGGAGGTAATGGAGCTATCCTCGGATGTGAAGTTGCCCAAAAGTCCGGAATTGAAAAAAACCACGTTTTTTCTTTAGGATCCGTATTGAGCGCCTTTGGTTCCTCTGTATCAGACGTTTCACATTCTTACGAATACTCTCCTTTTCTTTCAATCAAAGAACGGGACGCACTAACGGAAATCGTAGAAGAAATGCTGAAAGAAGCGAAAAGGGATATGGAAGGTGAAGGTTTCGAGGTAACAGCCATGGAATCCGAATTGGATTTTACTCTTTATAACAAAAAAGATTCCGAAAGTATAATTCGTTTCTCCAGTTCCACATGGAAAGAGTCCGACATGACAGAGAAAGGCATAAATGATATAATTGGCGAAAGTTTTATTAATGCGGGGAAGGACGCCAGTTCCACAGATCTGGTTATTGAAGTACTCAAATTGCGTTCTAAAGTACCGGTAACTAAAGTGCAACCGGAAAAATCCTCAATTAAAGGAAAAAACTCCAAAATCGCTTTAAAAGGGGAACGGAAAATTTCTAGAGGTTCAGACAAAGTGGTCTCCAGAATATATGAATGGAACAAACTAAAAGCTGGCAATGTTGTGGCAGGCCCTGCTGTTTTGGAGGGAAGTGATACAACTTATGTTGTATCGCAAGGGTGGCAGTTGACCATGGATGCTTACGGAAACGGTGCAATGGAAAGGAGTTAGATATGGGACGTAAAATTATTATTACTGAATATTTAGAAATGGACATAGATGAGAATCAATGGCATTGCAGTAGATGCGATAATAAGCTCATTGATGCCCAATCCAATTACAAAAAGGGTTGCCTTGTTTACAGTAGAGACCCACGGGAAATTCACAATCCTGTTTTTGAGGCAGAGTATAACTTTGCCCCAGACCCCGAATGGGTGCGCATTATCGAGTTCTATTGTCCAGAATGTGGCACTCAAATCGAGACCGAATACCTGCCGCTCGGACATCCGATCACCCATGATATTGAAATTGATGTTGACAGTCTGAAAGGAAGACTGGACAGCGGCGAAATGGCAATTGTTGATAAAAGACTAAAGGTGATAACATGAGAATGAACACTATTGATATTGATGTGGGCGGCACTTTCACCGATATGGTGCTGAACTACAACGGGAAAACGATTTTCAAAAAGACACCGACCACCCCCCATGACCTTTCGGCTTGTTTCCTAAACGTGATTGAAGAAGGCGGAAAAGAACTGGAAATGGCACCCGAAGAACTCTTGCCCGATGTGGGATTGGTGCGGTATTCTACCACTGTTGCCATGAATCGTCTAATCGAGCGGAAAGGGCCACGTTTAGGTTTGATCACAACCGAGGGACATGAGGATTCGATACTCATTGGCAAGGGTGCGCAATGGGTGGATGGTACTCGTGTTTCGGAAAGACGAAACCTTGCTCCACAAAATAAACCAGAACCGCTAATTACACGGGAACTGATTGTCGGTGTGAAGGAGCGGGTTGATTCTTTCGGACAGGTTGTCCGCCCTCTTGATGAGAAAGATGTGCGTCAAAAAGTGAGATATTTGGTAGATCTTGGGGTGCGCGGTTTTGTGGTCTCACTATTGTGGTCTCCGGCAAATCCTGAGCACGAACAAAGGATCAAGCAAATTATCCGGGATGAGTATAAGGAATACACCCTCGGATACATGCCAGTTGTGCTGGCCAGTGATGTGATTGGTCGCTCTGGAGAATATCAGCGTTCGATGACTGCTATTCTTGATGCTTATCTTTTCCGGGCCATGCAAATGGAACTTGCGGCGATGTGGGATCGTCTTCGAGATTACCAATATAAAGGGCCGTTTATGATGGTTCATAATTCCGGAGGTATGGCAGAAGTTTTCAAAACTGATGCTGTCCGCACCTACAGTGCTGGGCCGGTAGCCGCTTTGATTGGTTCCCAAAAGTTAGCTCAAGGGCTTGGTTATAAAAATGTTATTGCCTGCGATGTTGGTGGTACGAGTTTTGATATTGGTTTGGTAGTGGGGCAAAGTGTGCGCAACTATGATTTCCGCCCTATTTTGGATCGTTGGATGGTTGGTATTTCTATGCTGCAAACTATGTCTATCGGCGCCGGCGGCGGTTCGATTGCCTCAGTTAATAAATTGCTTGGTAACCGGGTCGAAGTCGGGCCACAAAGTGCCGGATCATATCCTGGGCCGGCCTGCTACGATCAAGGCGGTGAGGAGCCAACAGTAACAGATGCCGACCTGGTGTTGGGCTATATTGATGAAGATTATTATTTTGGTGGGAAAATGCTCCTGAATAAAGCAAAAGCTGAAGAGGTCATCAAAGTAAAAATTGCTGATCCCCTTGGAGTATCTGTAGAAGATGCTGCTATATTGATCCGTAAGATTGTGGACGGAAACATGGGCACCGCTATCCGTAAGGAAATACATTTGCGCGGCTATGACCCTAAGGATTTTGTTCTTTTTGCCATTGGCGGCGGTGGCCCAACGCATGTGGCAGGATATATGGGCGACATTCCATCCGCGGTAGTTTTCCCATACTCACCAGTTTTTTCAGCACATGGTTCTTCAGTGATGGACGTAATTCATATCTATGAGAATTCCCGACGCTATATGCTGATGGAACCCGGAACCCGGAACTTCAACACGAATTATGAAGATTTCAACAATGTAGTGGATTCACTCATTGAGCGAGCAAAAAAAGAACTTACCGGGGAAGGGATGCCTGTGGATGATGCAGTATTTCAATTAGAATTAGATATGCTTTATGGTGGGCAGGTACATCGGAAACGCTCTAATTCTCCCGTATTGGGTGTGAAATCAGAGACAGACATGGAGGCCATTTACAACGAGTTTGAACAAGAATTTAGTGAATCCTTTAGTCCGCTTGTATGTCATCCGGATGGTGGGGTTTATGTTGAGAGCTTTGTTCTCACAGCTTCCATTCCCGCAGAAGAGCCCCTTATTCCGAATTATCCTGTTGCTGGTCCGGACCCATCGGAAGCCCTGAAAACAAAACGTCCGTGCTATTGGGGCAACGGAGGGTTCGAGGAAAGCAATGTTTACGATCTTTTAAAACTCAAAGCGGGTAATAAAATCGCCGGGCCTTCTGTTTTGGAATCGGAGTATACTACATTAGTAGTACCACCAGATTTCGTCTGCAGTGTTGATGAACATTTGTTTGTCCAGATCGAACGAGCCTAACACCTAACAAGGAGAAATAAAAATGGCCATTCCTACAGCCGAAGAAAAATTAGCAATGATTAAAGTGGTTCCCCCAAATGAGGACGAACTGCGTTGCGTTGATACGCTGGGACCAGGGGATTACGAGGTCGGTTTTGAGCGCACCAACAACATTTTAGATGAGGCGATGGAAATCTTTGTTCGCTCTTCGCGTAGCATGATGGGAATTGCGGGGGACTCCATGGTTGCTATTTTTACTGCCAATGGCGACTTGGCGAATGCCAGTTGCGGAACGTATCTACATGCCATCATTCAGCCTATACTGATCAAGTTTATTCTTAATTCGTACCAGGACAATCCAGGCATAAAAGAGGGTGATATTTGGTTTACCAATGATGCCCTATACGGGGGCATTCACAATCCGGACGAAGTAGTACTGATGCCGGTCTTTTATGAAGGAGAACTGATTGCCTGGACCGGAGCTGCTGTTCATACCACGGAAACAGGCGCAAGTGAACCTGGCGGAATGCCCATCAACGCAACATCTCGCTTTATGGAAGGCCTTAACTGTCCTCCAACAAAAATCGGGGAAAACTATGTAATTCGTGAAGATTTTGTAGAAACAATTAGTGCCTTTGGTATTCGGGCACCGCAAATGCTGGTAGTTGATTTGAAAGCCCGTGCAACTTCCACAGATCGTTCACGAAAACGAATCGTTGAACTTGCCGAGGAACGGGGGCGCGATTATGTGGTTGGCCTGTTCCGAAAAATGCTAATAGTGGCTGAAGAGGGTGCACGTAAGAGAATCAGCAGTTGGGCGGACGGGAAATACACTTGCGTTAATTTTGGAGACGGCGTTGGTTTTGAGGTTGGCTTGGTACGGAACAGTTATATGACTTTGGAAAAAAAAGGTGATTCGCTGACAATGGATTTTAGTGGTACATCTCCGGAAAATCCCTATTCCTACAATGCGCATGTACAAGCAGCAGTCGGACACGTTGCGAATTACGTTTATGAATATGTATTCCATGATCTGCCGATTAGCAGTGCTACTTTTTCGCCCATTGATTTTGTTTTTCCTCCCGGTAGTTGCCTCAATCCTGATGTGCGTGCAGCAACCAGTTGTTCTGTAATGATTGCCACTGGAATCATGAGTGGGGTGCATAATGTTTTTGGCAAGATGATGTTTAGTACAGACAACATGTGGAGGCAGGCTTCAGCTTCTCAGGGGAATGCTGGAAATGCAATGGTAGTCGCCGGACTTTCACAGTGGAACCTTCCTTTTGCAGATATGCTGGCATACTCCCTAAACAGTGAAGGGCAAGGAGGAAGACCGGAAATGGACGGTGTGAATGCTTTTGGTTTCCCTTGGTGTGTTTATGGACGCACACCAGATATCGAAGAAATGGAAAACGAATTCCCATTGTTTATCCCACTTTCCAATCACTGGAAAGATTCTTGCGGACATGGAAAATACCGAGGAGGAGTGGGAACTGTCCAGATCTGGGTGGCTCACCACGTACCATATTTATTCTTTATGGCTATCTCCGATAACAGTAAAATTCAAACCCCACAACCCTTATTTGGCGGATATGCACCCTGCACAGTTCCTGGTATTAGCATCTCTAATGCTGACCTTATGGAACAGTTGAAAGAAGGCAATGGTTTTAGTCTGGAGCTATTCCCAATGCTTAAAGAAAAAAGTATTGGTGGGGATTGGCAGAATGAATTTTTCGGACGCTCTACCCGCCCTGTTAATCAAAATGACGTGATCACCTTTGGTTTTGCCACTGGGGGTGCGGGTTATGGTGATCCATTAGAACGAGATCCAGAACTGGTAATCCAGGACATTAAAGATCAGATTATTTCGGACTGGTCAGCGCAGAATGTGTATAAAGCTCAATACAATCCGGAAACGATGAAACTGGATCAAGAAGGCACTGAAACCAATCGGCAGGAAGAGCGTCAAGCTAGAATTAAACAAGCGAAACCCTACGATGAATTTGAAACTGATTGGCTTTCACAAAAAATGGACGAGTCCCTTTTGAAATTCTATGGAACTTGGCCCGACGCTGAAATTATTGAGCCACCTTTTAGGCCCTAGAGTTTAATTCTCTTTAGCAGATTAGCGTAATAAGACCAAAATTGTTGTTATCGTTTCTGCTAGAGAAATCTTGTGTCTAGAGCTAAAAAAGACCGCCTCAAAGAAGGCAATCTTTTTATCCCTCTGATTTTTTCTTTCGGGGCTATCCTCGAAGATCTTCCTCTAAAAGAATTTTTAAGCGATCCGACAAAACTGTCAAACTCCCTTCGTAGAATTCAAAACTATTTTCAAGTTGATGGTGTTGTCTGTTATGGCGATACGATGTTCATAGCCGAATCCCTGGGGTCCAAAATAACAGATAATAAACCTCCTCTGGTAAAACAGCTGGATAAATTAACGGACAACTTTGTTGCTGCGTTATCGGAATTACCCAAGACAGAATATATAACGACTGCCACTGAAGTAACGAAAAGACTCAGAATACTGCTCCCCGATACAATCCTGTTGTGCCTGTTGCCGGGCCCGCTAACGCTTGCATCTCAATTGACTGGTAAGGAAACAAGTGAACTTTTAAATCAAGGGAATTTCATCAATCTTGTATCAAAAGCCACACTCTCTATGACTAAAGCTCTCGGTGACGCCGGTATTGATCTTATTATTTTCCAAGAGAAGACAATGCCATTATTAAATGAAAACACTATAAAAGTTTTGCATAGGAGCTATGCACCAGTGCTGAATACAGCTAATTTTTATCAAATTTCAACACTGCTTATGGTTGAACAGTTTCAGCCGAGGAATATGGGATACATTAGCAAAATTGTTAACGGTGTTGTTCTCTCACCCCGGTATATACCTGAGGCGACAGAAAATTTCAATAAGGTTTCAATTGCCCTTCCTATTCCTTTGCTTCAAGAAAGCCGTGAAAATATAGAACAGTATTTGACAGAGCATAACATTATGAGTTTGGTAAAATCATCCCGGCTTTTTTTACTAATTACGGATAGAGAGATCCCCAATAATGTTGATAGGGAGCAAATTATTAATGGAATTCAAACCATTAGAGATTTGCTGAAGAGCAAAACTATTTGAATCAGAACACCGAGATAAGTAATTATATTTTCGCACCAAAAACGGCTAATCACCTCCGTCATAAAAAGCGGATAAATAGATGACACAATACCGTAAGTACTGGAACAAGAAAATGGAGACTTTGCCGTTTCATAAGTATGAAGAAATACAATCAAAGGCCCTGTTGAGGGAACTGCAGTATATATGGGGAAACTCACGCTTCTATGATGAAAAGTTTAGTAATGCCGGCATTGAGCCGGGAGAGATCAAAGGGATTGAAGACCTGCATAAAATCCCCTTTACAGAGAAACAGGAACTGAGAGAAAGTCAAGCGACAACACGTCCCTTGGGAAAACATGCCGCTACAGAAATCGAAAATGTCATCCGGATCTATTCCACTAGCGGCACTACAGGAACACCTACATACATCGGGCTGACCAGACACGATAGGGGCGTTTGGCGGGAAACATCTAATAGGGCCATGTGGGCATGCGGCATGCGGCCTCATCACATTGTTCCACTTCCCATCGGAACGTTCTTTATTGCGGCCTCTTATGGCGAGGCGATTGAGAATCTTGGTGCCACCCTTGTTCCCGTGGGCGTCGGTGCTACCGACAGACTCATCGGGGCATTAAGGAATCTAAGCGCTAATTACCTGCTGGCTACAGCTTCTTTCCCTCTTTATCTCAGCAATTATTGCAAGGATAATGGGATAAATTCTCGGACACTCGGAATTGAAGGTTTCATGCTTGGTGGTGAACCCGGCGCAGGAATTCCGCATGTCCGCCGGCAGATCGAAGAGACTTTTGGGGCGGATGTCCGAGAAACTATGGGCAATGGGGATATGCTTGGCCTCATGTGGGCTGAGTGTGAATACAAAAATGGGATGCATTTCGTGGGCCAAGGATCGTGTCATACGGAAATTATTAAACCTGACACGGGAGAGGTGTTAAAGATTGATGAAGGTGTAGAAGGTGAGATGATTTATACGTCTCTTGACCGGGAATGCCAACCTCTCATTCGTTTTAGAACTCGGGACCATGTCGTGGTTACACAAACCTCCTGCGAATGTGGTCGGACAGGTTATTGTATAAAATGTATCGGTAGAACAGATGATATGCTCATCATTTCCGGGGTGAATGTATACCCCTCCGCTGTAAGGGATGTAATAGGTGGTTTGGCCCCCAGAGTCACCAGTGAGATTCAAATCCTTCTTCAAGAGTCGCCCCCGTCTGTTAAGCCACCGATGAAAATAAAGGTAGAGCACGGCGAATTCCCGGGTGATTTGAGTCAACTCAAAGCTGGCATAGAAGGACTGTTGCGAAAAAAACTTATTTTTAGCTCAAACGTCGAATTAGTACCTCCGGGTACATTACCTAAATTCGAGTATAAAGCAAAACTGGTCAAGAAGGCCTACGAGGACAAATGATTGTTAAAGGACATTAAAGATTAAAAAAACGAAATGAATGTCTGATGAAAAGATTATATATATTAATAGGATTTTCTTTACTGCAAGCCCAGTCGGAACCTGTTAATCGCGCTACTTTCCGGATTGATATTGCCGCAACAGATGAAGAAGTCGTTATTGATGGTGAACTTAGTGAAACAGTTTGGGAAAATGCTGCTACAGCAAAAAACTTTTTTAGAGTAACACCCATTGATACTGGCCTGGCTACTACGAAGACAGAAGTAAAACTGGCCTACAATGATGATCTCCTTTTTGTAGGGATTATCTGTTACGACAAGGTACTTGGTAAACGTCCTGTAGAATCACTGCGCCGAGATTTTAGTTTTCCAAAAAATGATAATTTCATCATTTTCATGGATACCTACAATGATCAAACCAACGGCTTTGCATTTGGGATCTCTGCCGCAGGAGCGCAATGGGATGGCATACAAGCAGATGGCGGTGATGTTTCACTGGATTGGGACTGCAAATGGTATTCCGCCGTAAAAAAACATGATGATCATTGGGTGGCAGAATTTGCAATTCCATTTCGCAGTATTCGCTACCAGGATGGAGTTGATGAATGGGGCATTAATTTCGGTCGTTTTTCATTGCTCCAAAATGAAAAGTCTGCCTGGGCACCTGTACCGCGACAATTCAAACATTCTACCCTGGCCTTCACTGGTACACTGCAATGGGATAAACCACCTCCGAAACTAGGAACCCGATTTTCAATAATTCCTTTTCTTTCCGGTCAAGGGTCAGAAGATATTGATGCAGGCACCCCAGCGGATAGCGATGTGGATAGCGGTCTAGATGCAAAGGTAACATTATCCACTTCATTAAATTTGGACCTGACCATTAATCCGGATTTTTCGCAGGTAGAAGTAGACCAACAGAGAACAAATCTGGATCGTTTTGAATTGTTCTTTCCCGAAAAACGGCAGTTTTTTCTGGAGAATAGTGATCTTTTCGCCAGCCTAGGTAGTGAGAATATTCGTCCTTTTTTCTCCCGGCGGATTGGGCTGGCTACTCCGGTTAAAGGTGGTGCTCGCCTAAGCGGTAAACTGGGATCAAATTACCGATTAGGGATCATGAGTATGCAAACCGATGCGAATGAGGAAACTCCCGCCAGTAACTTTACTGTAGCAACACTGCAACGAAAGATACTTACACGTTCCAGTTTAAGCATATTCCTAGTAAATAAGGAATCTGACCTGCAAGAGAATGCAAATGGCAGCGAAAATTCGTATAACCGGGTTGGCGGTATTGATTTTAACCTGGCCAGTGCGGACAACCTTTGGACAGGGAAAACTTTTTTTCACCAAGCAATATACAAGAATGCCGGTGATAAAGCGTTCGCAGCAGCTACTTCAATCAAATATAATAACGGCACAATATCTTCCCATATGGGCTATTCTTTTGTCGGCGCAGATTTCCAAGCTGATGTAGGTTTTGTAAAGCGGGCTGGGTTCCACCGTTTTGGACCACATTTAGAATACAAATTTTACCCCAATGAAGGGAAAATACTTAATCATGGACCAACATTTAGATTTGATAATGTATTGGATGAGGACCTCAAAACAATGGATCGAGAACTTGAACTACAATACATAATCAACTGGCTGGACCGGAGCAAGTTGTCAGCAGAACTAGAACGCGGTTTTGTAAAATTACTCGCCCCGTTTGACCCAACTAATACAGGCGGTGATACACTTGCAGCCGGCAGTGCATACAACTGGAATGAATTTTCATTGAACTACGAATCTGATGCCCGAAAAACACTCAACTTTACTTCCAATATCCGGTACGGAGGTTACTATAACGGCAACAAGTTTTCTCTTAACGGTACAATTAATTATCGGGTGCAGCCTTATGTAAACCTATCCATATCTACGACTTATGACAAGATTGATCTGCCCGAACCTTTTGAAAGTATGGCCTTTCTATTGATTGGGCCGCGACTGGATCTAACCTTCACTAATAAATTATTTCTCACCACTTTTGTTCAATACAATGATCAGGCTGACAACGTTAATGTGAATTTGCGCTTCCAGTGGCGTTTTGCGCCGGTATCCGATCTGTTTATTGTTTATACTAATAATTCTTATCCGGATGATTTCCGCACCAAGGACAAAGCACTAGTAGCCAAAATATCTTACTGGTTCAATTAAACCGTGCCTGAACTTCCCGAACTCTTGTGTTGATATGAAGCTTAGAAGTAGGAGCAGTATGGCGAGGGACTTTTTCATTTCAATAACAGCATCTTCCGTGTCTGGCTGAACTCCCCAGC
>DCXX01000142.1 GCA_002329125.1 Fidelibacterota bacterium UBA2125 | reverse complement strand
AGGATCACTACGAATCTCAAAGTTATCTACATGCATGGTACTCAAGACCGCCGCTGAAGAGCGTGTGAAAGCTTTTCCCGTTACTTCTATGGCCTCCCCTTCAAGGGACTCCATTTTTAGCTCAATGATCAGGTTCAGAGGGCGAGCGGTGGTAACCATCAGATTGAGTAATACCCTCTTCTCATAGCCCATCATGCTCACCTGAAGGTGCCTTGTTCCGACGCCGATCCCTGTTATCTCAAACTTCCCTTCCAGATCGGTGGCATCACCCAGTTGAGTATCGATAATCATAACGTTTGCACCGATAAGAGGCTGCAACGTCTTTGCATCCCTAACCACACCCAATACAGAGCCTGTATCAGCCATTAAAAAAGAAGATATCAAGAACGGTACTATTTGGCCTGTTATCTTCATTTCCTGTTGTTATTTTTTTTATTTGACGATGTAAAGCTTACCGGGTTAGCTATTGCTTACTTTCAATAATCAAATAAGTCACCCTTCTAATTTCAAACACTGTTGATTGACGGAAAGTTTCTTGCTATATAGTTTGCTAATATACACAGTTGTCTAACAAATAATCTCACTGTCTGCAAAATCATTGGTCACACTTAATCTTTCAAGGCGAAAGGGATTTGTCAAAAAAGGGGCTATGTATAAATTCACCACCGATTAATGTTTACCAATCAATCCTGGGGACACTATGATGAGTAAAGAAAAAGAAAAAAAACCTTATCGCTATCTGGTGACCCTCCGTTGGTATGTTGAAACTGATGATGAGTTGGTCGCTGGTGCTGAAGAGACGGACAACAAACTTCTGGATCTTGTGAGGCGTAAAACAGACGGTGAAGAATCTTGTTCAATGTGCCCCACTCGGAATCAGCAGGGCTATGCCATTCTACCTCACCATGACTTTATGGGCAATAAACCTGTATATATGACAACAGAACAAATCAAGGAATAGGAAATGGGCTCGGATCAGACAGACAACAAAAGTGGACTGGGTGACATCATTGTAGCACCGTTGAATAAGCTGATTAACTGGGCCAGAGCTGCATCACCCTGGTACTTCCAGTTTGGTCTCGCGTGCTGCGCCATCGAGATGATGGCTACTGCCGCCTCACGGCACGATCTTGAGCGGATCGGTATGATGCCCCGCTCATCACCCCGTCAAGCGGATGTGATGATTGTGGCAGGGACGGTCACTATGAAAATGGCCACTCGTGTAAAACGGCTATATGAACAGATGGCTGATCCTAAGTACGTTGTCTCTATGGGAAGCTGTGCCACCAGCGGTGGCCCTTACTGGCAGTACGGTTATCACGTACTTAAAGGTGTTGATCTTATTGTGCCAGTGGATGTCTATATCCCTGGATGCCCTCCACGCCCAGAAGCTCTCATCGAAGGCCTTTTGACGCTTCAAGAGAAAATTCTTAAGGAGAAGCCTATGCAAGACACCGTATCAAAAAATCTCCGGGAACTCTTCTCCAATAAGGTCAATGGCGGTAAAAAAATAGCACCTACCGAGGCCTGAATACCCCTTCCTCGCGGAAAGGAGAGGACCTTACTAAAGAAACCGCCTGTGTGCGGTTTTTTTAGTGCTTCAACTTTCGTCAAGCCAACCGTTACAGATACGCCAAAAGATCACGGTTGAGTCCGGCAGGAGTCACTTAATACGATGTTCGCGAAACCCCTCAAATGTGGCGCCAACTTTCACTTGCTTCCAGACGTTAGGGAGAAGTAATCTTCGCTCTTAATTCAACCACTTCACTTTTCATGTCACTCTCGGACTTAATATCAGAAGTAAAAAATTTTATCGCATCGCGGCTCAGGTCACGGGAAGATCTCCGGGTTGGGTTGGAAGTGGAAAACCTCATCTACGATCAGAAGATGAACAGAATTCCCGTTAATTCGGGCACCACTTTTTCTACATCAGATTTGAAAGCTCGCCTTGAGGAAAAAAATTCAGAAAAGGGGATTGCCCCTACTCTCACCATGGAACCGGGTGGTCAGATAGAATATGCCTCAGAGCCACATAGGACTCTTTACGATCTAAATAGTGAATTGAAAACTTATATGGCAAATCTTTTCCACATTGCTGAAGAAAACAATCTTATGGTATCTGACCTCG
The DNA here is from genome assembly GCA_002329125.1 of Fidelibacterota bacterium UBA2125. GTDB lineage: Bacteria > Fidelibacterota > Marinisomatia > Marinisomatales > S15-B10 > UBA2125. The sequence continues at coordinate 10,475 of DCXX01000142.1, read as the reverse complement.
CACTGGAACCTGTTCTCCCCGCCAGGAATATTACCATTATAGATCACATGAAATACAAATTGATGCATGGGCGGTTTGCTGAAACAGGAACGCATGGTCACGAAATGATGCTCAACTCATCCAGCATCCAGATCAACTTGGATTACACTTCTATCGAAGAAGCTGAAAAGCTTGCCTTTGTATCTGACTGTCTTCACCCGTTCATTGCGCTCCTTTTTTCGAACGCTCCTTTTTACCGAGGTAAACCTGCCGGGAAGCAGAATATGCGTGAAATTATTTGGCGGAACACAGACCCCAGTAGGAGCAACTGCCTATTTGATCATGATATTAAATCCCCTGATGGCCTACTGGACAACTTTTCGGCCTACGTTCTTAATACTCCCACCCTGTTTACGCTTGAAAAAGATGGCTCAGTTGGAACTTACGAGGGAACTCTTGGAGACTGGCTTGGCTCACTTTACGACCGCGGCGTACTTGAATCCGAAGACATTATGACTGCTCTCCATCAAATCTTTACGCAGGTCCGTTTCAAACATATTCTTGAAATCCGTGGTCCCGACCACCTCCCCTTTGGCTATGAACTTGCACCGGCTGCTTTCTTTCAAGGGATACTTCGTTCACCAGATACGCTTGAAAAAGTGATGGAAATTTGCAAAAAATGGAGTAGTGGAGATCGGAAGCGGCTCAATGAATTGGCGCAAACAGTCGATTTCTCCTGTGAGGTGGCGGGACAAACCCTGCAGGTGTGGTGTGAACAGTTTTTATCCTTTGCTCTGGAAGGCTTGACTGAGAGTGGAGAAAAGAAATTTCTTGAACCGTTTGCTGAAGAGTTTTTTACGACAGGGCCTTTTTCTCTCTCAATTCAAGCGTCATTCGAACAATCTGGGAAGAGTGTAGAACAGTTCCTGAAAGACCGATGGGAAGAACAAAAAGATTTTTTAGGCGAGTGAATAAAGCAATGAGGGGGTGCGTGTGGCAAACAGTCCTTTAATCGGTATTGCTCCTGGGTACTTTATTAAAGAAAATGCCTATTGGCACATGACAAGAGAAGCATATAGTCAATGCGTCTGGAAAGCAGATGGATTCCCACTCGTTCTTACCTACCCTGAAAAAGAAGATCATGTTTCTGACATTGCTGACCAGTTAAATGGGTTGATTCTCACTGGCGGTCCTGATCTCCCTATCGATGTCTATGGTGGTTCCTCATATGATCTGAAAGGTGAAGAACCAATGCACCCAGCCCGAGTCTCTTTCGACCGAAAAATTTTGGACGCATTCATAAAAAGAAATAAACCGGTTCTCGCCGTCTGCGCCGGACTTCAGCTGATCAATGTTATGAACGGTGGCACGCTTTACGAAGATGTCCCTTCACAGCTTAAAGGTGCGCTGGATCACGGTGATTATAAGGGTCCTGTGGTAAATCATTCTGCAGAAATTGACCCGTCAAGTCTTCTCAGGAATGTTTTGGGAAGTTCTTGCCCTACAGTGAACAGCACTCACCATCAGGGCATTCGTGACCTTGGTAAAAACCTTATACCTGTGGCGTATGCCCCTGATGGACTCATCGAAGCTGTTGAACCAATAAATGGCGAGGCGAAATTTCTTGCCGTTCAGTGGCATCCTGAGCAGATGCAGCACGATGAAATACAGATGAAGCTTTTTGAATGGCTAGTGGAAGAAGCCGCCGTCTAACCTGTCAAAAAAACAGTGACTTGATCAAGCAAATTATGTAACGGTCGCTGCACCGCCGCGGCGTGGATCGCCGGCTCCCCCTTGCGGTGTCACAGAATTCGCACCACCAAAATACAGATTCAGATCATTCCATCGATGAATCTCAAAAAAATTCTTCAGTTTATCCATTTGTACTTCATCTACTCCTGGCTCTACTTGTAACGTATTCCCCTCAACATGAATACGTGGTGCCACGACGGCTTCTTCCACTTCCATATCGCCATAGAGAACATTGACGATCACCTGAACAATAGCTGAACGGATTCTGTTGCTCCCTGCACTGCCTGTTACCATAGCAGGAGCTCCGTTTTTCATTACAATGGTGGGGGCTACCATAGATGGAAGGCGGTCTCCTGGTTTATGGAGATGAAATCCCTGAGGGTTTAAATCCTCTTCACCCAGCATATTGTTCAGCATAAAACCAAGATCAGGAAGAATATATCCGCATCCTTCTCCGTTTGTGGTGGTGACGCTTGCGGTATTCCCCTCCGTGTCCAGAATGCTTACCTGCGTGGTGGCGCCACGGGAGTTGGGCTCTTGGCCGTTTTTTCTCCTCAGTCGCTTCGTAAAAAACTTTTCAACATACGTTTGGAAATCATCATCTACACAAAACCGGGGGCGGCTACTCATGACAGTCCCCCCGGGAAGTTTGTTCTGACGAGCCTCATTAGTAATCGACAGAGCTAAAGCTATATCAATCAGTTCAATTGACGGCCCTGCGGAAAGAATCATCCGCTCCAGAAGACAGAGCGAAAAATCGATAAGAATGCCGCTCATGGCTGGTGGTGGATTGAGATAGACCTGGTGGTCGAAAAAATCGGTGCTTATAGGCGTTCTCTCCTTCACTTTATACTGCTCCAGATCAGCTTTCTTCAATAAACCTTCTTCCCCCACCCATTCTACAATTCTGTCAGCCACTTCACCTTTGTACATCAGATTAACTCCTTCACATGCCAATCCATCTAGGAAATCAGCCAAATCGGGAATAGCCAATCTATCTCCTGTTTGAAGCAATGTTTTGTTAGGTGAATAAAGTTTTTTCCCAGCTGCCTCATAATTGAGAATTGGAGCCAGAATCTTTACTAGATAGGCTTGTTCATCCGAAAGAACTGCGCCTTCTTTTGCAACACGAATGGCGGGAGCCATGAGATCCTTTCTGTCTAACTTTCCCAACACATCATGAACATGTAGGAGTCCAGCCACAGTCCCGGGTACAGCGATGGATCCTTTCCCAACGTGGAACTGCTGTTGCTTCGGGCCATAGTCTACCTCAATATCAAAAAATTCCATTTGGTTCGGTTCAATTACACCACTCGGCATGTCCACAAAAAAGTCAAATAAAACAGCCTGCCCGTCAGCCGGGTAGGCCATAAAATGCCCTCCTCCACCTGGACCGGTAAGAGACGGCTCAGCCGTCATTGACGTAAATACCGCCGCCACAGCGGCATCATAAGCATTACCACCTAACCACAGGGTCTCCTTGGCCGTTTCTGCGGTAGCCTTGTCGCCCGCTGCAATAATGTTTCTGTCCACAGTCTAGCTAACCCCTTTAACGTTGGGGCTGCAAAGTAAGCCCCGTCAGAATTGGTGTCAAAGTAAATAGGTTTTTAGGTAATAGCACCATTCGTAAATCCCTTACTGTTACAATCAGACGAACCCACATATTATTTTGAGGGCACCAACGAGGTCAGTTCGTAGCTAATTTGGGCGGAAATTCGGTAGGAATCGACTACTCAAACAGCCGCAGCTTTTTCTTTTTTCTTGCTAAATCCGATGGCAGCCATTTTACGACGTATATAGGCAAAAACTTCTAAAAGCGGAAGGTCCTTTGGGCAGACATCGTCACATGCCATCATGCCAATACATCCAAATATGCCGCTATCCGTGGATATCAATTTAAACCAATCCTCTTCATCACGTTGGTCTCTGGGATCTATCATGAGCCGGCCGATCCTGTTCAGTCCAGCAGCTCCCAGAAAATCAGGGGCTACCTGCGCAGTGGCACAGCCAGCGAGACAGCAGCCGCACTCAATGCACCGCTCGGCCTCATAGATTTTGTTGGCGGTGGCATTGTCCATCCGCTCTTCTTCAGCCTGCGGATCAAACTCTGTCTGGGTGTGTATCCACGATTCAATCTGTTCAGCTACTTCTCGAAACCACACTCCTGTATCCACAGAGAGGTCACCCAGTAATTTGAAAAACGGAAGTGGGTAAAGAGTGATTGTGTTAGGGAGATCAGAAGTCAATGTTCGGCACGCCAGCGTTGGGCGTCCGTTAATCATCATTCCACAGGAGCCGCATATCCCTGCACGGCAGACAAAATCAAACATAAAATCAGGAGCCTGCTGTTCTCTAATTAGATTAAGAGCAGTAAAAATATTGAGGCGCGCAGTCTCTTCTAACTGAAAAATATCGATGCGTGGTCTGTCATCATCGGCAGTTGGATTATACCTGAATATCTCAAACGTAAGTGTTCTGCCCATCACAACACTTCCTTCCAGGCTTCTTTCGGCAAGCGGGTTCCCGTAGGCTCAACAGGGTCTAGCCGTCCTTTCGCTTTCTGTTCTTCATCTACCCTGGAATTGTATTCCTCAACGGTTATTTCCATTGAAATCTGCTGCCCTCCTCCATATCCACGATCACCAGGCGGCAGGTCGAGAACGCCTACTGGTTCATACTCAAACAGAGGTTCGCCGTGTGAATCCGGCCACCTGGCTAAGGTACGATTCAACCATTTGGTATCATCCCTGGCCGGATAATCTTCACGAGAGTGTGCTCCCCGTGATTCTTTCCTGTTCAGAGCACCCTGGGCAATTAGCAGTGCCTGCTTAGCCATCCCCTCTATGCGTAAGGCAAAGGAGAGTTCGGGATTCATCCCAGGAGCCTTTGACCTCACTTTTACGTTCTCTACTCTTTTTACCAGATTTTGCAATCCCGTTGTTGCTTTCTCCAGCCCTTCGCCAGTCCTAAAAATATGAACATGGGTTTTCAGAAGATTAGAAATCTCATCCCGAAGTTCGTAAACATTTTCTCCATCAACTGAGTTGAGAAGGTGGCCAATCTTTTTCTTCTCCTTTTGAACAAACTGTTCTGCTAAAGAAACATCTGCTACCAAAGCAGTTTTCTTCGCATGCTCTGCAATCTGCTTCCCAACCACCATGCCGGCAACTACAGTCTCAGCAAGCGAATTCCCACCCAGCCGGTTGAAACCGTGCATATCCCAACAGGAAACTTCCCCCAAGGCAAAGAGCCCTTCCATGTTGTAAGTGTGTCCATCCTTATTCACACGAATGCCACCCATAGAATAGTGTTGGGTGGGACGCACAGGAACAAAGTCTTTAATGGGATTAACGCCAATGAAATACATGCAAATATCATAAACTTCCCGGAGTTTTGTCTTGAGATGTGTTTCTCCTAGGTGACGTAAATCCAGCCAGAGGTGTTCACCATATGGGGATTGCACTCCCTTCCCTTTCAGCATGTGCTCTTTCATTCTGCGAGACACAACATCCCGAGAAGCCAGTTCCTGCTTCTCGGGTTCATAGTCTGGCATGAATCTGTATTCATCAACATCAAGAAGTAACCCCCCATCCCCGCGGCACCCCTCTGTCACCAGGATATCAGTAGGTACTATCCCAGTAGGATGGAACTGAACGGCTTCCATGTTTGCAAGAGGAACCACTCCCGTCTGCAATGCTAGCCAGGAACCGGTTCCTTCGTTAATAACGGCATTTGTGGATTCGCCGTAAATCCGTCCGTACCCACCGGTGGCAATAACAGTAGTTTTTGACATATAAGCCAGTATTTCTCCATCACGCAATGAGCGGACTACTGCGCCAACACATTTCCCGTCTTTATGGATCAGCCGTAGCGCTTCCATGCGGTCATGGACTGTAATTCCAAGTTGGACGACCATATTATCCATGGTATACAGAACAGTATGCCCGGTACCGTCTGCCGTATAACAGGTCCGCCATTTGGCGGTTCCTCCAAAATCTCGTGCGGCGATCAAACCTTCTTTATCATAATCTTCCACAATCGTGGTTTTCTTCCCTTTGATGTAAACTTCGCGGGGTCCACCTTCTACCCGGTTCCACGGCACTCCAAAATGCGCCATTTCACGCATGGCAATCGGGGCATTATCAGCAAAAATACGGGCAACTTCCTGATCAGCACCCCAATCGGATCCTTTTACAGTATCTAACCAATGGATCGTGGTGTTATCACCTTTTCCCTTCACGGAATTCCCTAGAGACGCCTGCATTCCGCCCTGAGCGGCGGAAGAGTGGCTCCGTCGGGGAGGAACCAAGGAAAGGATGATTACATCCAACCCTTCGCTGGCAGAAGCTATGGCCGCCCGTTCTCCTGCCAGACCGGCACCAATTACCAGCACATCTGTAGTAATTATATTACTCATAGAGAATTGTCCCAAACTCCTGCCATTAATGATTCCAGTGGGGGTTCAATCAAGCCCGATAGCACAGCCAGTGTAACAATCCCAACCAGAACAAAAAATATGAGAATAAACTGTTCAACAATATGTGTTTTTCTGCGCGTCACTTTACCAATTAAAGCAAGCTTTTTGCCGAGCCACCATTTCACAGTAAAGCGGTAAAGTCCAATTCCCGCATGGAATTCAACACAGACCAATAAGACAACATACAGTAGCCAAAGACCTGACCCGACCCGGTTGGTACTTTCCAATGCAGTTATACCAGCCCCACCCAAAGTCCGCTGCAAAATGTCCGTACCAACAATAAACAGATGGATTGAACCTAATACAAGAATAGTCATACCTGACCGCACCTGCCAGATCCAGAGAGTTGTCTCAGAATGACTGCGAAGGCGGATGTCGGATGTTGCATCCTGATCCCATCTACTTCGAGATTTTTTAATGCTCTTACCCAGTTCCATCATTCTTTTGCGATCACGCAAGCCTCCGGGAATCTTGCGGCTGGCGGTAACAAAATGGACAAAAAACACGATAGTTATTAGAATGATAGTTATTTGTGCAAGCCATGTATCCTCAAAGAGGTCAGCAACAAAATCAAATGTTTGTTCTCCAATTAGAATGGAACTGACAAACAGCATATGCCCCCACATGAATAGAGCAAGAAAAACTCCTGTTAGGCCGCTAATCCATTCATCTTTCAACGCTCTTTTTGCACGATCATAGGGGTCACTATCCGGTCCGTGTTGTGAGGTACCACCCGAACGTTGATTTAGATTTACATCCACTACTATTATCCTTTCAGAATAGGCGGAATATATATGTTGCTAAAACCCAATCCATTTCCTGTATAAATCTTATTAAACATGATGGTTTGGTGTTTTCTGACAATTGAATCACAAAATGGAAAGGTAGATTACCACAATTCTGGTGAGTAGTTTGATTTCTCCTAAGCTCGGGACGAGCTGGCTAAAGGCTCCCAAGGTGGAAACAAGGGTATAATCAGAGCATTTAACTCCTCTCCCCTTTTCGAAACGTGGAGCTATCCTTTCAAACGAAAGTTGACTGGAATTGAAATCCAGACACCAACAGCTCGATCACGTTGCTTTGCAGGCTTGAACTTTGTCTTCTCGATTGCGGTCATTGCTGCTTCATTCAAACCAGTATTGGGGATTCCTTTAAGCACCACAGTGTCAGTCACCTTCCCTTTTTTATCAACGAAGGCCTGTATTACTACAGTTCCTTCAATTCCTGCCTCCTGTGCAATTTCAGGATAAATAATATTACGCTGAATGGCAGCATATCCCCCTAAAGGAACCGGGGGATCGTCATAAGGAATAAATCGAACCCGGGGGCCCTCATCGGGTGGGGGTGGTGGTGCATCCCACTCAACAAAATCATCTAATTCCGTCTCTTCGATGGTGACATCATCAGCTAGATCTTCATTCTCCGATTCTACGGGTATGGATGGTCTTGAGGGTGGGGGTGGTAGATCAAACTGCTGTGTCTGCGGAATATCAAACTGTTCAATCTCAATCTGTATCTCTTTCTCCAAAAATTCTTTAGTCTTAAAACGTGGAAAAGCGACCAAAATTGTAATAAGCATTAAAACACTTATTAACGTTGACACACGTACAGCTATTGGATAACGTAATTTCAGAGAGACGCTTGGGTCTTTTCTAAGAATCATGACGGTGCTGCTACCTTTGAAGAATAGTTTATTTTCAAAGCATCAGCTTCGCGCAGTTCATTATGCATATTGCCAATAAGTTCCATGGTTGCTTCTTTGTCTGCCTTCAGCGATACAGTCAGTTGCGGGTCGGCCACGCGTTTGTCATACATGACATGCTTCACGTTATCCATGGAGATAATCTTGTCATCAATAGAGATCAAACCATCTTTAGATACAAAAACATGAGAAGTATGACGTTTTGACTCCAAGCGCTCAATCTTCCTCGCCTGCGGCAAGAAAACATTCAGCCCTTCATACTCACGAAGAACTGTAGTAACCATAAAGAAGATAAGCAGCATGAATATAATATCAGGCATAGACGCTGTTGGAATTTCACTTGAAACTTTTGTATTGGAAGAAAACTTCATTTCCCGGTTTCCGCAATAGAAATTCTTGTTGCGTTAGCCATTTTTAACTGATCCAGTACGCTAACATATGCTTGATACTTAGCTTTGGAATGCGTTTTTACTGAAAAAATCAGTTTGTCGTTTGCTGCCATTTTTTCCCGAACCACCTGACGAATATCACGCATCTGAATTGGCTCCTTGTCAAGCAAAATATCACCTCGAGCATTGATCAGAATGTTCGAAATGTTTCTCTTCGGGATCTCTTTTTCTTCTCCCTTGGGGGGTAACACAAGTCCTAGCCCCTTATCCATATCAATGGTCGTGGTAACAAGAAAAAAGATGAGCAAGAGAAACGCTATGTCAGCCATAGAAGCTGTAGGAATTTCGCCAGCTCTGACTCGTTTTTTCATGGATTCAAATGTTCTTTCTTATTGTTATTCCTGTTCGCTTGCCATCTCAATTTCAACAAGCTCATCTATTAGCATGACGGAATTCTCTTCCATGTCTATGATAAGCTTATCTACACGGGAGATGAGAAAGTTCTGGAATGTCTGAATGATAATGGCAACCACAAGACCGAATAGTGTTGTCAGTAGTGCGATGGAAATACCGCCAGCCACAACAGCCGGTGAAATATCATTGGCCGCTTTAATGTCATCGAAAGCCTGGATCATACCTGCCACCGTGCCTGTAAATCCAAGCATGGGTGCCAGCGTAACAACGGTACTAAGCCAAACCATGTTCTTTTCCAGAAAGGCCATTTCTATGGTTCCCGCATTTTCGATCCCTTTCTCCACTGCTTCAATACCGCGATGTGATCGGCTCAGTCCTGCATGGAATATCTCAGCAACAGGACCACGAGTGTTAGAACATACCTCAACGGCCTTATCGCGTCCTTCATCATGAAGGGCTGTGCGTACGTCAGTCATAAACTTTTTCGTATTGACTGAGGCGCGAAATAGTGTATAAACCCTCTCAAGACCGAAACCGAGACCAAAAATCAATAAGCCGAGAATGGGGTACATAAATGGACCACCATCTAAAAAGTATTGAACCATAACCGTTTTCTCCTTGCTAAAGACTTCTTAACGCCCACGAAAATAATGCTCCCATTGAGGAATGTCAAACTTCCTTTCATAATTTTTCTAAGTATATATAACCTTACTAATGGTGAACTAGAAACTTGGCAGCGTCATCAAATTTCGACAAAGCAGCCGTTACCTGCGGGTCTTCACTTACAAACATTTGATAGTATGCTGATTTTCCCCATATAGCTCCTGCCACCTCGGCCTTTAGAACAGACCTGAGATAGCTAATATCTTTATCAAGCTCTTTTCTGTCAAAATCTACGTTTTGATTCTTTGCGTAGGTTAGAAAATTTTCTGTCAGTTCTGCGGTGATCTGAAAATCACGATTAAACTCTATGAGATCCTTCCAGTCAGCCTTTCTCTCTTTGGCATAATCTGTCCCCCAATTGAAAGTGAGTCGTTTGGGATGCCCAACTAAGCGTGTGGTAGTTGCTGTATACTCAGAGAGTGGTACATACACGTCAGGCGAAATACCGCCACCACCATGAACCTCTCTTCCACGCTTTGTTTTGTATTTAGGCTTATCCATTCTCAGAGAGTCAAGCATCTGCTCCCTGTCTTCCTTGCCCAAATCTTCATAATAATTCCTTGTCCCGTTGTCATACGGTCGCTGGATCAACCTTCCACTGGGGGTATAATACCTGGCAATTGTAACCCGAAGCGCAGACCCATCTTTAAGGGGCCACTGCCGTTGAACTAATCCTTTTCCAAAGCTGGTCTCTCCCATCACAAGGCCCCGATCCAAATCTTGAACTGCGCCAGCAACAATTTCACTGGCACTGGCAGACCAGCGGTTTATCAACACAATAACAGCGAAATCTCCGTAACCACGCTTCGGGCTCGCAACGTAAACCTCTGACATTTCCGCTTTCCGTCCAGCCGTGTAAACAAGTGTGTCCGGAGATGTAATGAAAAGATCAGCCACATTTACGGCTTGTTCAAGATAGCCTCCGCTGTTTGTGCGAAGGTCAAATATGAGCCGTGTCATCCCTTCTGCTCGCAAAGACTCAACAGCCTTTGAAACTTCTTGTGATGTGGAGGAAGCAAACCGTGACAACCTCATGTAACCTGTCCGATCGTCAATCATGAAAGAAGAGATTAGACTATATATGGGAATCTGGTCCCGA
>DCXX01000049.1 GCA_002329125.1 Fidelibacterota bacterium UBA2125 | reverse complement strand
GTCAGGTGCGTCCGAAAGAAGAGCGACTTCTTTTTTATCTTTCGTGTCAAGGATGCGGAGAGGGTTTGATTTCAACCGTTTCCGACTGGTCTCTGAGAGTTCATTCTTAAGGGGGGTGAGAAAATTGACGAGCTCGGAACGGTACCGTTCTCTCGACTCAGATGACCCCACTGTGTTGACGAGCACTGTAAGATTGGCTACACCAAGCTTGTTAAGAATGGCGCAAACCAGTGCAATCACTTCCGCATCCTGTTCCGGGTGGGGAGAGCCGATGGCTTCTGCTCCGAACTGATTGAACTGTCTCAATCGCCCTGCCTGTGGCCTCTCTTGCCGAAAAAGTGTGTCCATGTAGTAAAGTTTAGTTAGGGCTCCTTCCCGAGCCATATTGTGCTGAATGTATGCTCTCATGGTTGGTGCAGTCAGTTCAGGACGCAAGGTCAGGCTTGTATCACTCTGATCGGTGAAAGTATACATCTGTTTGGATACGATATCGCTCTCTTCGCCCACACTCCTGGAGAAAAGTTCTGTCTTTTCAAAAATGGGTGTTCTAATCTCGCCGAAACCCCACTGGTTCATGGTTTCATGAATAACAACTTCGAATTCTCGCCACCGCGCCGTATCGACCGGAAGCAAGTCCTTAGTCCCTTTTATAGCTTGGAAAGATTTATTCATCAGTCGTCAATTAAAACGTTTTCGATGATGGAAGTTGCCTTTTCAACATAATCTTCAGGTACAAAAAGAACAGCCTTTCCGCCCGCCGCCTCCCAAGTTTTGATGCCATATGCAGTGGATAGAAAGTCACCCTTTATAAAACTGGGTATATTCTCATCCACCAGAACAGCTTTAGCCATCTCTGCCGGGATATAGCCGGGATATTCTTTTACCGGACTCCATGAAACAATCTCAAGCTCCGGCAGTGTCTCAACAAGGGATACACTACAGTCATTGCAGAATGAGACATCACTGGTGAATTCAGATTGGCATTCGGGGCAAAACATTTATCTTTAGTTTATCACTTTTATCAGCACCTAAGTTCAAAAGATATGAGATAATCCCAAACGAATTTCAACACTGCGGAAGAAAGGAGAAAAAGGATCAGGCATTTCAGATACTCTGACTGAAGCTGAGAAGAACTGGTAATTAAGATAGCAGTTCCAGAAAGTGAGATATTTTTCAGAAATCAATGATTCAACACCTACTGCAATGCTTCCGCTGATTTTGTTCAAACTTCTATAACTGACTTGTCGGCCAGACTCCATTCCGGTAATTTCTCCATCAATACTTACAATCCCAGCCCCAACAGCTACTGCGATCAGGGCAGTGGGAAAAATAAAGATATCGTTCTTAATCCAAATCAACCCATTATAAGTGTATGAAAGATTATCAACTAATTCCTTGTTCACCATTGATGCGGAATGGCGAGAAACTTTTTCTCCAAAGTACTCCTTTTGAAATTCCCTGTAGCTCAAGTCTAGAATCATTGAAAGTTGAGGTTTAATAGGGCGGGTAATTAAAAAACCGATGCCAATGGGGTTACTGTACTGACGATGATTCACCCAGCTTTTGCTGGTATATATGCCCAGATTTCCTCCCTTCAATTCAGTAGGTAGAAGTGATATCGTAAAGAGAAAAATTGTTAGAAATTGAAATCTCAAATCGATGAGGTATGATGATTACCAACACCAATTTGTATAACCCTCAAGGTAAAAGCAACCGGTTTAAGGAATTCCCGGGCCGCTCCATCTGCCACCTCTTGATTCGAATTTCAAATCACGAAGCGTAGGTGATTTTACATTTACTCTGAGATAGAATCCTTTCCCGAAGCCTGAAGGTGTCCAGGTAAAATTCATCTCCCAGCAGTGGAGATCACGGTGGATATTTATATCATGGCTCACAAGGTTTTTCTCTATTAGATCGAACCGGGCATTGTATTGGATTCTCCAATTGTTGGCAATATTGACACTTAGTTTTGAATTCATCCAGAAAGTGTCTTTGGGTTTGAGAGGGTTCATTCTGTTTGCTGAGTAGCGAAGAGAGAGGTTAAGATCCCAAAGATTTCCACGGTTCATGGTTTGTGATCTCGCACTTGGGCGAGTGATGTTGCCACTCATGAGATCTGTGAAAGTGTTGGTGTCGGCCACGGTGGTGTCTGATGAAAGGGGAGAATCAGACCAGCCCAGTCTCTTGCCAGAGATATTAAATCCGGTAGCGGCGTTTACATTCGTCATCCTGGGTGTTGGGAGACCCCATTCGTTATTTCTGATCTCGTTCATTCGAACCGCCCTGCCATCGATTATATTTGTATCATAGAAATCGTGACTCATGGAAAAATCGAGGTTCAGTTTTTTAAGCCAGCCAGCCCGAAAAGTAGAGCGAAGCTTTGCCAGTCTGAATTCATCGGCGGCAAAGTTGTAGCTTGTATTCATGTTCCATGTCAGGAGGTTGTCAATCTTTCGTTCTTCTTCGCCATCCTGAATTTTTGCCTGGAAAAGATTTCTAACAGAAATGTTTATGCTTCTCTGTTCACCACTTGGCGTAGCACCGATCTGAGTTCCGCTGAAAGGATCGAAGGCGTAGATGTTACCCGAATCGTCTTCCAGGTTCTTTATGTAACCAAAAGCGTCATCAGTGTAGTCAGGGCGGTAAGAAAAACCCACAGATGGGGTGACAGTGTGGCGGATAGTTTTCAGTGAGCCTATCCTGATGGGAAGTATGCCATACAGTTTTGTATTGGTGCTTAGGGACAGGGTGCCAGTGTGGCGGGCTTTGAAACCGCCGATTTGTTGAGCATCAAGCGGTTTTCCGAGACTGTCAGCGCTTGTGGCATCATTATATTTTGTGATCCACTCTTCCCTAAATGAGAGACTGGGTCTTATGGCAATGTACTTAAACAGCCGGGAGGATCCTGAGAGAGACATGTTGTGGACCCAGCTATTGTCATATTCTGTCTGCCTGTTTCCCCAGCCGAAGGATGAATCATCCAGCGCTTCTGATTCATAGAATCCCAGACCACGGTTTTTCAAAGTACTGCTGTAGGAAAGGTACATACCAGAGCCGGATTCCCCGAACAACTGGGTCTGCCCTTTCCTGAAATTGAGCGTGGGGAGAACTGTAGTGCTTTCCACGATTTTACGACCAACACCGGAAGGGTTTTCGTAATAGATTGATTCAGGATCCATCTTGCTTTTAGCCATGAGATTTCTCGTCTCTGACAGGTTTGCGGAAATGCTGGCATTCAACTTTTGCCATCGTTTTGAATAGGTGGCGTTCGAAACAGCATTTTGGTTGAGACGTGTGTCGCGGTGAATTCCCAACTTTTGGTTGAACTGACTATCTGAATAGTAACGCCCGTTGACGTTCAGTGTTTGATTGCCGCGGAGCATCTGGGCATGACTCCAGGAGCCGGACCACCTCACCGCACCTGGGTTTGAAAAAAAATCGGCAATGTCGTCAGTTGCAACCGTCCTGTTGTAACGGAAGCTGAAGCTTCCGCTGTACTTGTATCTTCGAAAGTACCGGTTAGAATTATGAAATACCACCCCCTCTTTATCATAAAAGTCCAATGTGAACTGACTGTTCAGAAATTCGTTTGCCGCCCAAAAGTAGCCCAATCCTCTTAGATACCTTCCTTGCGCCGCGTTCTGGCCATAGGACGGCATGATCCATCCTGAATGACGCTTGCCGCTCTGGTCGGGGAAGACGGCGAATGGCAATCCAAAAAGTGGAATGCCACCTAGGTAGAGAATGATAGGTCTTGCAATGATGAGATCATTCATGATCATTTTCATACGACGACTTCCAAAATGAAAATGAGGATCTTCGATACGATCACATGTCGTATAAATACCCCTGTCAACAAGTAAGATTTTGTCTGCACGGTTACGTATTTCATCGCCCCGGTAATAACCGTCTTCCATCTTGGTTGTTCCGTGCTGAACCTTCCCCCGGCCATTTGAAAGATTGTATGTGAGAGAATCACCTCTCATGGGTTCGCGACCTTTTTCTGTGAACATTGGCCTTTCTTCAGGATCAGAAATGGCGATTCCCGGTGGTGCAGCGGTCGCTTTCATGAGGTTCTCTTCCCACAGAACGTTTACGTAGCCAGACCGGAGTTCGGTGTCCATATAGTCAATTTCAACATCTTTGCGAAGCCATGTCTGCTGGTCGGGAATACTGTAATGAATGGTGTCCGCCTGATAGAGGATGGTATTCTCAATATTCTCTGCGGAAGAATCCGGATGGTATTCACCTCTTGCACCACCAGCAACATGAATGGAGTTAACATCTCTTGTTTCAGTGGAGTCGGCTTCGAACAAAAGTGTGATTGTGTCACCGCTGGCAATATTCTTTCCCTGATAAACTGAATCCTCGAAAAGATGATACAAAGTTGTAGCCATCCCTTGCAGACGGACGGAATCCAAAAGTCCTTCTTCCAGAAAAGCCTCCAATCTTTGGCCGGTCATGTCATCGAGAAATTCAGAAAGTATTGACTCATCACCTTCAGTCCCGTTAGTTTTTCCTTCCCGTTTATAAACAATGTGGGCCCTGCTGGGGATTGTCAGTTTTGCCAGCTTATCTTCTTCATAGCGAAGATGAATTTCCTCTCCGCTTAGTTCCTGACCCTCCTGAACAACGACAGGATTGTCCAAAAGTTTGGATATGTCAGAAAGTGCATCGTAGATAGTGAGCCCGCACGTTGCCGTTCTTTCCTCCTCGCGGATGATCACATCCTCTTCCGCTCTGTAGCTTGCGGCGTCATTTGTTTCTTTCACGTAAGTAACTTTTCCGGCGGTGATGGTTTGGCCTTTTTGAACAAACTCAACATTGCCCTCCGCAATTCCACTGTCAGCCTCTGAAAAGTAGGTCAGTAGTCTGCTTTTGAGTCCGTATTCGCTGTCTTGTAAATGAACTGATCCGTAAGCGGTAACAATGTCATCATTTGAGTTTGTTCTGATTGAATCAGCCGTCAATATCTGTTCGTTTTTTACCATTTGAACATTCCCGGCGAAGGAGCCGATACCTTCCCGGTTCCGGTAATAACCCTTTTCACAGGAGATAATGGATTCCCCTTTTTGGAATTTCACATTACTGCGCAGATGCTGAACTGCTTTCCCTTTCGAATCTGTCACATTCTCTAAAATGTCTGCATGGATAAGCCT
>DCXX01000078.1 GCA_002329125.1 Fidelibacterota bacterium UBA2125 | reverse complement strand
AAAGTTGCTGAAATCCTGGAATGGTTCGAGAAGTACAAAAAAGAATAGTCGGATAGAACTGAAAATAGTGACATTCGTCACGATTATATTTGACGTTAATGCCTACATTGAAAGTTAAGTTTTTGCCAAAAGTGTCTCGGTGAGATACCGCATATTATTTTTACTTGGTCTTCTTTTTTTTTCGCCATCTTATTCCCAAAATGTTGATCCCTGTATTCAAGCACAGCAGGATGCAAAAGATGCTGTATGGCGTCCAGGATGGTGGGCCGGCGGGTTCCTAGGCAATTATTTTGTTCCTTTCGGCACCATAGCAGTAGCGTTTTTCTATGCACCACAACCAGCATCTGTTCCACATCTAGATTCTCTGGATCAGAGCAAATATCAAAATTGCTTCAAGAAAGCCGTAAAAAAAACACAACTTCAACACCAGACTATAGGGTTCATGGGGTTGATGATTACCTATGCCACACTGAATTACGCAAGAAACATGATATGGGAAATGCCAGATCAAGGTGAGGCACCTTTCACTTTGCCTAAAGAAAGATCCTTTTTTTATTACGTAGGGGGATTAGCACTTTCTCTCGAATTGATTAAATCCTTGAATTCTGAGAAAAGTTACCTTTATGCACAGGAAAAGACCAAAACGCCGAATACTGAAATGTGCAATATATACGGCAAAATAAAAATTGTGTTGGGTGGGGAGGACTACAGGGTGAGAAAGGTTGATTCAGGTGAATGGGAAGATCTCCGGGTAAAATTTGTTTCTGAAGAAATGGCCGATAGGCCAGGGCGTTGGACTGTTGTAGAGAGCAATGAAGATTTCAAGATCAGATTTGTGGAAAAAGGAGAAGACTTTATTATTCGTGAAGTGAGTGTCCGTGAAGGCTGTCTCATTGATGATTCTAAAGAAAAACCTTGACATCCCTTTGTGACAGTCAGTAAACTTACTTGGAATGATGAGAAAACTCATACTACTCCCTGCAATAATGCTTCTCTTGACTACTCAGGCCTGCTACACACAGTTAGCTTGGTTCCACACGCCAGAACCTGAGGAAGAGACCTTGTATGGCGAAAATGATCCTTACGGTCTTTCAGATATTGAAAGATCTTCAGATTTTGAACCTTATCTGGGCAGTACTTACAACGGACGGCGTTATTTCGGTTACGATCCATCTTTTTGGTCAAATTATGGTTATTACGGTTCACCTTTCAGCCTATATTCTCCTTACAACTCTTATTCATGGTACCCCTATAATTCAGGATATAATTATGGATTAACGACGCCCGTTATTGTAAGTGAGAACAATGTTCGGGATCGTCGTAATTGGGATCGCCGCGAAAACGAATCATCAGGCCTTTCCAATTTGATCATAAGACGCGAGCCCCCTCTGGCAGCCGTTACCGCAAAACCAATTAGGAATCAATTGCCTATTCCCAAACATGACATTATGGTGAATTACCAGAAACGGTGGGATGTGTCAAACAGTGATTACAACAGACCCTCTTACAGAGGTTCATCTTCTTCGAGGTCTGGCGGATTCAATTCTTCAAGTGGTAGATCTTTTAGTAGTGGCTCTTCAAGCGCTTCATCTGGAACAAGCTCCAGTAGTTCCTCTTCCGGCGGCCGAGTAACTCGCCGTCGGTAATCTTCCTCACCTTTATCAGAATAAAGTTTATGCACAACTGGGCACGGATCTGTCTGGTTGTTACTACTACATTAATTATCAGTTATCCAACTTCAGTCCAATCCCAAACAGCGGCTGATGCAATCCGAATAATCAATAACGAAACTGGATTTGGCG
Source organism: Fidelibacterota bacterium UBA2125 (assembly GCA_002329125.1). Taxonomy (GTDB): domain Bacteria; phylum Fidelibacterota; class Marinisomatia; order Marinisomatales; family S15-B10; genus UBA2125. The sequence goes on along the minus strand of DCXX01000078.1, from coordinate 8,046 downwards.
CCAGAGCTATGGCCATGGGTGGGTCTTATACGGCTGTGGCTAACGATTTTTCCGCTATCTACTGGAATCCCGCCGGCCTTGCATCAATACCAGGCGGTAGCATTTTTGTAGAAGGTGGCAAAAACATATTGTCCAATAATGTCCAATATATGAGTGGAACAACCCCTAACACTGATGAAAACAACTTTCTCGGCGCTTTGGGTCTGGTGGCAGCAGTGCCTACTGTAAGAGGTAGCTTTGTCATTGCTGTAGGAATCAACCGGATTGCCAATTATGATAACTATCTTAACTTTTCAGGATTCAGTAACATGGACAATGGTCTCGGTTTCACATTCATCGAAAACGAACAGGAGGTTATCTATCCATTCAGTGCGAACGTACTCCGGGAAGAAGACGTGCGTAGTACGGGAGGAATCGATCAAATCTCTTTTGGAATGGGTGTAGCACTGTCTCCAAGAACCACAGCTGGACTCTCCTTTTCTTCTCTTGGAAACTCAGAAGAATACAGGTTCCTCTTCACTCAAGAGGATTCAAAAAATAATTATCAAACTTTCCCCGCTGATTTCAATCACTATAAAGTCACTCAAAACCTTTCACTAGAAGGAACCGCAATACAGTTCAAAGGTGGCATCATAACGGCCCTCACCCGCAGTATTAAAGTGGGGCTGTCACTTGCACTCCCTTCAACTTTTGAAATAACAGAACAACATTATATAAGAGAAACATTGACTTTTGATGACGGAACAAAGTCTGACACCACTACGGCTGGCTTTTGGGAATACAAAGTCAAAACTCCTATGATCTTGGATGGTGGACTCTCATTGTCAAACCAGTCCTTCACCATTGCCTCATCGATCCGTTTTCGAGACTGGTCCAGCACCAGTTTCGATCTCAAAGAAATTCCCTCTGATTCAGACTTATACAAAGATCTTGATAGTGAGAATCAAATTCTATCATCGGATTATGAACCAACTGTAGAATTGCATATTGGTGGAGAATATGTTATCCGAATTGGAGGTTTGGCCGTCAGTTTTCGAGGAGGTTATTCAACATATCCGACTCCATTTTTCTCTCAATCAAATCCGGATCGCCATTTTTTAACGGGAGGAGTTGCTATTTCACCCACGCAACGTTTTATAATTAACTGCACTTTTCTTAATTCATCGTGGGATAGAGAAACTTCTGACAGCTATACACCTTCGGGGACGATTGAAGAGTTAATTAGCACAACTGTCATAATTAATGCTACATTCAGGATGTGATGTATAAAACATTGAGACAGTATTCACATTTTATGTATAAATATAACGAAATATTAATCCATAAGCATTATTGTAGGTTTTACAGAGTGGAGATAGTTAATGATTAAAAACAATTCGTTTATTCGATCGTTCACAATAGTTGTATTATTGTCCGGTTTAACCGCTGCCAACGACCGTGCCATAAAGAAAGCTGTGAAAAAGTACGCACCAACAATCGTCGAACTGCGTCATCAGATACATCAAAACCCTGAACTGGGCAACAGAGAGTTCAAGACAGCTAAAATTGTGGCCAATCATCTAAACAGTCTAGGGATGGAAGTGACGACCGGAGTCGCCCACACAGGTGTTATTGGGCTTCTGAAGGGCGGCAAGCCAGGCCCCGTTGTGGGTGTAAGAGCTGACATGGATGCCCTTCCAGTTACAGAGAACACCGATCTTCCATTCAAGTCTACCGTAAGGGCAACTTATCTTGGTAAAGATGTGGGTGTAATGCACGCTTGCGGACACGATATTCATACCTCTGTACAACTCGGCGTTGCATCTGTCTTAGCATCCATGAAGAAAGACCTTCCCGGAACCGTAAAATTCATTTTCCAACCCGCCGAAGAAGGGCCTCCACCAGGTGAAGAGGGCGGCGCTGATTTAATGGTTCGTGAAAACACCATGGAAAATCCCCGACCTGTGGCAGTTTTCGGCCTTCACTCTCTTGCAAGTATGGAAGTTGGAAAAATAGGGTATACCTCTGGACCATCTTTTGCCGCGGTTGATCAATTCATCGCAATAGTCAAAGGAAAGCAGGCCCACGGCGCTCATCCCGATGAATCTATCGATCCTGTGGTTATGGCTTCTGAGGTTGTAACAGCTTTTCAGACAATCCGCTCAAGATCATTGAACCCTCGGGAGCCAAGTGTTGTAACCGTCGGAATTATACGGGGCGGAGAGCGTTTTAACATTATCCCAGCTGAAGTCCATTTGGAAGGAACGGTCCGGACGTACAGCAAAAAGACCAGGGACGGTGTTGAAAGAAGAATGGGTGAAATCCTCAAAGGTATAACCTCGGCCTATGGAGGATCTTATGAACTGGATTACAACCGGGGTACCCCTGCCACTATCAACAATCCAGCTCTAACCACTCAAGTGGTGCCCAGTCTCGAACGCGCCATAGGTAAGGAGAATGTCATGGCTATTCCCCCCACCATGGGTGGTGAAGATTTTTCGTATTTCTCTAATATTGTGCCTGGTTTCTACTACCGCCTTGGTATGGTGAAGCCGGGGACCATTTCTGGCGGGCATCATACACCCACCTTTAGAGCAGATGATTCGTGTATTTCTGTCGGTATGGAAGCAATGTCCACATTAATTGTCGATTTCATGAAAGCAGGAGGTATAAAATGAAAAGAATCAATCTAATCCTCTCCCTCGGTCTACTCATCTCATGTGAGCAGGTTAGTACTGGATACAGTGTGGTACACGGGTGGCCGAAGTTGCCGAAGGGCTTTATCCTCGGGCAGGTTTCGGGCGTGGAAGTTGACTCGCACGATCACGTTTTCACTTTTCACCGAGGTAAAAATGCTGCCTATCTGGGAAGTGATAGCGAGTTCCAGAACATCCAAGAACCGACCATCCTCATGTTAGACAACAACAGTGGGGCCCTTTTAGATTCCTGGGGAAAAGATGCCTTTCTTACGCCCCATGGACTTACCGTTGATGCCGACAACAATGTCTGGGTAACAGATGTGCAGTACCATCAGGTATACAAGTTCAGCCATGACGGTGAACTTGTTATGACACTTGGTGAAAAAAGTGTACCGGGTTGGGATAAAACGCATTTCAACCAGCCGACAGATGTGGTTGTTGCCCCTGATGGCACCATTTATGTTTCAGATGGTTACGGTAATAATCGCGTAGCGGTCTTCTCACCGGATGGCACATTCAAGTTTGAATGGGGAAGTGGTGGTGAAGATAACGGACAGTTCAATCTTCCTCACGGTATAGCCATGGATGCCAATGGCCGAATTTACGTGGCCGACAGAAGCAACAGCCGGCTTCAGGTATTTAAATCTGATGGCACTTTTATTGATGCATGGCAATCCACAGAAATCGGAAGGCCTTGGGGTATGGCAGTCGGTCGAGACGGAGTCCTTTACGTTGTGGATGGTGGAGATCCGACTCCTTCAGGTGTTCAGCGAAGCCGTATTGTAAAAATGGACCTGTCAGGAAATGTGCTGGGCAGCTTCGGTTCTTTTGGCCAGTATGACGGCCAGATGGACTGGCCCCACGATGTTGGTGTCGATTCCAAAGGGTCTGTCTACGTTGGCGATGTCCATTTTGGTATGAGGATTCAGAAATTCGCGAAGTGAGGGTTGGGCTCCTCCTTTACTTTCTCCTCTCCGTCACCCTAGCCCAGACGAAGGTTGTCCTTCTAGGAACCGGCAACCCTAACGCCAATCCGGAAAGGATGGGCGCCTCTATTGCTGTCATCACAAACGGCAAACCCTACCTGATAGATTTTGGACCAGGTGTTGTCAGAAGAGCATCTGAGGCATTCAATGACGGTGTTGAGGAATTGGCCTTACCCAATCTCACCCATGCTTTCGTAACCCACCTTCATTCTGATCATACCGTCGGTTTTGCTGACCTCATCTTCACCCCCTGGGTTCTGGACAGGGATCAACCCATGGCGGTGTATGGTCCACGGGGGATCAAGGCCATGGCACGAAACATTATGAGGGCTTACAGGGAAGATATTGATATCCGAATCAACGGCCGCCAACCACAAAATACGACCGGCTACAAAGTGAATGCCACTAAGATACGTCCTGGTGTGGTTTTTGACGATAATGGCCTGAAAGTAACAGCATTCAAAGTAAATCACGGTGAGATCGAAGAGGCGTACGGATACAAGTTTGAAACTGGAGACAAAACAATCGTCATTTCCGGCGATGCCGCCCCAAGTGAATCCATTGTTGAACAGTGCAACGGGTGCGACATGCTTTTTCATGAAGTTTATTCACTGGAGAAATTTCAGCTTAAGCCACCAGAATGGAAGGCATATCACTCCAGCTATCATACATCCACAATTGAACTGGCTGAGATTGCCACCCGTGCTAGACCGAAGCTTCTGGTGCTCTACCACCAGATCTTCTGGGGCGCTACTGAAGAGGAAATACTAAAAGAAATCAGAGGAAACTACAACGGTGCCGTGGTTTCAGGTAAAGATCTGGATGTTTTTGAATAGTAAACTCAAACAATTGTTCCAGCGAATGAAATAGTCTTCCTCCTTACTTCCACTTCATCACGCCTACTTTTATCAAATCTTCAAGATAACGCTTCACTTCACGTTGCCGGATAGGACGGAATTCAGCACTTAGAGCATTACGGATTTCCGTTACTGTCATTCTCCCATCCACAAAATTGACCAGTTCAAACCGCTCCGCACCAGTAAGGGTGAATTCTTTTCCTGAATACCATGCAGCTTCAGCTTTAGGCAGTTTGCTCGCCGGCAGGCCAAACGCCAAGGGACCCCGAGTCGTCCTAACTGGAACTTGGCTGTCAACATTTTTTATTACCGCAGAAGGGGTTTTAGAGGTGGCCCCTTTTTTTCGTGCCAGAGCGGCCAGCACTGTTCTGTAAGATTTCGCCTGTTGTTTATGACTCCCTTCCAAGCCGGTAACAACTGATTTTACTGTTTCATTATTGTTAAAAGTATAAATGGATTTCAGTACACCTTTCTCGATCCCTTCAGCATGATCAAGAACATTCACTGCTTCGGCCCAAGCTTTCCCAGCATTTTTTTTGCCAGCATCCGAAATGAGAGACTGGCCTCGCTGGAAACCATCACCTATCCTTCCCGCACCTTTGGCCGCTGAAAGTGCGGCAAGTTGCACCGCCTCCTCCGGCTCAAGATTTGACAGATAAAGCATAGCAGCTGTGGCAATTATTTCACACCGCTCCAGTTCCACGGGATCGACCTTGTCAGGAGTATCCTCAGACGTATGATGGGTATAATCGGGTGAGTGGGAGAACATGACACCTGGGATATCAAGATCGATAAACATCATATGGTCACTCCCACCGCTATAGGGTGTTACCCTGTAATTGAATGCGGACAGGCTACCTCTGGGTGTTCGAATATCCATCCCATCCACCATCTCGGCCATGTGGGCCACTACATCATTCACAACTGACGGTACGGAATCGGGTACCCGCGTTAAGACCAATTTCGAATGAATAAGTTCAAGATGTTCACCCACCATATCCATGTTTATGTTCGCCAATGTCTTGCCACCTCTGGCAGGGCCCGCCATTTCAGGATGTTTATCAATATAGGCCATAGTACCATGCCATTCCGGTACCCATAAAAATCGCAATGTTCGTTTTGGCTGGGGGAGGCGGCCGTTGGCAACAAGTTTGTGTATGGTCTGAGCTATATCGAGAAGCGCAGCCGAACCGCTGGCATTGTCGTTGGCCGATTCTTTGGGGTGATCCAGATGAGCTGAAAATACAAGCTCCTCACCGGAACCATGTGAGCCGGGGATGGTGGCCACAACCACGTCCATAAAATAAGGTTCCAGCCCTGCTCCCGTAGTAACACCTCTCAAAACTACTTTTTCCCCGTTTTCCAAAAACTTTTTCAGCTTTTCACCCTGACGGTTAGTAAGGTTGAATCCAAAGGTTATTTTATCCACTTCATCAGGTCTGGGCCACATACCTGTATATTGAAGCATATCAGGATATTCTCTGGCCCTGTCATCGTCCAGGTAGCAAACAACTGCTTTGGCTCCGTATTTCAATACCGCAAGACGATGGACAGAACCGCCGTATCCAGTTGCCAGTACAAATTTGTCTTTAACATCTTTACCGATATAGTCTTCATCGTTGGTACCGGTTCCTACCCAGACAACTTCAGCTGTGACATTACCAGGATTAGAGTAGGTGATAAGACTCATGCCGATCTCGGGATAACCCACAATCTTCTCTTCAAATGGCTCCAACATACGTAGTTCGGCATAGTCCAAATCCCAACCGGAGGGAGACTGCCATGTCTGGTAGTGGATTTTTCCATCAGAAGGATAAGATTCAACTAAAGCATTACGATCAGAAAATCCGGACCGTCGAAGCTGTTGTAGCACATACTGTGCTGAATTCCTGTAGCCACGCGACCCCTGGATACGGTTGTGTCGAGTAATCTGGATAACATGATCCTTTGCCCGCTCGCCACTGAGGGACTCATGAAGAAGGTCACGTAAATTATCAGACAGAAGATTCCCCTGCGCTGAAATGTGTGTTAGCAGAATAAGAACTACAATGGGCAACATTACTCTTGTTTTTTTCGTGCACATATACATGCAGGACTCCTTTTGATTAAATGTTGGAAAATTTTCCTCCGCCTCCTTTCCAAAACAAACATTTTCTCCTGTCACTCCTCATATTTTGAGTAAGTTCTCTCTAATGACCAGAGAAGATATAGATGGACAAAAAAGATGCCGCTGGGTTCCTCTGAACAAACCACTTTATGTGAAATACCACGATGAGGAGTGGGGAGTGCCTGTCACTGATGACAGGAAAATGTTTGAGTTCATTGTACTGGAATCCTTCCAGGCGGGACTCAGTTGGGAGGTGATTCTCAACAAGCGCGAGAATTTCCGGAAAGCCTTTTCAAGGTTTGATCCGGAAAAAGTTGCCGCTTACGGTGAAAAGATGATCGATGAACTGGTTCAAAATGCAGGGATTGTCCGGAACAGGAAAAAGATTTTGGCTGCAATCAATAATGCTCAGCGGTTTCTTGAAATTGCTGATCTGTTCAAAAGTTTCTGCAACTACTTTTGGCAATTCACAGACAATAAACCCATCATCAACAGATGGAAAACTGACCAAAACATCCCTGCGAATACAACACTGTCTGACACTATATCAGCTGACATGAAAAAGTGCGGTTTCAAGTTTTTCGGCACAACTGTCTGTTACGCCCATATGCAGGCGGTTGGAATGGTAAACGACCACACCGTGGACTGCTTTCGCCACGGGGAGTGCGAGGCACTGGCATGAGTTTTCTTTCCGAAGCAACCCGGGCAACGGTGACGATTCGCACGCTCGGCTTCATGAAGATCCCACTGCTGTGGGCGTGCCGACCTAAAGTTGTTGTGATTAATGATGAAAAGTGCGTTGTAAAAATTCCTCACAGACGAAGAACGAGAAACCACGAAAGAGGCCTCTATATTGCGGCGCTGACGGTGGGTGCTGAACTCGCTGCTGGCGTCTTGGCCATCAGAAAACTCGGTTACGGCAAGGGGAAAAAATTTATATACAAAAATTTCCAAGCGGATTACCTGAAACGGGCTGAGGATGATGTTTATTTTACCTGCAATGAAGGCACTGCACTGAATGAATTGGCAAAGCAGGCAAAGGAAACGGGCGAGCGGCAAAACATGTCAGTCCACGTGACAGCTACCGTACCGTCCAAACTTGGGGATGAGCCTGTAGCAAAGTTCATCTTGACTCTGTCAATCAAAGATGAAACCGGTACCGTAGACCGAAACTAACAGCTTAGGTTCAATATTTAAGGATAGAAAACATCCCGGGTGACCGGGGATGCTATCATTTCAATAATACCAATTTCTTCGTTTGCCTGAACTGTCCCCAGTATCGTATATAAGTAGATATCAGCACTAACTGGTATCCCGTTGACTTAATTTGAAACCAGCATCAAATCACAAAAAAGAATAAACCTATGGCAGCCGCAAGGCGAAACAGTTCACCTGGTTTTGCCCATTGTTTTCCTTCC
>DCXX01000066.1 GCA_002329125.1 Fidelibacterota bacterium UBA2125 | reverse complement strand
CCGATTTCAAGACCTACCTCTTTTGAGTCAACTTTTTCCCTTTTTGTCACTATCCTGCCGTCTTTATCGCTTCCCGCTGTGCTTTGAGCTTTTTGTTGATTTCTACAATCTTTTCATTTTCCTCACACCAGGGCGGAAGATCTTCCCAGTCTGGGATGCCGTCATCAATCAGTGAACTGGAACCTTTGTAGCGGGAATAGCCAACTTTAGTAACGCCTCCCACGATAATGCCAGCCATGGATGCTTCATTATCAGCTTTAATGGCTCTCCGTACCGGCGGTGAAACGCGGACAAAATCTCCGGCAACAAGGTTCAATGCTTCGTCTTCTAACTGGATAATACCTTTGCCGGAAAGAATAATGTAAACCTCTTCTTGCTCCTCATGGCTGTGCATGAAAGTGTATCCTTTTCCTGCGGGAAGATTGAAAGTTGTAACACCAACACCGTTCAATTCCAAGGGCTCTTTGAGCCAAGTAAGCCATTCCGGTAAAGCATTTATAGATAAGTTACACTTATTATAGTCTGTCATGATTTCTCCCAAATAAATGGACTTCCGAATTTAATGAGATTGACATTAAACGGTTGTGTTGCGTTTATTCAGAAAAAAGTGAATCTCATTTATTAACTTTCGAGGAAAAAGGGTGAGCCATATGAAATCAGACTTGAAGAAAATAATTACAGCAGTCCTTTTTATAGTTACGACTCTTTACGCTGAACAGTTTGATCTTTTAATAAAGAATGGTCGGGTTATGGACGGAACTGGAAACCCATGGTTTTATGCAAATATCGGTATCAAGAATGGCAAAGTAGTTTATGTTGGACGTAAGGTAGAAAAGATGAATGCCAAAAGATCATTAGATGCGACCGGACTCACCGTTGCACCAGGATTTATTGATATTCACTCTCATGCATACGACAGCTTCAGGTCATTTCCCGATGAAAGAATCAGTGGTGGGGATTTTGATGCAAAGCGAGAGAAAAAACTTCGACCGGGGAAGAATATGGTTGCTCAGGGAGTTACTACTCTGGTTACAAATCAGGATGGCCGGAGCGGATGGCCTATTTCTGATCAAATAAACAAACTGAATCAGGGAGGTTTTGGCCCTAACATCATTCTCATGGTTGGCCATGGAGCAATCCGCTTTCTTGCCATGGGTGAAGACTACAAACGGGAAACCACACCACAAGAAATCAAAGAGATGAAAACGCTTCTTAAACAGGGAATGGAAGAAGGAGCATCAGGAATGTCAGCCGGGTTGGAATACGTTCCTGGAAGGTGGAGCAACACCAAAGAAATGATTGAAGTTGTGGAAGTTTTAAAAGAATATGACGGCGTTTTTGTAGAACATGAGCGTGGATCCGGTGAGGGCCCCATGTGGTGGTATCCAAGTTCATCTGAACCTAAGGGACAGGCTGGTATTCTAGAATCAGTGAATGAAACCATCAAGATTGCTGAAGCTACAGGGGTTAATTGCGTCTGTACGCATATCAAGGCAAGAGGGGCTGATTTTTGGGGAGCTTCAGCAGGTGCGGTCAATCTTATTGAACGGGCGCGCAATCGAGGAGTAAACATCTGGGCAGATCAGTATCCTTATAATACATCCGGTAGTGATGGCAATACCAGGCTCATCCCTAGTTGGGTTCGCGGCAAAGATGAGAAAAAGGGACTCAAACGGATTATTGCAAATGGTGACAGTCTGGAAATCCTAAAAGCGGACATTACTTTTGAGATTACTCGAAGAGGGGGGCCTGAAAACATTGTTGTGATGGATCATCCGGCTAAAAAATATATTGGCAAAACATTCCAAGAATTAGCTAAAGGAATGAAAAAGAATCCGGTGGAAGTGGCCATTCAATTGGCGCTAGAAGGGGATAAAAACATTCGTGGTGGCGGCAGGCTACGCGGTTTTTCAATGTCTGAAGTGGATGTTGAAACCTATGCTGCTCAACCATGGGTCATGACTGCATCCGATGGAGGATTGGCTTTACCTGAAGATGGGTTTGTTCATGCTCGTTTTTATGGAACATTTCCAAGAAAAATCAAAAAATATGCCATGGAAAGAAGTGTTCTTTCAGTTGAAAATGCAATTCGTTCAATGACATCTATGCCAGCACTTGTTTTAGGGCTGAAGGATCGTGGTGTGGTACGTGAAGGGAATATGGCTGATCTTGTGATAATGGATCTGGAACGAATACGAGACACCGCCACGTTTTTCGATCCTCATCAATATCCTGAAGGTCTAGAATATGTTTTGGTATCAGGTAAATTTGTGGTTGATGGCGGGGAACCTACTGGTTCTCTTCCAGGGAAAATTATTACCACATGGCGGGAGTGATAAAAACCATTAAAAAATGAAGTATAAAACGATTCTTCTGACTATTGTCATAACATCGGGGCTGCATGCTGGAGTTGGTAGTGCTACTAGTCAAGCCGAGCGTACCATACGGAAATTTATGCGCAAACATTTTATTCCTGGACTGTCAGTTACTGTTGCAAATGGAGGCAGCATTGTTTGGTCTGAAGGATTTGGATATGCTGACAAAGGAAAAAGTGAATTAGTTAATACTCAGACGCGCATGAGAATCGGAAGTGTTTCAAAAACTGTAACGGCTACAGGAGCGGCTATTCTATATGAGAAAGGACTATTGGATATCGATGCTCCCGTACAAAAGTATGTTCCAAATTTTCCTGAAAAGAGGTGGCCTATTACAACACGGCAATTAATGGGTCATATTTCAGGCATTCGACATTACCGAGAAAATGAAATGCTTGGTGATCAATTCTATCCTTCAGTTATGGCCGGATTGGAGATATTTTCTGCTGATACACTCTTGTTCGAGCCTCGAACTAACTATAGTTACAGCAGTTATGCGTGGAATCTGGTAAGCGCAATCATGGAAAATGTTGCAAAACAGGACTTTTTAACTTTTATGGAGCGCAATGTATTTAATCCCCTGGAAATGCACAGTATATCTCCAGAACACCGCGATTCATCGCTGACGAATTTGGCAACCTTTTATGAAATCAACTATTTAATCGAATTTTCAGATTTCCATTTTTTCAATTTAAGAAGAAAAGCTCCACATGTTGATAACAGCTATAAATGGGCTGGAGGAGGATTAATCTCAAACAGTCGGGATTTGGTGATTTTTGGTCTTGCCCATTTAGATGAAAAAATCTTGAAAAAAGAGACCATCGATTACTGGCAATCGTCCTTGGTTACTGCTGACGGAGAGAGCACGAATTATGGCCTTGGTTGGCGCATGGGTACTACGGATAATGGTGAAAGATGGGTTGGTCATTCTGGTGGTTCCACGGGAGGCAGGGCAATGTTCATTATTATTCCAGAAAAAGAGTTTGTTATTGCTATCTTGGTGAACTCAGCGCCGGGTGGTTCTCTCAGTCAACTGGCATTGGATGTTTCAAAAGTCTTTTTGCAATAGGAGGTAAAGATGATTTCAAGAAGAGATTTTCTCATAAGTGGCGGGTCAGCAGCTATTGGAGTAGCAGCAGGTGCCCTCTATTTTGGTAAAGGCAGCGGTGGGGTACCAGATTTGATCGTTCATAATGGCCTTATTTATACATCCGATCGGACAATGTCTAAAGCTGAAGCCTTTGCGGTAAAAGGAGACCGTTTTCTTGCTGTAGGCTCTAATGATGATATTCTGCACCTTGCCTCGGCAAACACCGTCAGAATTGATGCTGAAGGAATGACCATTGTTCCCGGTTTTATCGATGCCCATTCACATCCGGCCGGAGGTGGAGTTTCTGAACTTGTTTCAGTCAATTGTGATTTACGTTCTATAGATGCCATTAAGAAGGCTATTAATGAGCGCGCCCAAAACACGCCTGACGGAGAATGGATTACGGGTTTCAAGTACGATGATACTAAAGTAAAGGACGGAAGAAAACTGAGAAGGGAAGATCTGGATGATGCGGCTCCACGTAACCCTGTTCATATACGTCACCGGGGCGGGCATACTGCCTGGTATAACAGCAAAGCGTTTGCACTGGCTGGTATTACAGCTGAAACACCCGATCCGCAACACGGCAAGTTTTACAGAAGGGACGGAAAACTTGACGGTCGGGTTGCTGAAAGGGCGAATTATATGATTACCAAATTGATCCCGTCTGAAATCACAAGGAAGCAGAGACAGGACGGGGTAAAACTGATCTCAGAACTGATGACTTCCTCGGGCCTGACAACCGTTCATGACGCTGGATCTAGCAGAAACAACATGATAGCCTATAGAGATGCCAATGATGCTGATGAGATGCGGTTCAGAGTCTATATGATGATCCGTGGAGAGGAATTGTATAATGATCTTAAAGAATCTGCTCTTTATACCGGCTTTGGTGATGTAAAACTCAAAATCGGTGGTGTTAAATATGGTGCGGATGGCTCAGCGTCTGAACGAACCATGCGAATGAGTACTCCGTATGAGGGCAGGCCCAATGATTATGGGATTCTTACCATGACTCAGGAAGAAATCCATGAAGCGGTAGAAGACGCTCATCGAAACGGTTTCCAGGTGGGTATTCATGCTAACGGAGACGTTACTATCGACATGGTTCTGAACGCTTATGAGCGTGTAATTAAGAAGTGGCCAAGACCGGATGTAAGGCACAGGCTTGAACATTGCTCTCTTATTAATCCGCTATTATTACAAAGGATAAAAGAGACGAGATCGATTCCTACACCATTTTACACCTATGTGCACTACCACGGAAACAAATGGGTGGAGTATGGTGAAGAGAAGATGAAGTCCATGTTTGCCCACCGTTCATTCCTTGATTATGATATACCGGTTGCTGGTGCATCCGATTATACGCCTGGTCCTTACGAGCCTCTAATGGCCATTCAAAGTATGGTTACCCGAAAAGATTTTGAAGGCCGTCTCTGGGGACCAAACCAGCGTATTTCTGTTTCCGAAGCACTGAAAATATGTACTATCAACGGTGCCTACGCTTCCTATGAAGAAAATGTAAAAGGGTCAATTACCCAGGGTAAGTTGGCTGATTATGTTATGCTTGATGATGATCCCCATGATACTGAACCGGACAATATCAAAAAGATTGGAGTTGCGCAAACCGTAGTGGGAGGAAAGACTGTTTACGAAGCCTGAATAGAAAATCTATATACCAAATAGCCTAGTCAGTTTCAAGGCAATATAACCCGTTTTACTATCGGTTTTATCAACATCCAGAATTTCTGAGTAGACCAGAAATAGGTCACTTAACGGTGCATGGATAATGTTGATTCGTAAGTTGGTAATTAATTTTCTTTCAGCTTCATTATACTGTAGATAAAGTGAATTCAACAGGTTAATTGAATGATTATATTTGATTTTAAGGGAGTAGGTATTTACTGAAAAATCTGAATCACTCAAGCTGATTTCATTTCTCTGACCTCCCATTTCTATGGAGAACCGGTAACCTATTCTGAATAGGGATTTAAGGGTGATGGATCTTCGATTTCCATTGTAAAAGCCACCACCAGTTAACCCCACAGTTGCGGAAATAGGCCGACTTTTATTGGAAGTAAAATAGGTAGTATAGTTGTTGAAATAGTAATCTCCAGTATCAATTTGAGATCCGTAAAGAGGAAACGAATAATAAACGCCCTCCCTGTTTTTCGTAAACTTATTCATCATACGGGCGCCATCAGCAAAAATAAAATCAAGTCCGGCACTGATTGTTTGGGTTTCAATTTCTGAGTTAGGTTTTTCTATTTGGTTTACTTCCACATATGGATTTATCTCGTACATTAATTGATTGCTCAATTGTTTATGCACACCGAAGGTTCCGTAAAGTTCATTTATTCCCGTACGTCGAATAAATCCCAATTCTGGATTAAACGATTCACCAACCCTTTTATAATAAATGGATGTATTTAAAAATTGGTCTCGCCATGCTACAGCAATTCTTGAAGCACTGTTGTCAGTATAATTGGATGGTCCCTCTGTTTTAGCATGGTATCCGTATAATATAAGATATCTGAAAAACTGGAGATTCGCATCAACTCCATAGCTTTGATTGAATGAAAAGCCTGGTGATGATTTGTTAGTCATAATCAAACCAATATTCGATCGTTCAAGAATTTTTTTGCGTAGACGGAACAAACCGAAATTGGTGGATTCAGATGTTTCTGTTCCATTAGTTTGCATTCCAAGGGTACCAATTTCATAATCACCAATCATTCCGCTAAGTCTTCCCCCTCCAACGATTGGGATAACGTTCCCGTTCTCAAGACCTATATTTCGGGAATTAAAAAGAAAAAATTCTCTGCTATATCGATTGGGAGCCATTCGATAGTCCAATTTGCTGATATCGCCAAAGGTGAAGATGTTTGCATTTTCCAGAAAAAAATCCCTTTTTTCTGGAAAAAATATTGGGAATCGTGTCAAGTTAACTCTTTCTTCGTCAGCTTCGACCTGTGAAAAATCCGTATTGTAGGTTAGGTCCAGAGTCAAGCTTGGCGTGACTCCATATTTTACGTCAAGACCGACATCTCCAGATGTTGAACTGTTTTCCCCTATAGTCTTATTGCTAATACCAAAAGGTTTTAGTCCAAGATTTCTGGAAGGTTGAATCTTGCTCAAGCCAGTTAGGGTTCCTGATTTGGAGATTTTGAGCAGTCGTTCATGCCTCTGAAGAGGGGACCAATAGACATCCTCGGTTTTCCTGCGAATGCGTCGAAGAAAATTGATTCCCCAATCCTGTTTTTCCAGTTTCATGTCAAAACGAAGGGTTGTAAAGGGAATGGCCATTTCAATTAGCCACCCTTTTTCAAAGGTCCTCGTTTTTCGGTGCACAATTCCTTCCCAATTGGCGTTGTATCCAGCACCATCATTGGTAATATAGAGATCTTTTATAGCACCGTTAACATTAAAAAGAAATATGAAAGCACTCTCTCGATCATAAAATGTGTCCAGTGAAAGGCCAAATAAATCTGTATTTTGTGAATCAAAATCCTGCTCCAGGCTTGTGGTGATAATTGCTTCAGGATTACTGTCATAACAAATGGCGGACACATAGAGAAATTTGTTATCATATATTGTTTTTACGGTTGTCTTCTCAGACGCTGGCGTTCCAACATAAGGTTTTGCCTGGTAAAACTGTGTAATTGAATCAGCCAACATCCATGCAGGTTCATTCAGGTAACCGTCAACAGTGATTTCTTCATTGATTCTGTAAGCCTTTATGGATGGACGGGGAAACGAAATAGGATCTATGATGTTGTCTCCAAATCCTGCAATGAGGATGCAAGGAATAATGTTAACTAGGATGGATATTTTATACATTATAGCGCAATTTAATATTTATTACAGAATTCCTGTTTAGACAGGCGGTTAATCTAAAATATTACTATATTCATAGCACAGTTTACAAGCCCGGATTCATTTCCGGATAATCGGCTCGAGACTGAAAAAGAAATTCAGATCACTTAAGCTTTGGTTTTAACCAACGTCTTGTGGTGATCACTTTTATGTGGGATACAATTATGAAATGCTTTAAACGTTTTGGATCATTTGTCTTTTTAATATTATTCTCATTTCTTTTTGCTAGTGAAGATGAAAATGAAAACACCAGAAGTAACTATTATTTGGATGATATTTCTTTAAGTGCATATAAGTTTCGAACAATCGGACCCGCATTAACATCCGGCCGGATTTCCGATTTTGCAGTTAATCCCGATAATTATCATGAATATTATGTAGCAACATCCTCTGGCGGCGTCTGGAAAACAGTTAATAGCGGGATTACATACAAACCGATCTTTGACGGGCAGGGCTCCTATTCCATAGGATGTGTAACTCTTGACCCTAATAATCCTCATGCAGTTTGGGTGGGAACGGGAGAAAACAACAATCAGCGTAGTGTTGCTTATGGGGATGGTGTTTACCTTTCTCGTGATGGTGGAGAATCCTGGGAAAACAAGGGACTTAAAGAATCAGAACATATTGGCAAGATCATTATTGATCCTCGAGATTCTGATTTGATTTATGTTGCGGCTATCGGTCCACTTTGGAGTGAAGGTGGAGACAGAGGCGTTTTCAAAAGTACAGATGGTGGTAATAAATGGGAAGCTGTGTTGGAGCTTGATAAGCACACAGGCGTGACTGACCTCATCATGGATCCCAGAGATCCGGATGTGCTCTATGCAGCGGCTCATCAGCGTAGGAGACATGTATTCACACTGGTGGGTGGTGGCCCTGGTTCAGCACTGTATAAGACAACAGATGGAGGTGTTAACTGGGATAAACTGAAAAGAGGTCTTCCTTCAACAGTTATGGGCAGAATTGGTCTGGCCATTTCACCGGCCAATTCTGACGTTATCTATGCTATTGTTGAAGCAATGAATGGGCAGCAGGGCACATACAGATCATCCAACCGGGGTGCCTCTTGGAAAAAGATGAGTGATTATGTGACCAGTGGGAATTATTATCAGGAAATTGTTGCACATCCAACGGATGTCAATACTCTTTATTCAATGAGTACTTACAACATGGTTTCCTACGATGGTGGGAAGGCATTTCAACGTTTGGGTGAAAAAGATAAACATGTAGACAATCACGCACTTTGGATAAATCCGGAAAATCCAGATCATATGCTAAACGGCTGCGATGGTGGTATTTATGAAACATTTGATAATGCTCTGAACTGGCATTTTAAAGCAAATTTGCCTGTTACTCAGTTTTATAAAGTTGCCGTTGATAACGACCTTCCTTTTTACAATGTCTACGGAGGAACTCAAGATAACTGGAGCTTGGGCGGCCCATCACGAACTACGAATCGAAACGGTATTACGAATGATGATTGGTTTGTCACACTTGGTGGGGACGGGTTTGAATCACAGATAGATCCTGATGATGCTAATATTGTTTACAGCCAATATCAGTATGGTAACCTCTACAGGTTCGACAAACAGTCTGGTGAAAGGGTCGATATCAAGCCTCGAGCTCGTCGTGGAGAAGATGTCTATCGTTGGAACTGGGATGCGCCATTACATGTGAGTGCCCATGTTCCGGAACGAATATATTTTGCGGCTAATAAAATGTTCCGCTCTGAAGATCGAGGTCAATCTTGGGAGGTGATCAGCGATGATTTGACAAGACAGATCGACCGAAATCAGTTGAAAGTTATGGGACGAGTCTGGAGTTTTGAAGCTATTGAAAAGAACCGATCCACCTCAAAGTATGGAACTTTGGTGGCTTTTCATGAATCTCTCCTCAACGGAGATCTTCTGTTTGTAGGTAGTGATGATGGACTGATCCATGTGACAGAGGATGGGGGAAAAACCTGGAAAAAAATAAGCAGATTTCCGGGCGTGCCTGATATAACCTATGTCAACATGATTATTGCATCACAACATGATGAAAATGTGGTTTATGCTGCTTTTAATAATCACAAGAGGGGTGATTTCACACCGTACCTACTAAAAAGTACTAACAAAGGGAAGACATGGAAATCGATTTCATCTAATCTTCCTAAACGGGGAAGTATTTACTCTATTGCAGAAGATTACAAAAATCCAGATCTCTTATTTACTGGAACAGAGTTTGGTGTTTTCTTTTCTATAGACGGTGGAAAACATTGGAAACAGTTAAAGAGTGGGTTGCCAACAATTGCTGTCAGAGATATTGCAATACACAGAGGAGAAGATGATTTGGTTTTGGGTACTTTTGGACGTGGTTTTTACATTCTGGATGATTACTCGACATTTCGATATTTCTCCGAGGAAAAAATGAAACAGGAAGCTATTTTGTTCCCGGTAAAGGATGCTCTTCTTTTCATGGAAAGTACCCGAATTGGTGGCAGTGGAAAATCATTTCAAGGTGCAAGTTTTTTCACTACAGATAATCCAAATATAGCTGCTACGTTCAAGTATTATTTAAAAGATGATATTGAAACCCTTGAATCAATACGCCGCAAAAAAGAAGATGAAATTCGTAAAGAGGGTGGTGACATTAAATATCCATCCCTGGATGAATTGAGAGCTCAAAATATGGAGTTGAAGCCTAAGCTTCAGTTTACTTTAAAAGATAATGCTGGTCGGCTGGTTAGACGTCTTCAGAAAAGTCCTTCTTCTGGTGTCCATGAAGTGGAATGGGATTTTCGATATGCGTCCTCAAGACCAATTACTGAAAGTGATGTAAACAAGGGGGAACCGACAGCGGGTACATATGTTGCTCCCGGCAGTTACACGGTCGCTATGTCCAAAATTGTTGACGGTATCGAAACTAAACTTACTGAATCTGTATCCTTTAATGTTGTGACGTTGGCTAATGTGACGCTGGAAACTCAAAATCGACGTGATTTGGCTGACTTTCAACAAAAGGTGAGTGATCTGCAATCGACTTTGAGAGCTGTCGGAAATCTTATTGACGATATAGAAAATCGTCTTAATAGAATGAGGGTTGCTGCAAAATCAGTTAAAGGAGATAATGTTAATATATTATCGGATATTCAGGAGGTTCAATCACGTCTGAATGATATAAAAATCTTTCTTTACGGTGATAGGCTTTCCTCCAGACTGGATATCGATCGTTCGCCATCTATCTCAGATCGGATTAATAGTGCTGTGCGTGGTACAATCAGTGCCACATCTGCTCCCACTCAGACGCATCGCGATGGATATCAGATTGCAAGAGAAGAGTTAGAGCCTATTCTAAGAGAGACTCAGCAGATTTTTAAACGAGAAATTGTGTCAATCGAAAATGTACTGGATAGAGTTGGTGCACCCTATACACCCGGAAGAATTCCACAACTAAACCGTGATTCAAGGAGATAATATAATGAGGTTGAGCCAAGTATTTATTGTTGTTACATTTTCAGCCACAATACTTTTTTCCCAGGAAGAGAGCGAAGAGCCAAGCGATTCACTCTACTTCCAGTTTGCCCCCGATTCACTTTATTTGGAAGTGGGTGACTCTGCCGTGGTCACTATTCGGTTGTTGAAAAATGAGGGTGAATCTGCCAATAGTCCATTTTATATCCACGGCGGAGAAAGGGGTACTGTATCGGTATATCCAAGGATCAGTGATTCCACAGGAGTCGCTAATGTGTTAGTTAAAGTTTACAGGCCTGGAGATCTTTCGTTAAACGTCAGGAGTATATCGACTAAACGTCTTGACCGTGTGAGCGATAAAATGCCAGTAACAGTTCCGTATCCACCGCTAGCCCGAATTGAATTTGATCAGTCAACTACCCAGTTGTACGAAGGGACATCTGTTCAGTTTATAGCAAAGGTATTTGATGAAGCTGGATTGACACGTAATGAAACAGATTTGACTTTTGTTACTACTAATAGTTCTATTGCTGAATTTGACGATTTTGGAAATCTGAATGCAAAATCCACAGGTAGGGTGAGAGTGACAGCTCAAGTTGACAATGTGACAAGCTCCATTAATGTGAGGGTTGTAAAGAATCCTGTACGTGGAATGGAACTGTCATCATCTTCTGGGGAAGTGCGTACTGGAGATGTTGTTCATTTTAATGCTAAAGCTTTGGCCCGGGGTTCCCGTGAAGTAGAAGATGCTCCTATATACTATTCATACACAGGAATTGCCGATTACGGTATTGGGTTGCCAGCAGCAGGTCAGATGTCTCAAGACGGCAGATTTGTTGCAGAGACGTCAGGACTCTACACTATCTATGCTTCATCAGGGGGATACTCGGCTCAAAAAACCATTAAGGTTGTTCCTAGAGAGGTAACGAGGAAGGTAGAACTTGTAGGCTACGGTCTTGTACCAGACGTATTTACGTCAGATTTGTGGATCTGGCCCGGCATCGGGAAGCATGAAGGAAAAGACTTTGCTGTTACGGGAACATGGGGTGCTGACGGTAACACCTACTTTTGGGATGTCACAGACCCAAAGAATATGATTACTATCGATACCGTCAAGGTGGACGCCAGAACTGTTAACGATGTGAAAATTTCTGAAGATGGTACTGTGGGTGTCATCACGCGTGAGGGGGCTTCAAACAGGAAAAACGGATTTGTAATTCTTGACGTATCGGATCCTTATAATGTAGATATCCTATCTACTTTTAATGATGATATGACCGGAGGTGTACATAACACGTTTGTTTATGACAATCATGTCTATGCCGTTAACAACGGGAGAAAATATGATATTATCAACATTGAGGATCCTAGCAACCCGCACCGTGTTGGTGTATATGAATTAAAGACGCCGGGACATTCCATACATGATGTTTGGATTGTTGACGGTATCGCTTACTCTTCTAACTGGGCTGACGGTGTTCATGCCGTTGATGTGGGCGGGATCGCTTACAATGAAAGAAATATGCCAATGATTCAGGCAAATCCACTGCTGGCTAGAGCTGGAAAGGGTAGTCCATCAAATCCAACACCGATTTCATATAAAAATGATCCCACGGGAAGGAATCATGCCGCTTTTCCCTTTCTTAGTGAATCAACGGGAGAGTTTTACATAATTGCCGGTGATGAATCATTTCCATTCGGTCTAGGGGCGACTAAAAAAGAACCGTCCAATCCAAGAGGAGGATTCCATTTTGTCAATTTCACTGATCCAGATAATCCTGAGGAAGTGGCTATTTATCAGGTGCCGGAAGCTGGCTCACATAACCTTTGGGTCAAGGGTGATACTCTCATGGCGGCGTTTTATCAAGGCGGTTTTCGCATCCTTGATATTTCCGGTGAACTTATGGGAGACCTATATAAGCAGGGTAGAGAAATCGCATTTTTCCTTTCTTCAAACAAGGAAGGACACTTACCCAATGCACCCATGGTGTGGGGAACGCAGCCTTACAAGGGTCTCATCTATTTTGCAGACATGAACAGTGGTCTATATGCAATTAGGCTTGTTTCTATAGATGCCAAGAAAGAAACTGACTAACCAAGGAAAAAATCATGAATAAATACACTGCAACTTTACTTTCATTAATTCTTACCAGTTTTCTTTTCGCTCAGGATGAGGCAGTTGAAGAAGCTGAAAAGGATTCTCTTTACTTCTTTTTCGAACCTGAAGAATTAACTATCGAGGTAGGTGATTCGGCTCGAGTTCGAATTACACTTGTGAATCAAAACGGAGAGAATGTTGAAAATCCTTTCTATATCTATGGCCGAAGAAGGGCTATTACTACGAGTCCCAGGTTGAGTGATTCATCCGGTGTTGCTATGGTAACAGTTAAAGCCTTTAAGCCAGGTTCACATGAGCTCAGTGCCAGAAGTATCACCAAAAAGCGAGAAGACCGCGTGAGAGGTACCATGCCTGTGGAAATACCCTATCCTCCGTTGAAATCTGTCACATTTGTGGATCCAGCTGAGACTATCTACGAGGGTACAACCGTTAGCTTTAAAACTGTGGTTCATGATGAAGCAGGATTGGTTAGAAAAGATGCCGTTGTTACACTTTTATCCGGTGAACCGAGAGTGGCTGATTTTGATCCGTTCGGAAATTTGTCAGCTAAGTTTAAGGGACGTATCACTGTAGAGGCATCCGTGGAAAATATTACTGCCACCCACACCCTTCGCATCGTCTCAAACCCAGTCAGAGGAATGTCACTTTCTTCTCCTGAAGAGGATGCTCGCACCGGAGATGTTATTCAGTTTTCTGCGACCCCACTTACAAGATCAGGAAAAGCTGTTTCAGATGTACCAGTAAAATACTCTTGGACAGGAGTAGCGGAGTACGGCATAGGTTTGCCTGCTAACGCTCAAGTGACTCAAGCTGGGAAATTTGTAGCTGAAACTGCCGGTATATATACAGTGCGTGCTACAACTGGAGGATTCACCGCAAGTAAGAGCGTAAAAGTGATTCCACGCGAAGTTAAGAGTGAAATGGAACTGGTAGGGCATGGCCTGGTGCCTTCTGTGGCCACGTCCGATCTGTGGGTCTGGCCCGGAATAGGGAAATATGCGGGTAAAGATTTCGCTGTTACAGGAACTTGGGGCGCCAATGGCGATGCTTATTTCTGGGATGTTACTGATCCGTCAAATATTGTTCCTATTGACACCATCACGGTCGATGCCAGGACGGTAAATGATGTGAAAGTTTCTGAAGACGGAAAAGTGTGTGTCATCACACGGGAAGGAGCATCAAATCGAAAAAACGGTATCGTCATCCTAGATGTTTCAGATCCTTATAATGTTGAGATTCTGTCAGAATTCAATGACGACCTGACTGGTGGTGTTCATAATGTATTCGTTTATCAAAATCATGTTTTTGCTGTTAACAACGGACGCAAGTTTGATATTATCAACATTGAAAATCCTCGCGAGCCTGTACGGGTCTCTGTCTTTGAACTAAAAACTCCAGGACACTCAATCCATGATGTATGGGTGGTAGACGGAATTGCCTACTCATCCAACTGGACAGACGGTGTCCAAATGGTTGATGTGGGAGGTCTTCCGTTCATTGAGCGAAATCTTCCCATGATCCAGTCAAATCCACTTCTCCAAGTTGCTGGGAAAGGAAACTTCAGAAATCCTATTTCCATTACCTATAAAGAAGACCAGACTGGTAGAAATCATGCAGCTTTTCCTTTTTTGAGTCAATCCACAGGTAAGTTCCATGTAATAGCGGGGGATGAATGGTTTCCTTTCGGCGGCTCCGATGCCGAAGCGGTTGGAAATATCTCGAATCCCCGTGGAGGCTATCATTTTATCGATATGACGGATATTCATAACCCTGAAGAGGTAGCTCTCTACCAGGTCCCTGAAGCCGGATCTCACAATTTATGGGTACAGGGCGATACACTTTATACCGCCTATTACCAAGGGGGATTACGCGTAGTAGATATTTCCGGAGAGCTTCTAGGTGATATTTATAAACAGGGGAGAGAGATTGCCTTTTTCCATGGTTACTCACCTGACGGATATATCCCCAATGCACCTAATGCTTGGGGGCCACAGCCGTACAAAGGGCTGGTCTATTTTTCAGATATGAACAGCGGTCTTTATGCTGTCAGATTTGTTGATAAAGAGAAAAAGGAAACAGACTGATGAGAAGATTAAAAAGAAGGATTAATGTTTTATTCCTTTTAACAATATTCTTGATTTCACCCTCTCTGGGCAGAGACTATTACATTTATGCAACTGCTGAATCGGAAGACGAGGTGGCCCTTGTCCGTTTTGACGGGAAGAAAATCCATGTGGAAAAGCGGATTCCTGTTGGTGTTTGGCCAATAGAGATTGAGGGGCCTCATGGCATTAATGTTTCTCCCGATGGTGAATACTGGTATCTCTCAATGGCACACGGTATCCCTTTTGGTCATTTGTATAAATACAGGACGGGAAGTGATGAACTGGTTGATAGAGTGGAACTTGGGCTTTTCCCAGCAACACTTCAGGTATCTCCGGCTACCGGTTTGCTTTATGTGGTGAATTTCAATTTGCATGGGGGTCATGATGAAGTAAGTACAGTATCAATAGTTGATCCTGAAGAGATGGTCGAAATCGATCGTGTAGAAACAGGTATAATGCCTCACGGTTCCCGACTGCTCAATAACGGCCTGAAACACTACTCTGTGGCCATGATGTCTGCCAAACTTTACGAACTGGACGCCATGAGAATGGAAATTACCCGTACACTTTCAACAGGGAAACATGAGATGAAAAAGATGGGTGGGATGAAGCACAAAATGGGAGACCATTCTATGCCGAAGGAAAAGCCAACCTGGGTCTACCCACATCCCAATGACAAATTTCTTTATGTTGTTAATAATGGCACTGATGAAGTGGTGGAAGTTGATGTTGAGAGATGGGTTATAACTAGACGATTCCAGACGGAGAAAGGACCTTATAATTGTGAAGTGAGTCGTGATGGGAAAAAGCTTGTGGTGACATACAAAAGCGTTGCCAAGACAGCGGTTTGGGACATTGATTCAGGTAAAGAACTGGCAAAAATCAAAAATACTCGGAAAGTGACCCACGGTGTGGTCATTTCACCGGATAGCAAATTCGCATTCGTTTCAGTAGAAGGAATTGGATCTGAACCCGGTTCTGTGGACGTAATTGATCTCTCATCATTAAAGCTGGTAGATCAGGCTGATATTGGCAAACAGGCCGGGGGTATTGCTTTCTGGAAAATGGAGAATTGATCTTATATCAAAAGGGGTAATTTAGGAGAACAAAGGAATGAAATCAGCTAGAGCATTAATAATGATTGTGACATTCATTTCTATCGCCATGTCAGCGGAATCTGATAAACGGTCTTTGCTGGGCGATCTTAAATGGCGCAATATCGGTCCAGCAAATATGGGAGGACGCGTTAGTGCTATTGAGGGTGTGGCAGGGGATCCCAATACATATTATGTAGGTGGCGCGGACGGTGGAATTTTCAAAACAATAAACAACGGCGTCACTTTTGATGAAATTTTCAACGATCAGGATGCTTATTCCATTGGTGCAATTGCTGTTTCACCTTCTGATGCAAACGTTCTCTGGGTTGGCACAGGTGAAGGTGATCCTCGAAATAGTGTTGGTTATGGAAGGGGTGTCTATCGTTCAATTGATGGAGGAATTACCTGGGTGAAATCGGGTCTTGAAAAGACAGAAAGAATCAAACGAATTGTTGTTGATCCTCGTAATCCTGATGTGGCATCTGTATGTGCTTTGGGTCGTGAATGGGGCCCTAATCCGGAACGTGGTGTTTTCATAACTTATGACGGGGGCAAAAGTTGGAAAAAAGTCCTCTACATTGATGAAGATACTGGTTGTTCTGATATTACTATGGAAAATAGCAATCCTCGGATCATGTATGCCGGAATGTGGACATTCCGTAGAAAACCTTGGCGTTTCGATGGTGGAGGAAAGAAAACAGCCTTATATCGAACCATGGACGGGGGGAAGAACTGGAATATAATCCATAACGGATTACCTGATGGACCTATGACCAGGATTGGTGTTCAGGTTGCTCAAAGTGAACCCAATATTGTTTATCTAGTGACTGAAATTAAAGATGGAGGAACACTCTTCAGATCTGACGATCGTGGTGAGAACTGGAAAAAGGTACACGGTGATGCCAGAATTAATTTTCGACCATTTTACTACAGTGATATAAGAGTTGATCCAACCAATCCTGACCATCTTTATTCGCTATCTGGCGGGCTATTTAAATCAACTGATGGCGGTCAAAAATTTGAAAGAATTGCAAATGGTGTTCATGGAGATCATCAGTCTTTTTGGATAGATCCTGAAAATTCCAATCGATTGTTGAGTGGTAGTGATGGAGGGTTTCAGGTATCCTATGATGGTGGAAAAAACTGGGACATTGTGAATAATGTGACATTGTCTCAGTTTTATCAGATTTTTGTAGATGACGAAAACCCATACAATGTT
>DCXX01000065.1:16241-32644 GCA_002329125.1 Fidelibacterota bacterium UBA2125 | reverse complement strand
ACGTCTTAACGACTCGCATCATAATCAGGTTTATCCCTGATGATATATTATAAGACGCTGGAGAGATACTTCTTCAAATTTGATTCAGGCACGAATTCAACAACAACCTGCGACAATAGCCCTACTTCAGTTCTCGGCATCTCAATCGTATATGTTGCATTGATATCTACCGCTTCCATAGTGACCTGCAGCGACCAGCCGCTTACGGTAAAAGCAACCAGCTGTGAAAAAATATGTTCTGTTCTGGTATTCGATTTTTTTCTGGATTGGCTGTGCCAGTACGGATCACCACTGTCAAGAATTGCGGTATGGACTTTTCCGTTCTGACCCAGAAACTGTACCACCGGCACAACGCGGAATTCACCTTTTGTAATACGATCACTCAGTTCACCGGAAATGGGAAACTTGTTCCGGGCAAATTCGATGGTAGTAAGTGTCCCCTCTTGCCGGACACCGGTATAGGGCAAGGAGCGCAACATGTCACTGATAAGGTTTTCCTTCAGTGAATACTTCACCGGAAGGGAGAGAAATACCGTTTTCCCCTTGCTCTCCGGATCAACCTCTACTTTAGGTTCACCGATCTGAACGCCATAAGGATTTGCCGCAACCAGCTCAAGGATCTCCTCCAGCATCATGGCTTCTTTGGTGGCCGGTTCTGATGGCGTCTCTTTGGTGCCAAAATTGAGTTCTCGACTGAACTTTCCGTGGGAAGTGACAGTTCCTTTCTCCACCCCTCGGGCGCCGATAAAAACATCCATCGCTTTCTCCAAACCTTCCAGCGCCTGATCAATGGATTTTCCAACCTCTTTCGTCTGTCGGTTCATTTCTGGCGCATCTGAATAGCCTCCCCCAAGAGGATACAGTTCATCAGCTTTTGGGGAAGGGGGAAGACGCTCTTTAAGACCTTCAGAGAGTTTAGCAAAAAGATCATTTCCCATAATCGTGATATTAGTCATGGAGCTTACCGTCCGGACCACCCCCAGTTCAGCCCAGTTTGAGATATTGATTATTTGAGCATTCACTGTCACCTGATCCAGATCTCTGCTGTACGTCCCCATAACAAGGATATTGTCTGTACCTGCACGCTGCGTCAGGAGAACAGTTTTGTCCTGAAGTATTTTCTCCAGTGCCGGACGGCCGAAGACGCGTACGCCGTCAAGTTCAGTAAACTTCTGGGAAAGAATGTCCACAAATCCGGAGCTGAGCCATGCCACTGAAGGATCGTTTCGCAGATTGTCAAATTCCGGAATATACAGATTAAGCCATCGAGAATTGGCCTGCAGTGAAACTGTCAGGCTGAAAACAGCGAGAGGTGTAATGATTAAACGCCTCATATCAGATCAATCTATCAGGATGGCGGCAAATTATCAATTGCATAATTCATTCGCCTTAATACACGCTCACGGCCTAAAAGTGCCATCAGATCAAACAGAGACGGCCCTACTCCCTGCCCAGAAATAGCGATCCGCATGGGGTGAATAAACTTGCCTGCAGAAACGTTTTCTGTCTCGGCAAGTGTCCGAAGATGCTCCTCCAGGACGGTAGGCTCCCACTTTGTTAGCTCATGGAGGCTCATCCAGTACCGGTTCATCAGTTCAGTCACAGAGGTATCTTTCCAACGTTTCTTCACTGCTTTCTCATCAAAGGATTGGGGATCGGTAAAAAAGTAACCGGAAAATTCGTTGAGTTCGCTGAGCGATTTGGTTCTCGATTGCACCATTTCGATAACATTGAGAAGGTAGCTCTCATCTTGATCACTGTGCCAGTCTGGATCCAGCTCACGCATCGTGTTAAGAAGATCTTGTGAAGATTTGTCCGACATATGCTGGCCGCAAATCCAGTTAAGCTTTTTTTCATCAAAGACTCCTCCCTTCTTCACTACTTTATTCAAAGAGAACTTTTCTGTCAACTCCTTAAAGAAGAAAACCTCTCTATTGTTACCGGGTGACCACCCCAGTAGAGCGAGATAGTTGAGCAGAGCTTCAGGCAAAAATCCCATATCCCGATAAGCTTGGATCCCTGTGGCACCGTGGCGTTTGCTGAGGCGTTGGCCGTTCGGGCCTAGAATCATGGGCAAGTGAGCAAATCGCGGCGGTTTTGATCCGAGAGCCTTATAAACAATAATCTGCTTTGGGGTGTTCGCCAGATGATCTTCACCGCGGATAATCCAGTTGATCTCCATATCCATATCATCCACCACCACAGTAAAGTTGTAAGTAGATGACCCGTCCGTCCGCTGGATAATGAAGTCATCTATTTCCTTGTGATCCACTTCAATTTTACCGTAAACAGAGTCAGTGAATTTGGTCTTTCCTCCCGGAACAGTGATGCGGACACAGAAAGGATCGGCTCTATTTAATCGTAGTTTCAGCTCATCGTCCGTCAAATCCCGGCATCTGCCTGAGTAGCGATACAGTTTTTTCTCTTTGGCCGCTTCATCCCTTTCCAGTGCCAACTCTTCTACTGTACAGAAACACCTGTAGGCCCCGCCAGCTTGAAGGAGTTGCCGGGCGGCACTGTGGTGGTGGTCCCGCCGCTTAGATTGATAAACAATGGGTTCATCCCACTTGAGACCGAGCCATTCCAGGGAATAGCATATCTGATCCACAAATTCCTGTTTAGAACGCTGAACATCAGTGTCTTCTATTCGAAGAAAATATTTACCACCTCTTTTTTTGGCGAAAAGATAGTTGAATAGAGCAGTCCGGGCACCTCCAAGGTGCAGTTCACCTGAAGGACTGGGAGCAAAACGAACTCTCGGAGCGGCAGGCATGGTTAAAGTTAGCCGTGAATCGAGAAAAAGTGAAAGAAAGTGGTGTTTCCCGTCAAAAGGAAATATTCAGGGAATTCGCGGAGGCGAGAGGATTCGAACCTCTGGCCCGCCGTAAGGCGGACGCCGGTTTTCAAGACCGGTGCATTCAACCAGACTCTGCCACACCTCCAGAGATGTTTGAGCTTACACTTATAGTCATATTCAGACAAAACGTTTCCTGGTATTCCAGATAAACGACCTGCTCAGAATCTATACATTAGTTGTGTAGTTATTGACTTATATAACCTAAATGGTCTATACTTACAAAGCGTGGACAGTTATAGCAAAACAGTCGAACTTATTAAATCAAGTAGAGTTAGGCAGACGGAACTTGCAAGAAGGACCGGACTCACTCCCACTGCCATCAATCGTTGGCTCAACGGTCGTGTAACTTCCATAAGACCGAGTAATGTTGAAGCCGTTGCCACGGCGCTGGGCAAGCAGGTTATTTGGAAAAACAACGGTCGATCGGAATGTGAATTTCGCGATGTGCCTGAAATTGCTACTGGTGAATTCGATCAGGATATTGCAAAAGGTCTGCTCGATAGAATTATTGAGCTGGAAAGAAAAATTGAATATTCCAAGGATTCACCGATTGGAGATAGTGTATCAAAAATCGACTGGTATGTCGGCTTCTCAGGATGGATGCAGCTACAATTTGATCTAGATGTTGGGAGAGAAGAAATTAGTTATCCTGTTAGAAATATCTATGATGGGACAGCCTATAAATGGATAGATGTACTCGGTTATAAGAAACGTGACTTGCTAAATATTGATTTACTTTCATTGCTCGAATCAAGTGATAGAGATGCTTCAATACAGAGATCCCGTGAACTGGGAGATCTTTATCTCAAAATGAAATCCTCCGTAATAGAAGTGGACAGAATTTGGAAGTTCAGACATGCTGAAGGACACTATGTACCGCTCTTTTGCCACACAAGGGCAAATTTGGAGACCAAAATGGCAAAACATTGGTGTATTCCTCTCCCACCTCTGACTAACTGATCTTTATAATGATAGGAGGAAGAAATCTTCTTTCCCCTCACTTGCTCGTGAATAATCTGTCAAGCCTTTATTAAAGATAACCAACCCGGGAGCGCGGAGAGGGCGGGATTCGAACCCGCGGTAGAGGTTTTCCCCCTACAGTCGCTTAGCAGGCGACCGCCTTCAGCCAGCTCGGCCACCTCTCCAGATTATTTCAGCCAATTGATCCCCGAAGTAAATTTCAAAAGAGATTGGCCTCAAAATAATGAGGTCAATTTATTCTGAGTACGAGTTGATTCCTATGTGAAACTATGGTTATTATCATACCAAGCAATATGAACGGGGCACTTCGAAACATTTACCTCATCGGCATGATGGGTGTGGGCAAATCAACAATTGGACGTATCCTTGCTAATTATCTCAAGTGGGCATTTATTGATGTAAATGAAATGCTGGAAGCGATTTACAGCAGACCGCTGCAGGAAATCATTGCAACCTTCGGAGAAGAATCACTGAGAACAATGGAGGCGACCATGCTCCAGGAATTATCCCAGGGAGAGCATCAGGTTTTCGCCTGTAACAGTGATACCGTTCTTGAAGAAAGCAAATTCCAGACCATGGATACCACAGGTGCCACTATCTGGCTCGATACACCTGTTGCTGATCTCGTAGAAAGAATGGAATCGAAGGAGATGATCATCGAAGGTGGTGGTGATCCTGGAAATATTCTTCAAGAAATGCTGGATGACAGAAAAAAATA
Source organism: Fidelibacterota bacterium UBA2125 (assembly GCA_002329125.1). Lineage (GTDB taxonomy): Bacteria > Fidelibacterota > Marinisomatia > Marinisomatales > S15-B10 > UBA2125. The sequence continues at coordinate 28,088 of DCXX01000065.1, read as the reverse complement.
TTACCAGCGGGCAAATGTAAGAGTGGCTACAGACAATCTAACCCCTGAGGTAACCGCAAAGGAAATTCTGAAAGTATTGAAAAGTCTTTAGCTATTATTCAGATTCTCTGGAAATCTCAGCTCCCAGGAACTGAAATTTTTCTTCGATCTTCTCATAGCCACGATCAATATGATATATGCGGGAAATTTCTGTTTGTCCTTTCGCCCCCAAGCCGGCAAGGATCAGCGATGCGCTGGCACGAATGTCAGTAGACATGACAGGAGCTCCCAGCAACCGCTCCTTTCCCTTCACTTCCGCCACATTACGCTTCAATCTGATATCAGCCCCTAATCGGCTCAGTTCAGCAATGTGAGTAAAACGATCGTGGTAGATGCTGTCCATGATGGTGGAATTGCCGTCGGCCAGTGACATGAGTGCCATCCATTGGGCCTGGACATCTGTGGGGAATCCAGGGTAAACGGCTGTTTCCAATGAGACAGGTCGCGGTCTTCCCTTTCTCTCAATGATGATGCTGTCTTTTTTCACTTCAAGTTTACTACCTGCTTCCTGAAGTCTTTTCAGGACCACCTGTAGATGATTTGGCTCTGCCCCTACCACTTCAACTTTTTCGCCTGCCATTGCTCCGGCAATCAGAAAGGTAGCTGTTTCTATCCGGTCAGGTATGATTTCAGTATCTACAGGCTTCATTTCACTGACACTCTCAATCTGAAGTTTGTCGGTACCAATACCGCTGATACTGGCGCCCATAGCATTCAAAAACTTGCAAAGACATGTAATCTCTGGCTCCATGGCAGCATTGGAAATAGTCGTCCGGCCAGACGCTTTAACAGCAGCCATGACAGCATTTCCCGTAGCACCCACGGAAGAGACCTCAAACAACACATCTCCACCACTCAAATTCTCGCCTTTCGCAATAATGTATCCGTCTTCCAGAATTATGTCAGCACCGATTTGCTCCATAGCATCAACATGAAAATTGACAGGCCGCGGACCCCAGGCACATCCGCCTGGCATGGAAACTTTGGCGTAACCGAATCGCGATAGTAGCGGCCCCAGCACGTAGAAAGAGGCACGCATTGTTTTTACCAGATCGTAGGGTGCTTCTGGATTGTTGCACTTGGTGGTATCAATATGAAGTGTCCCATCCTGAAAGTTCACTTCAGCACCGATGATTTTCAGTAGACTGATCATCGTTCTTGTATCACGAAGATCAGGAACACGTTTGATTTTGTAGCTGCCGGGTGTAATGATGGTGGCAGTCATGATAGGCAGAACAGCATTTTTTGCACCACTGATCTTTACAGATCCGTTCAGTGGGTGACCACCGTGAATAACCAGTTTATCCATACGTCGCCGCCCGGTGTCTATCTGCCTGTTTCATAACCGGCAATGATGGAAGGGATTTTTTCGATTAGATCAGAAGCTGCAAGACCACGATACCCTCTTTCCTCCAAGAGCAGATCAGCAGCCTGACCATGAACAAAAACCGCTAGTTGAGCGGCTACCTCAATCGGCATTCCCTGACAGAGAAAACTGGAAATAATTCCTGCGAGGACATCCCCTGTACCGCCTGTAGCCAGCCCTTGATGACCAGATGTATTGGCAATAACCTCACTTCCGAAAGCCGTCAGCGTAGGAGCGCCTTTGAGAACCAGCACACCCCCTGACCGTCCCACAGCTTCAGTGGCAAACTTGAATGGATCTTCACTGATCTCCTTTTGCTCGACCCCGAATAACCCGGAAGCTTCACCGTGATGGGGCGTCAGGATGAATGCGTCTTCCAACTGAGAAAGAATATCCAGATCGTCTTTGATGTGTCTCAATCCGTCAGCATCCAAAACAAGTGGCTTTTTGTACTTGTGAATAATACCCTTTACCAACTCTCCCACCTGGGGGTCTGTTCCAACTCCCGGCCCCATAAGAAGAACGTCACACCAGCCGAACCACTTATGAAGCGAATCGAGGGCATTTTTGTTCAGAAATCCGTTTCCATCGTCAGGGATGGGCAACGTCATAGTTTCAGTCAATTTTCTCTCAAAGATTGAATTAAGGGATTCAGGCACGGCTGCAATTACCAGTCCAGCACCGCTTCTCACGGCTGATTCGGCGGCTAGGCATGCCGCCCCCGTGAAACCTTTTGACCCAGCAATAACAAGCAGTTTACCCTGACGGTGCTTATATGTTTCAGCAGGCGGCGGGGATAAATATTTTCGGGCAAATGCCTCATCAAAAGTTTTCTTTTTCACCCCGAGTTCTTCAAAAGCGGCGGCAGGATACCCGAGATCAGCCACAGTAATCTCCCCTGCCAGCGATTTGCCCGGCTGAACCACAATTCCCTGCTTCAGGAACTCCATGGTAACAGTGGCGGTAGCTTGCACTGCTGTTCCGCAAACAAATCCGTTGGTCCCGTTTATGCCGGAAGGGATATCAATAGAAAGAATTGCTGAGGATGTGGAGTTCATGGCTTCGATCCACTCAGCCGCTTCAGGTTTCACATCTCCAGAAATTCCCGTGCCAAGGAGGCCGTCGACAATAAGATTATAGTGACCAAGATCGACTTCCTTAACATGCTGAGCGTGACAGAATCTGATACCTTTACCCTTACATTCATCATAGAAATGTCTGGCGTCACCTGTTATTTCACCCTCAGGAATTGTTGATATGAGTTCACATTCTATTTCCATCTCATTCAGGAAAGAGGCGCATGCATATCCATCGCCGCCGTTGTTGCCCTTTCCGCAAAGGATGCTCACTTTTCCACCATCAGCCATTGAACCGACCTTTTCAGCCACCGCACGCCCGGCATTTTCCATGAGCGTGACACCGGGTACTCCCTGCTCTTGCATGGCAATTCTGTCCACCTCTCTCGCTTCCTGTGCTGAAAGAATTCTCATTGAGGAGCCACTATGGCAACTGCCGTTGCCAGCGAATCTGTGTGAGAGATGGAAACCTGACAGTGATACGGTCTTACTAAATCAAGATGTAGAGATACTTCCGGTGGACAACCTTCCTGCCGGATAATTTCAATACCACTAAGCGGAATATTCTCTTCACCTGAAGCCAAGAGCGCTTTCTTAACAGCTTCTTTAGCGGCAAAACGTCCGGCTAGGTGCATTGCAGGCAGAGCACGGCCCTGACACCACTCCACTTCAGCCTCTGTATATACGTGACGATAAAATTTTTCTCCGTGCTCATTGGCCAGCTGACGAATCCGTGAGACCTCCACAATGTCGGTACCGACTTTGTTGCTCTCAGGCTTCATTCAATGAATTAATAATTCCAACAATCTCGAAAATATCTTCTACATCCCAGTTGGCACCAGACTCCACAGTACCAAAAGTGTCACCGTAGCGGGCAAATATTGTTCGGATCCCCAGTTGATGGGCTCCCTCCATATCACGTTCGGGCCAGTCGCCTACCATAAGCACTTCCTCAGCGGAACAAATGAATTTTTCCAACACCATGTTGAAGCCCTTTGGAGATGGCTTCCTTTCACCCACATCATCAAAGGTGAGAACCAGATCGAAAAAATGGTGAAGGTTTAGATAGCAAATTCTGAGCCAAGCCTCACGCCTGGGTGCATCGGAAACAATGGCAAGCTTGATACTCATTTTCGCCAACGTAATGAGTGTTTTTTTCACACCGGGATAAAGGGTAAGTGCAGCATCCCTTGCCCGTCTATATGAGACAATTCCCGCTGCCAGATATTTATGATCCACTTCTCCTGTAGATTTGTTCAGAAAATCGTTAAAAATCTCCTGGTTCTCCCAACCACTTGTTTCATAAAGCTCCATAATCTGATCGTACGCTTTTTTCTGGTCAAGTTGGAGCCCAGCTTCTATCATACCGTCAACAGCTGCTAAAATGGCATTCTGTTTCATTTTCTTGAAATCAAGAAGTGTATTATCGAGATCGAAGATAACTGCTTTAATCATAGTAAGATAAAAATAAGGACGTCAGTTCAGATTCGGAAGAGTAGATAAAAAAAAGGGCGCCGAAGCGCCCCTTTAAACTGTTTAGGGATTCTTGTACCTATCAGGATTTTTGATTTTGTCTATTTCATACTCTGCATTCTTGCGCCACGATCTGTCTTTCCTTGCATTCTCGAAAGAAGCCAGAGCGGCTGTCTTGTTACCCAGACAGACCTCAGCCATGCCAAGTTCATAATATGCTGGTGCATAATTTGATTTCGCATCGAGGGCCGATCGGGCTGCCTCTTTTGCATTATCGCAATTGCTACTGGCATTTTCCGACTGAGCAAGCAAAAACCATGCTTTATGGAGCTTCGCATCCAGAGCTGTAGCTGTAGAGAGCGCACTGGTGGCATCTTCCCACCGCTCTTGGCTCACATAAATCTGGCCAAGATCAGCGTACGCCGCGCTGTAAGAAGGATCAACCTGAATGGCATGGTTGTAAGCGCCTTCAGCTGATTTGTAGTCTCCTTGCTTCATTAGGATTTTAGCTTTCTGAACAAGCGCTTTAGCATAGGTAGGGTCGGCATCCACAGCACTATCAAGCGCCTTAAGTGCATTGTCATAATCACCGTTACGCTGATAAGTAAGACCTAACGCAAACCACCCTTTGGCATATCCGGGATTCATATCCACTGTTTTCTTATAGTTTGCCAGTGCCAGTTCATAGTCTCCCAGTTTTGTGTTCAGGTAGCCAAGTTGGAAGTAGGCCTGATAGTAGTTAGGGTTCAACTGCAACACTTCATTAAAAAAACTTTCAGCTCCCTCGTAGTCACCTCTCCGGAGCAGTTGATTCCCTTCATTGTAGGCTCGGTCTGTCAAACCCTTTAATGCAACTCTCGGCCTTTCATAGTTGGGATCAAAACTCATCGACTCCCGGAAATATTTTGATGCTTCGCTAGCCTGATCTGAACGCATGAGTGCGATGCCGGTGTAATACATTCCAGCGGCGGTGAACTCCGGATAGTCTTCAATCACCTTTTCAAATTTTGCCATGGCACCATCAGAATCGCCTCCATTCAGCGACCTCATGGCGTTCGCCATAGATGAGGCCAGCTGGTTCAGATGATCGAAATCATCTCGGTATTCCTGATTTGCCTTATCGTATTCAATGGCATTTCTTAGAGACTCACGAGTTTTATCCAGATCATATTGACGTAGGTAAACTTTGCTGAGGAAAAAGTGTGCCCCAGAGGCAGCTGGATCAACCTGCACAACAGCAAGAAATTTGGATTCAGCCTCAGTCAAAAATCCGTCTTCAAACAACTTCTTACCTTCAGAAAAAAGTTGGTCACTGTTCTGAGCAGTTAAGATTGCCATTAACCATATCGTTATTAGTAGTGTTTTTTTCATTCTTAACCCTGTTTTTGTTTTACGCTGTGCCGAAGGCGGGATTTGAACCCGCACGTCCTGTTGGACACTACCCCCTCAAGATAGCGTGTCTACCAAATTCCACCACTTCGGCAAACTGTATTGAAGATGATGTCATTGTTCCTTCTCGTCTTCCTGCGGAAAAGAAAGCGGCACAGGGAGATCGGCCGCCGGAGAAACAACTTCTTCCCCAGCCATTTTTCTTACGATAGAATCCCCGCTATCTGTAGGCACATTCACAAGACTGATGAGAATGGCCAGCATCATAAATGTTGCCGCCAAACCCACCGTAACTTTGCTGAGAAAACTGCCAGCACCCCGTCCGCCAAAAATGGCGGTGGACGCGCCACCAAAGGTACCGGCAAGGCCGCCACCTTTACTCGCTTGCATGAGAATAACTATTACCAGCAAAATACTGACGATCACATGCAAAAATACCAGAAATCCATACATCTATTCTTTTTTCACCTCAGTGATTGTTGTTGCAATTTCAGCAAACTGATGGGCGTCCAGACTTGCGCCGCCAATCAGAAAGCCGTTAACCTCACTAACTTCACTTAATTCCCTACAGTTCCCGGAGTTAACACTTCCGCCGTAAAGGATGGAAATCTCTCCTGAAATACCGACAAATTCTTTTTCAATAATCCCGCGAATCAATCGGTGAGATCCTTCAATCTGGTCGCTTGTGGCATGTAATCCAGTTCCTATTGCCCAAATGGGCTCATAAGCGATAACAACCATCCTTAACAGCTGTTCGTTCAATTGAGACAAGAGAGCCGTCACCTGACGCTGGAGTACTCTGGAAGTTTTGCCTTTCTCTCTCTCTTCAAGTGATTCGCCAACACAGAAAATGACCGAAAGACCATTTTGCAGTGCCGCATCGGCTTTACGACAGACATTTTCATCAGATTCGCCAAACAGCGTTCGTCTTTCCGAATGGCCGATAATGACCCAATCAACACCACAGGCTTTGAGCATTTCGACGGATATTTCACCAGTGAATGCCCCTTCCTGTTCCCAATACAGGTTTTGAGCGCCAAGACTCAAAAAATTATCCCCACGAAGGGAATTTCCCATTTCAAAGAGCGAAGTGTAAGGAGCACATAATATAATGTTGACCTCATCCCAATCCAAAGGCTTCTTCTTTAGTTTCTCGACGAAGCTCACTGATTCATCTATCGTTTTATACATCTTCCAGTTTGCCGCTACAACAGGTTTTATCATTATACCATCTCCAAAGCTTTCATGGCCGGGAGTTCCCTTCCAGCAAGCAGTTCCAGTGACGCACCGCCGCCTGTGGAAATGTGCGTCATTTCATTCCATAAATTTAAGTCTCGGACAGCCGATGCTGAATCGCCACCGCCAATGATGGAAAGCCCCCCTCTACCGGTCATCTGTGCCAAAACTTCTGCCACAGACTTGGTACCACCGCTGTAAGCCTCGGTCTCAAAAATTCCCATAGGACCATTCCAGACAACGGTGCTGCTTCCATTAATGGTCTCACAAAATTGATCTATTGTTTCAGGACCAATGTCAACTCCAATTTCGTTGACATCTATTTCAGATACCTTACGAACAGCTGAATTCTGACCTGAAGATATATCCTCGGTAACTACAATATCGCTCGGTAGATGGAACTTACAATTCAGTGATTTCGACATTTCAACTATTTGTTTAGCTGTTTGTAGTAATGAATCATCATAAATTGATTTACCAATTTCGTAACCAACCATTTTTAGGAACGTAAAAGCCATACCACCGCCTATAATTATGTTATCAGCTTCACGAATGAATCGGGTCACAAGCGGAAGTTTTGTCCCTATTTTCGCACCTCCAAGAACAATTGTAAAAGGCCGTTCAGGACGAATTACAGCAGAGTGAAGAAATTTGAATTCTTCAGCCATGAGAAATCCCGGGGTGCTGTTTTGCAGAAAATCAGTGACCCCCACATTGGAAGCGTGAGCACGGTGTGCTGTGCCAAAAGCGTCATTGATAAAGCATGTACCGTGCTTTGCAAGTCGAAAAGCAAAATCGTGGTCATTTTTTGTTTCGCCGGCATGAAACCGAAGGTTTTCTAATAGGTGTACTTCCCCCGCCTGGAGTTCATGAGAGACATCAATAGCATCATCAGAAACACAGTCGTGAGAAAATTTGATGGACATTTCCAGATGATCGCATAAGGTCTCACCCACCGGCATGAGACTTAAATCTTCCGATGGAACTCCTCCCGGTCTTCCAAGATGGGACATGAGAACGACAGCTACACCGTGATCGATACAATGTTTAATGGACGGCAAGGCAGCCTGTATCCTGAAATCATCAGCCACCTTTCCCTCACTCATAGGAACATTAAAATCAACCCTGATTAATGCCCTATCATTGTCAAAATTCAGAGACTCCAGCGATCTCATGTTTTTCCTTGCGAATCCAGGCCGTGAAAATAAGGCGTCCCCGCTGTCAATACTGCAACAAATTTCGTACCGGACCTCTTCAGGGCCGCGGCGCATGCTGAAACAGTGGACCCGGTCGTAAGAACATCATCGATGATCAAAACTCTTTCAGGCGGCTCAGCAATTGACTTAAAAGCTTCAGTGACATTGTCCATCCTCTCGTTCGCCGTCAGATTAGTTTGTGATTTCGTGTTTTTACACCGTCGCAATAGATCGGCTGAAAAGGGCAAGTTAAGGTGCTTGGAGACGGCCTCACCCAGCTGGTTGCTCTGATTGTATCCCCTCTCACGCAGCCGCACTGGGTGCAGAGGAACGGCTGTTAAAACATTGAGCTGGAGTGAAAAAAGAGTGTCTCGAAACATTTCCGCCAGTCTCGTACCCAGCAGATCACCCACTACCACCATTTCATCATATTTGAGGGCATGAATAATAATCTGCATTTTTTCGTCAAAAAACCATCCGCTGTATACCTCATCAAGCCAATCGTGGAATGTTATTTTTTCGATCCAGTTTCTGATATAGGTCGCCTCAAGACCGTTCAGACAAGCTCCGCAAAAAACTATTTCATCTGTGGTAAGCTTTTGATCGCACAAGCGGCAAAAAGGTGGATACAGAAGATCAAATAATCCTGTTTTTAACAGTGAGTTCGGAAATGAAGTCGACATACATTAAACCCTCTGTAGAATTTACATAACTACTGAGAACTGTCACCTCTACGAAAAAGATTTGTTTTGCTTCTGCCAATGTGTTGTAATTTTAACAACGGTTATTCGATCGGTTAATAATCTAATATTCGGAGATAAATCATGTACAGCTCAGTTGATGATTTCATGAATTCTGTTAAGTCGAGAAATGCTGGTGAGGCTGAATTTCACCAGGCAGTCCTCGAAGTGGCAGAATCGCTGTGGGAATTCCTGGAAGAAAATCCCCATTACATGGATGCAAAGATTCTTGACCGGCTTGTGGAACCCGAACGAGTTTTGATGTTTCGCGTGCCGTGGCGAAACGACCGTGGAGAGATAGAAGTAAACAGAGGCTTCCGGGTGGAGTTCAACTCTGCCATCGGACCTTACAAAGGAGGTCTCCGATTTCACCCTTCTGTTAATCTTTCCATCCTCAAGTTTCTCGGCTTTGAACAGGTATTGAAAAACAGTCTAACCACTCTTTCAATGGGTGGCGGCAAAGGCGGTTCTGATTTCGATCCCAAGGGAAAGTCTGACAATGAGGTAATGTCTTTCTGCCAGTCCTTTATGACTGAACTTCAGCGCCATATTGGAGCAAACACAGATGTTCCGGCAGGAGATATCGGTGTGGGCGCTCGCGAGATTGGTTTTCTATTTGGCCAATATAAACGATTAAGGAACGAGTTTACAGGTGTGCTGACCGGCAAGGCACTCAACTGGGGCGGGAGTCTCATTCGGCCAGAAGCGACGGGCTACGGCTGTGTTTACTTTGCTGAAGAGATGCTTAAGTCCCAAGGCGATTCATTTGAAGGAAAATCAGTAGCCATATCAGGATCGGGAAATGTAGCACAATACGCCGCTGAGAAGGTGAACCTGTTAGGAGGCAAGCCGGTGACGCTTTCTGATTCTTCCGGTTCCATCCATGATCCTGATGGTATCGATGAAGAAAAACTGAACTACGTTATAGATCTTAAGAATGTACGGCGCGGCCGCATTCAGGAATATGCCAAAAAGTACGGCTGTCAGTATTTTGAAGCTGAGCGCCCATGGAAAGTTAAATGTGATGTGGCGCTCCCGTCAGCCACACAGAACGAGATCAATGCCGAAGAAGCGAAGATGCTTGTTGATAACGGCTGTCTCTGTGTTTCTGAGGGGGCCAACATGCCCACAGAGCCCGATGCCGTCGAGATACTCCAAAAAAATGGTGTTCTATTCGGGCCTGGTAAAGCCGCCAATGCCGGTGGTGTGGCTGTTTCCGGATTGGAGATGAGTCAGAATGCCATGCGCATTCAGTGGTCAAGAGAAGAAGTTGACGAAAAGCTTCAAAGGATCATGGTAAACATTCATGATCAGTGCGTCCGCTACGGAGATAATGGGAAAAAAGTCGATTATGTAAAAGGTGCAAACATTGGCGGATTCATTAAAGTAGCCGATGCAATGCTGGATCAGGGAGTCGTTTAAGCGGCGCCGCTCTGGTGGCCGTTCTCTGGAAACTCGAGACGGTTTTTCAATATAAGTCCATCGCCTGTTTTGCCGTCAATCCAGACTGCAGCAGGATTCTTCAGCTTGATCCACCGGACATGTTCTGAGGATTCATGCGTCCTTTGAGACCTGAGCCAGTCCCAGTCTATACGGTCATTTTTTCCCGTCACAGTAAAATAGCCTATCCTGAAACTGGTGACATTCTGAAAAAAGTGACTGCCAAATGACGGATCAATAGGCTTTCCGTATAGCTCCACTTCCACAATTACCCTCGCTCGGGAGATCTGATTCCAGCGGACAGGAATACCGAGCCAAGGGTCAGCACTTCCCCACCGCCCAGGACCGATCAAAATTGAACTTCCCTTCCCGATCTTTTTGTTAATCTTTTCTATTTGTTCGGCAACTTTGTTTGAATTAGCAAAATCGAATTTTTCGGGATCTACAACAATGAGATCGTAGATGTCGTTGAGGTAACCGTTACCAAGAGCCAGTTTACTGGAGCAGACAATATCGTGTCTGTCCCCTGTCTTGAACTGAACACTAGTGTCAAATGTATCGCTGGGCATGGGTCTGATCTGAAGCAAGCAGAACTCAGATGGTACATCGGGCTTCAAAGAATAATTACATGCGAACTCCGCTTCAACAGGGCACCCCATAGCGTCGTAACCGAGGGTCAGTATTTCACTAATTAGCTCAGGAAGCGGAAAACCGCGGGACTGGAGGATGCGCGAAAAAGTGACAATCCTAGGACCGTCATAATTGAGTGAATCTCTAACAATGTTGTCCTCAGTGGAAAGTACACTTGCCACATGGCGTAATACCCCATCCTTTTCCGCTACTGAGAGCGGTTCCTTCGATAAATTGCTATCTTCTCCGGCGGCGCTCAGCAAATTCTGCCCAGTATCAAGAGAAAGTGAATAAAACTCTGTTTGTGAATTTTCCAGCATGGCATCAGGTGAATAAAACTGCGGCATAAGGCGCGGATACTTCGGAGAGAAGCGAAGTACTCTCCCCCCTTCAGCAATCATCCGGCCCAATCCGAGAGCCAGGTATGAAGCACCGTCTTCCCGTTTCATGTATGATATGGGATAATAATTAATGCTTTGCGCCACGCCGCTGAAAGTGGGATAAAACCGGGAACCGTGTCTCTGCCCTACGGCCTCCTGCATGATTATGGCCATCTTTTCATCTTCCAGGTGATGACCGCTTGAGGCGGTGGTGCTCTTCACCTCACGAGAAAACATGGACGCGTACACCAACCTGATGGCATCAGCAACCTTTGCAACACGAATTTTCAGTGAACGTTCATTGTTGGGAAGTAAAAATGTTGAATAGAGACCTGCCAGAGACTGATACTGCATATCCTCAAACAGCCCCGATGAGCGTATAGCAATAGGTGATTTCATCTCTTTTAAATAAGCTTTGATAAAACTCATCAATTCTTTAGGTATGGGTGCACTTAAGAATTTCTTCGCCAAACGCTTTGAACTCTTTGTTTTCAGTGCTGTAGCCCAAAGATTATTCTCGTCCATGAACATTCCGAACTGGTCCGTGCCAATAACAGCTACCTTAGGAATCCTGATATTGATGTCAGGAAACTTCTGTTTTAATTCATCTGATTTCACAAGAGATTGCGCAAATGCAAGTCCGCGAGCCTTGCCTCCCAAAGAACCTCTTCCAAACTTGACAAAATCAGCAGTCGTGTCCTCATCACCACCATGGTACTGGATCACACGGCCATGTACTCTGGCCTGCCTGGTCATTCCCACAACTTCAATAAGATACTGCCTCAAACCTTCCACATTTTCAAAATCCGATGTCTTAACCTTTCTGACACGGGAGGCGATCCAGAATTCACTGCGGGCGGCCAGCCAATTCGAAAAATGATT
>DCXX01000065.1:0-15849 GCA_002329125.1 Fidelibacterota bacterium UBA2125 | reverse complement strand
GTTGAAGCTCTTCCCACCTCCTTGCCGCTAGGAAGACGAAAAACAAAATCACCGAAACCAAAATTCTGACGAATAAAATCAGACATGTCCTGTAAAAAGGTCGATGACTCTTTATAGAGAAATCTTGCATCAAGTTTCCTGGCCCGAAACTCTCCCTTAGGCCTTGTGCTTTGCAAAAGAATGGGCATTGCGGTTTCACGGTTTCGAATCCAACGAGCAAGTTTGAATCCTGCCGCAATATCTGATTTTCCATTTTTTGGGAATCTAATATCAGAGATAACACCCATAAGATTATCACCACACAGATCAATTAACTCAATAGCTTCCTCATAATTAGAGGCAAGAAGAATTTTCGGCCGCGCTCTCAACCTGAGTAGCTTATGAGTATCGTTCAAACTTGCATCCATAAGGGATGTGGTGTGATGCATTACTTCTCTGTATATGCGCGGCAAAATAATAGAGTAAAACCGGGGACTATCCTCCACTACCATGATAACACGTATATCTCCCATCTCCATATCGCTCTCAACATTTTTCCTGTCCTCAACATATTTTATGATAACCGGAAGAACATTCGCATTGCCACTCCAAACGAACACCTTGTCAATAGCATTACCCTTCAAGAGTTCTTTCATTCTTTGCAATTCTGTGGCATCAAATACCAATAGAATAACCGGCAAATCAGGGCGATCCTTTTTTACCTGTTTCCCAAAGGTGATGGGATCCATGTCCGCAATCCTCAGCATGGTGATAATTAGATCATAACTTTTTTCCTCCAACATTTTCATGGCTTCGGAAGCTGTTGAAGCGCGAGACACATGAGGGGCATAATTAAGATGCATCCCTATATATTCAGTGAGAATCTGTTCTGTTATGCGGCCGTCTTCTTCCAGTATGTAAGCATCATATGGGGATGCTACCAATAGGATTTCATGAACACGATGGGCAATTAGATCATGGTAATTCCACTGCGGCGACGAGGTGACTTCAAGACGAGTCATTATCTATAATTACGTACTAAAGGTAAAAGATACAAACAGAGATTGAGATAAATATGAGTATTCAGTCGAGCTGAACAGAAACAATTTTTGAGACACCCGACTGGGCCATAGTGACACCATAAAGAAATTGCGCCGCTTCCATCGTCAGTTTATTATGCGTCACAATGATGAACTGTGTCTGTCCGGAAAACTTCCCGAGTACGCGGGTGAATTTGGCAATATTGTTATCATCCAGAGGTGCGTCCACCTCATCGAGAATACAGAATGGACTGGGCTTCACCAGATAGATAGCGAAAAGAAGCGAAATAGCTGTCAGCGCCTTCTCTCCTGATGAGAGCATCCGCAGGTTTCTTGTATGTTTTCCAGGTGGCTTGGCGAGAATATTGAGGTCGGCTTCCAGCGGATCATCGTCACCTATCAACTCGAGATCCGATTCACCTCCCTCAAAAAACATGGTGAATGTCTTTTTGAAATTGGTGCGAATCAGTTCAAATGTTTTCAAAAACTGTTTTCTGGCTGCCGTGTCAATTTTATTCATTGTTTCAAGAAGTTTCTGTTCCGATTCCAAAAGGTCGGTCTGCTGGCGCTGTAAGAATCCCAGGCGGTTGTTTTCCTCCTCGAACTCATCTTTAACTGCCATGTTAATAGGACCAATTCTTTCAATACTTCGCTCAAGCCTGTCAATTTCCAGCGCCAGATCGCTGTCCGATATGTTTCGTTCCACCACATCGGGAATCTTTTCATTATACTTCTCCTGAATCCTCTCTTGGATACGGCGCAGCTCACCTTCATGATCGGCAATGCGGAGTTCAATTCTTTTAGCTTCTTCAGCCATGCGCTCCCGTTCACGCTGTTCTTCCCGAATGATCCGTTCCTCTTCTTCAATCTGGCGATATGTCTCCCGAAAAGCATCATCCTTAAGATTTTTGACCGAAAGTGCCTTTTTCAATTTGGCTGAAAGTTTTTTATGGTTCTTTTCGGCGTCTGATCTCTCGGATTTCATCCCTTCGATCTGGTCTCCTAAAGATGAGACTTCCATTGTTATGGCATCTGCTCTCTCATCATTTTCCTTTATAGCCTCACCGGATGCTTTGATTCTGAACTCAATATTGTCCCGACTACCTTCAAGAGAAATGAGCTGGATTCTACAATCCTGAACATTATTGTTTTTCTCTTCCCTATCATTTTGGGCTGCTTCCACCTGCTTTTTCGTCTCATCCAGTTTTGTCTGAAATGTGGTTAGCTTTTCTTCTTCCGTTTTCAGAATAGGGATAAGGTTATCCAGGCTTTTTTGATAGTTAAGTAATTCAGATTTCGCTGAGATAATTTCATGAGTTATAGCCTGCTGTGTTTCAAGATTTTGTGAAATACCATATTCTATTTTGTTAATATCGTTTTCAGTTCGGGTTAATAGATCAACAGCTTCCCGAAGTTCCGTTGATAGCTTTTCATGTTTTTTCTCAGCATGATCAAGGGCTGTGTCCATAGAATTAATCTTCGATTTCACTTCTTCACTATTTCTAACCAGTTTGCCGATCTCTCTGTCCAAAGAATCGATCCTTTCTTTGCGACCGAGAAGTTTAATCCCATCACTGCTCTCCGGTGACATAATGAGACCTGTACCTGAATAAAGGTTACCCTGTAAGTCCACCACATTACTGAAATAATCACCTTCGGCAAGGCACTTTTCGGCATGGGCTGATTTTTTTACAATGGGGGTCCCCTTAAGAAAACAGTCAACGATAGGCTGGTACTTGCTCTCGCACTTTACAACAGATGATGCATCAACACCGGTCAGAGACTCTTCTACAGTCGATACTTTGTTGCGAACGGCGTCCAGCGGAATGATCCACACTCTGCCCATACCTTCATCTGAAAGCTGCTCTATGAGCTTCAGGGCGTCACTTCTCTCTTCGCAAATAAGGCTTTGAGAGACAGGACCTAGCGCCGCCTCCACCGCAAGGCGGTATTTTTCCTTCACATCTATTACATCAGCCACGGTACCAAGCACGGCGGGGAATTTTTCCCTGTTGTTCAGAATGTGACGGGCGCCACCAGAATAGCCTTCTCCTCTTTCAACCACTTCCCTGTAAAACTGAAGTTGAGATTCCAACGTCTCCACACGGTTCGCTATGCGGTGAAACTCCAGTGTATTCTCATGTTTCTCAGCCCTAAACTGGGTAATTGATGATTCCAACTCTTCCATTTCCACCTTATTCTGATCAACAGTTTTTTCACATTTTTTTCTCTCAGAAATGAGTGATTTCTGTTTCGACTTAAGCCGTATATTGTCTTCATCGTGATCAGCTGAGCGCTTTTCCAACCCTGAAAGAGCCTGGATTTTTTCATCAACAATTTCCTCCGTCCTTTCCCGAAGAGAACGTGAATTGTTCAATTTTTTCAGATGCTCAATCTGTGTCTCAGATAAAGAATCGAGCCGCTTCTGGACATCTCTGTATTTTACGTCACTCCTTTCCAGTGCATCTATTAAGGACTCATACTCTTTTGTTACCGATTTAACTTTCGGTTCCACTGCCGCATACTCAGCTTCCAACTCTTCTATGCGTTGATAGTGAGATTTTTTCTTTCGCTCACCATCAGTCATCTCATCATTAAGGCGTTCAATGGTTTGTTCAGCACCTCGTTCCTGCTCAGAAAGAACAAGCATTTGATTGCTACAGACCTGACGTTCCTCGGAAAACGAATCGATTTCAGTTTGAATCTTAGACAGTTCTTCCCGCTGCTTCTCGTATTCCTTGCGCAATATTTCAAGAGTGCCTTCCCTACCTTTCTCTTCATCCATACGGTTAGAATACTGTTTGCCAAAAGTGTCAACATTTTTCCTGAGTGGATCCAATTCTTTCAGGATGGACTGACGCCTGAGTGATGCAAGGGTAATTTCACTATCCCGCAACTGTTCTACCAGCTTTGCATGCCGTTTGTAACGCTTCATCTGAAGTTGCAGACCGTGCACCTTATTTTCTACCTCACTGATGATATCGTCGACTCGTTCCAGATCCGCATGGGTGGCGTCGAGCTTTAAAAGTGTTGCCCGCCTTTGATGCCGGTACTTGTTTATTCCGGCGGCCTCTTCGAACATGCGGCGCCGGTCATCTGCATTCTCACTGAGAATATCTTCGATCATTTTAAGTTCAATTACAGAATAGGCATCGGCGCCCATGCCCGTATCCACAAAAAGATTGTGTATATCTTTCAGACGGCAGCCGTTTCGGTTGATCATATATTCACTTTCACCATTGCGGAAAATGCGACGGGTTATCTCCACATCGTTGTACTCGAGTGGTAGCATCCCCTTGTTATTGTGGACAGTGAGAGAAACTTCGCAGACACTCAATGCCTTCTTGGCATCCGACCCGTTAAAGATAATGTCATCGAGGCGGGTTGACCGAAGCATACGGATTTTCTGTTCTCCCAAAACCCAGCGAACGGCATCCACAATATTCGTTTTTCCACATCCGTTGGGACCCACCACTGCAGTAATCCCTTCTCCAAACGACAAACGTTGTTTGGTCGCGAATGATTTAAAACCGTGCAACGCCAGTTCTGATATATACATACCTGCCCCTGTTTAAGATTTAATTGTGATTATTTTATAAAGGTAAATCCGAGGTGTCATCCTGAAAATTTCTCCGCGATTGAGAAACCTAGCCCGGCGGCCAGCTCATTTTTCGCCCTCCAAGTAGATGAAGATGAATATGAAAAACAGCCTGACCAGCATCGCTGTTGCAATTGAAAACTGTCCTGTAACCGCTTCCGGAGATGCCTCGCTCAGCAGCAATCTGTTTTGCCACCAGGTGAAGTTCACCTACTACATCACGGTCACTATTTGAGATATCATTCAAAGTTGGAATATGTTTTTTAGGTATGATCAAAACGTGATGTGGTGCCTCGGGACTGATGTCGTTGAATGCGAGAACGGAATCACTATCGTAGACAATATCACCAGGAATCTCTCCATCAACAATATTACAAAAAAGGCAATCACTCAACTGTCAGACCCTGGTTTAGAATTTGTTCACAAAGCACCACAGCCATAATGGCGGCCGTCTCAGCCCGGAGGCGTCTGCGGCCCAATGATGTTTGTATAAAACCGGCGGCGGAAAGAGCCTCTACTTCCGCAGGCGAAAATCCACCTTCAGGACCGACCACAAGCCTAACTTCAGAATGGGGGGTGGACGCCATTAGCTTTGCCATAAGAGGAGCACTTTCAGGCGAATCGTGAAGCATGAATTTTAATTCTCCGGAAGAATTTTCAGACCATTCATGAAGTGTCAGCGCATCGTTCACATCAGGGAGAAGACCTCTGCCACACTGTTTAATAGCGGAAAGTGAAATCTTTTTAAGCCTTTGCTGGTTGATGTTTTGCTTAACACTGTTATCCAGAACCAGAGGTGTAACAGACCGGACGCCCAGCTCAGTACACTTTTCAATGACCGTATCCATCTTCACACCTTTCAAAATACCGACCCCAAGATGGATGTTTACAGTCGGTTCGTGGTATCTGTCAATTTTGTCAATAATCCTACCCTCTATCCTGTCACCATTTACAGTATCTACAACTGCTTCGTAGGCAGCGCCGGAACCGTCCAGCAAGGTAATTTCATCATCTGAATTCATTCTTGTAACTCTGGCCGCGTGATGACCTTCCTGACCATTCAGGATAAACCGGTCACCGGTAAGGTTTTCGGGATTAATGATGAAATGTCTTCGCTCCGGCAAAGCTATTTCAATTTTCGGCCGATCATGATCTTCAGGACAGTTCCTCCATAATGATCCCGCCCTTCAACCACATCGCCAATACTTATATAATCGTAACCGAGAAAAAGAGACATAACTCGTTTGGGTGCCATCATGAAATCGATACCGGCACCAACAACAAAGCCACCATTGTATGTTGTTTCAATATTGCTCATCTTGTAACTGAACTTTCCGTATTCAGGCACATCCATAATGATAACAGGACCCGCTTCCACCATAAAAAAAGGTGAAAAATTATTGGCGATTTGACCAATGAAAGGATGAAACTTAAAACCAGTCAATGCCGGCAGGAGCCAAAGATTGAACGGATTAGCCTTGTAAACATACCCTGTCCAGTAATCAACAACAGGCATTTCTGCTTCACCAGTAACATCCATCATTTTGAATTGTCCAAACCACTGCAATTTCATATTGATAGGACGCGAAAAGAAAATACTCCCCCCATTTCCGAAATCACCGGTTTCCAGGGACATTCCATAAACGGGCTTGGATAGCCGCATTCCAAGAATATCTTCACCGGTCTGAGCCGAGACAGAGTTAAAAATGAGTATCCCTGTGATAGCCAAAACCGGAATGAATATGCTCCGAGGTTTCATTCTCAGTTTCACGTCGAGGAATTTATAACGATTCCATTGAGAGTTCAATAGATTCAGTAATTATCTGTATTCTTCCAGCAGCTCTCTCGCTTCGCGAATATCATCCCTCTCTTCAACCAGGGCATAGGGTGACGGCTCAAAATTAGCTACCTTTTTCAGTAACGAAATCGCTTCACTCTTTTGTCCGTCTTTGTAAAGCGCTTTCGCAAGATATACCATTTGAACTAAACGGGCACCTCCTGTATCTACGGCTTTCCGGAGCCATACCACAGCATCGTCATTATCCGGCCAGGAAAGAAGAAATGGTATGTAAGGTGACTCAAAATGAACAGCACCCAGCATGAAATAGCCTCCACCGTTCTCATACCCGGGATCGAGTTCAATAATTCTTTCAGAATGTTCCTTCATAAGGTCCGCTACCCCTTCCCGGGCAGCAGTAAGAATACCATAAGCTTTTGACCAACTTCCCAGATTAACCAAGTACCAATAGCGAAACGAAGCTGAGTCAGGGTAACGATCTATATAGTTTTCCGCAAACCGCTTTCCGCGATCGAAAATAGTCTTTTTGTCTTCTTTGTCATTTGTGGTGTATTCCCCTTTAAAATAAAGCGCTTTGACAAGCATGAGGGCGGCTTCTTTTTCATCTCCACCATCAAGTGAGCGTTCAAAATATGAAATTGCAGAATCTATGGGAGCTGATGCGGCCATAAAGCCGCTTACCCCTTCAGCCCGCCGATTATACCATTCATTTCCCTTTTCAAGGTTCGATTGAGCCGAAAACAGTGTGCAAAGCAAGGTTGTGAAGATAATAACACTCTTTTTCATCTCGAAACTCCCTCCATCAATTTTCAGATTCTTAACTCTTTTTGCTTACACATTGGTTTAAATATGTGTTTTACTTTAGTTCCATGACAATTTAACGAAAATCTGGTCTCCGAAGAATGGTGGCAATTCCCTGTCCCTTACCGATACACATGGCGGCGAGACCGTATGTCGCCTTTTTCAATTCCATCACATTGATCAGTGTGGTCAATATACGAACACCTGAACAACCAAGTGGATGACCGAGGGCAATGGCACCTCCATGGAGATTGATCTTCTCTTCCGGCCACTCACCTTTCCTGATAACATAAAGAGCCTGAGCAGCGAATGCCTCGTTCAGCTCAATAATGTCAATATTATCCATTGTTAGTCCAGCTATGTCCAGCGCTTTCTCAGTAGCCGGTAACGGACCCACACCCATCCTTTCCCACTCCACGCCCACCACAGCCCGTGATACAATCTCAGCACGAATATTCAGACTGTGCTTTTCAGCAAACTGACGGCTGGTTACAATGGCCGCACCGGCCCCGATGGAAAAGGGAGAACTTGTGGCGGCGGTTACCGTACCCTTCTCCGAAAATGCAGGTTTTAAAGAATGAATCTTCTCCAAGTCAGGAGTACGGGGTCCTTCATCTGCTTCAACAGTTGTTCCGTCCTCCAACTTCACAGGTACAATTTCATTGTGGAAGCGGCCGTCAACTTGCGCTGTCAACGCTTTTTCGTGGGACGCAATAGAAAAGATTTCCTGATCTTCGCGAGAAATATTGAGCTCTGCCGCCAGATTCTCCGCCGTCAATCCCATATGGATATAATAATTCTGCTTTTCCAGTTCAGAATTATAAACTGGATTGAAACCGCCCCTGGGTATGCTGAACATATCCTCAACACCGGCGGCAATTCCCACTTCAAGATCACCAATTTCAACCGCTCTGCTGATTTGATGAACTGCATCCATAGATGAGCCGCACAGGCGGTTCACCACCTTGGCACCAGCCTCGATGGGTATTCCCGCCAGCACCGCCGCTGATCTGGCCAAAAGCATCCCTTGACTCCCTTCAGGGTAACCACATCCTAAAACGACATCTTCTATATTTTCTAATGGTAAATCGGGATTTCTTTCAAGTGATACTTTAAGTGTTTGAGCTGTTAGGTCATCGGGCCGGATGTTGCCTACCATTCGGCCTCGTTTTATTCCAATTGGTGAACGAACAGCATCAATAATTACCGATTCAGTCAAAATTACATCCTCCTATATCACCGATGTTTTTTTGAAAGGAGAAAGTGTACCCAACCGGTCCCTGTATTCTATCCTGTTTCCGCTTGAGTCAGTAAGAGGAAGAGCGGGTGAAGTTTTAGAAGTGATGAGGGTAACAATTATCAACATGACCAGTCCAACACACCACCCAATTACGTCAGCGGGCAAATCAGGTGTAAACCACAAAAAGAAGATCCATGCTAAAGTACCGCTGAACATGGAGACAACTCCTCCTGGCGTATTGGCTCTAGGCCACCAAATTCCTGCGGTCAATGGAATGAATAATCCGACCAGAAGAATAGAAAAGGAGTCCAATAGCAGATTGTACACCTCCCCTACATAAAGAGCTACCAACATGGCAATGAGTGCCGAGATTGGAATAGTACAACGTGTCCACCAGAGAGTCCCTTTTGCTCTAAGGCCGCCAGGCAAATGTGGAAGAAGATTATTACCAAAAACAGAGGCAGTGGCAAGGATAGAACTGTCGGCACTGCTCATGGCAGCGGCCAGAAGGGCGCTGATGAAAACGACAATGAGTAACGGTGGTAGATAAGCCATCGCCAGCATGGGGATAATAAGTTCCGGGTTCTCAAGCCCAGGTATGAGGACACTTCCGGCAATACCCATCAAAACAGCAAGCAGTCCGAATATCAAATAGAGTATAGACGACAGATATGCTGAATTCTGTGCCACATTTTCATCCTTTGAAGAAAGTGCCCTCTGGATCAAGTCCTGCCCAGCGAGATAGCCGAACGCCGCCACCATCCACATTCGGATGTAACCGAGCCATTCCGGCAATGTTGCATCCTGAGGCATCATACGGAAACTACCCTCCGGCGCTGCGGCAAAAAATTCCCGTATACCACCGAACTGATGGGCAATGATAGGAAAAGCAACAGCCAGCCCAGTCATAAGAATGATAACCTGAAAAAAATCTGTCAGGGAGACAGCCCACATACCTCCTGCTACAGTATAGATAAGAACAATAACAGTACCGATGACAATCCCCACATTTTCCGGGATTCCCGTCAGTGCATGAAGAACAAAACCGATAGAAACTAGTAGAGAACCTGTCCAACCGATAAAAACAACAATCATGATGACGGATGAAAATAGACCGGCGGTCCGGCCGAATCGCATTTCGAAAAAATCAATAACAGTCACCAGTTTCATCCGCCGCATCATCCTTACATAGAAAAGACCCGCAAGAAAGAGACAGATGGATGCACCAAAGGGATCGGCAATAACGCCGAGAAATCCCCGCTCGTAGGCAGCACCGCCGCCGCCCAGAATAGCTCCACCGCCCATCCAGGTGGCTGTCAGTGTGGCGGTACATAGCCAGAGGGAAAGTCGCCTACCGGCGATGAGAAAATCTTTTGAGTCCTTGATCTTTCGGCTTGCATAAAACCCCACCCCAAGCATGCCGATCAGGTAGAGGCTAATGCCAAAAAGTATGGCAGGATCCATGGAATTCATCTGTTAGCGGTGGAGACCTTCTATTGTTGACTGGATATCATTAGAGGTAATCGAACCGAATTGACTGAAGATCACCATGGCCAAGGCACTCGCCGGCAATCCGTAAAGGATGGCTGCCAGAGGCGGAGCATCCGGATTGAACTGAACGGCGAGATAAGTCCCCACTCCTATGACAATAGAAGCAATACCACCAAAAAGATTGGCCTTTTTCCACCACAATCCCGCAACAACCGGAACAAATAGTCCGGCACTTAGCATACCGATGGCGGCGGAATAAAATTCAGTAATCAGTTTTGGAGGTGAATAGGCGAAAATCATGGCGGCTATACCCACAACCCAGACAATGGCTATATTGATTCTGTTCTCAGTTTTCTCTAAAACATGTTCCTTTAAATAACCACCCAGGAGATCGTGGGAAATAGCCGAACTGCAAGCCAACAACAAAGCGTCGGTAGTAGACATGACAGCAGCGATAACCGCCGCCACCGCAAGACCTCTGACAAGAGGTGGAAACTGGTTTTTCATTACCTCCAGGAATATCTGATCTGCATCCTGAAGATTGGGAAAGGACATCTTTCCCACTGGAACGATTATCATTACAGCAGCAAGGATCATAATGCTGTACATCACCATGGCGATATTGAGTGACAGCCGTGCCCCTTCCGAATCTTTGGCGGTAAACACCCGCATGACAATGTGGGGAATAACAGGAATAGCCGCGGCCCAAATGACGAATGAACCAAGATAGCTGGCCAGCGGCTGATTAGCTACCTGACCCAGTTCAGGCACTTTAACCGACGCATGGGCAATGATGGCTATGGGTGTTCCGTTTTGCATCATCATGGCAAAAGCAGTCCCAAGAATCACCAGCAGCATGAGGGCTCCCTGGATAACATCCGTCCAGGTGATGGCAAGCATTCCGCCAATGGAGACGTATAGAACAAACACAACAGCCGAAAGAGTAACTGCTTGCTGGTATGGGATTCCAAGCAAAGTCTGAGCGGTGATTCCCGCCGCCTTCATTTGTGCCACAATGTAAACCGTAAAGCTCACAACAATCAAAATAGGAACAAGATAACGGACAATAACGTGGGGATACCTGAATGTGAGGAAATCTGTGATTGTGAATTTCCCGAATTTCCGTAGCGGTTTTGCTACCAGAATAGATGCTAATGGGAAACCGAGTACAGCCCCTGCAAAAAGTGATAATGTATAGGGAACACCGCGACCGTAGGCCAGACCCATGACACCAATAATGGAACCACCACTGGCAAGCGCCGCCATAATGGCCATGGCGTTCACCCAAGTCCCAATTCGCCGGCCGGCCACCCAGTATTCATCCCGGGACGCCAGCACTTTTCGTGAAGCGAGCACACCTATGGCGATACATCCAAGGAGATAAAAAATGACAAGCATCCGTTCAAGAGCCACTGTTCTCTCCCCGTTTCCGGCGAATGAATAGCTGGACAAGAGCAATTGCCGGCGAAAAAATCATAAGGATTGCCATTAACCAGCCGAAAAGGGCCATCCCCCCCACTTCCACCGTCCTTGCCCACGGCATGAAAGCCAAAACTGAAAAAATGGTGATGGCTAAGAGATACCACCTGTCACCTGAATCCATGGAGAAAAATTGAGACATATTAATTTCTACTATCTGATAAAAAAACCGTCTTTCAAAGGATCATGGGGATCGATGAAAAATGTCTGGCGACCGGTTATGTAAGCATTTCCGCCCACTTCAGGAATAATACCGTCATACTTCCCTACTTTCACATCATTAATGATCTGTCCGGTAAACGTGGTACCAAGGATCGAATCAACGGTTATCATCTCCCCTTTTTGTATCTCACCTCTTGCGTGGAGAATTGCCAGTCTACCACTGACGCCCGTCCCAGTGGGACAGCGATCTACCTGCCCGTCAGCGAAAATACAAACATGCCGACTGTGATAATCTGATCTATCACTTTTCCCCACGAAAATGGTTCCATAAAGATAATTCATTTCCGGTTCAGCTGGGTGATCCATTTCCACCGATTGAGACACCACTTTCTTTATGTCCATTCCCACTGCAATAAGATTCGAAACGTTTTCAGGAGAACAGTCGACTTGTATTTGCTCTGTATCAACATAGGCATAAAATGCACCACCGAATGCAATGTCAACTTTCACAGGACCAAGCTCCGGCACGTCAACTTTGTTATCCAAGTGTTGAACAAAGGACGGAATATTCTTGAATCGTGCGCCAGTAACTTTCCCTTTTTCAGAAAGTACTTCGGCGTGGATCCTCCCGGAAGGGACATCCATAACAACAGGAGTCATGGGGCCTTTCACGGGAATAAGCCCTGTCTCCACAAACACTTTCGCCAGCGCAATCACCGCATGGCCACATCCTGTGGAGTAACCTTCATTGTGCATAAAAATAACACCAATATCAGCCTCGGGAGAATTGGGTTCGACAATGATGGCACCATACATGTCAGAATGACCCCGCGGTTCCCACATTAGGGAGGTACGAAGATGGTCGTAATGTTCACGGACATAGGACCTTTTTTCCAGAACTGTGGTGCCTTCCAAAGCAGGAAAACCATCTGCAATAATTCGTAAAGGTTCACCACCCGTATGGACATCAAGGGTTGATATCTTCAACCAACTTTTCGGTGGGTTCCAATCCCCCAGTTTTGAAATGTCAGTTAGATCCATTTGAATTATTGCTATCCTGAAATCCCAGAAAGGAATATATATATTAAAACAGTAATACCCATGATAGCCCAAGAGGCAGTCTTGGCATGGGACCAGGGGGTCATATCCACCGGAGACTTAACGGAGACCCTGCTGGCCGTTATTTCTAATTCAGAACGAGGCCGAATCCAACCTATGAACAGCATTACGCCCACAGCAGCCACAAAACTGATGAAATAACCGTGTAAGAAGTGCAGTTCGCCATCTGCATTGGCAAAAAATGACGGAACAGATTTAAGGTTTACAAAAGTAAAAAATGAGTAACTCCCCATACCAACCACCATTCCCACCTTGGCTGCAAGAGCAGGGACGCGCTTGGTAAGGATACCTAGAAGGAATATTCCGATAATGGGGACGCTATAAAGACCATTAACCTGCTGAAGGTACTGGAAAATTGACTCCAGCTGAGCCAGCAGCGGCGCAATAATTATTGCCGCTATAGCCAGGATTATACTGAATATCCTTCCTACCTTAACAGTTTGGTCTCCCCGTGCACCTGGGTTGATATAGCCCTCGTAAAATTGCAGTGAAAACAGTGTAGATGCGCTGTTCAGGGCGCTGTTGAATGAGCTCAGGATAGAGCCCATAAGTACGGCCGCAAAAAGACCAAGGGACCAATCCGGTAAAACGTATCGAACTACTGCCCCATACACCTGGTCTTGTTTTTCGATATTTAATTGAGGTAAATGAAGAGCTATAATGCCAGGTAAGCAGAGCATAACTGGACCTACCAGTTTCATTGCCGACGCAAACAGTACCCCCTTCTGCCCTTCTTCCAGGCTGCGCGCCGCCATTGCCCGCTGAACGATAACCTGATTGGTAGACCAATAGAATATTTGAATAAACATCATTCCTGTAAGAAGTGTAGGCCACGGAACCGTTACAATCTTACCATCACTGTTGTTTTGTGTAAGAACGGCCAAGTAATCGGGATTTTCACTTCCTAATATGGTCAGACCGTCAAACAGAGAGCCGCCACCTAGTGCAATCAGAGCCAGAATAGGTACCGCGAGCCCGCCAATCAATAGACCAATGCCGTTAAGAGTATCGCTGACCGCTACCGATTTGAGCCCTCCAACAATAGCGTAAGAACTCCCCAGCACTCCGATAGTAGCAGCCACCAGCCATAAAGGTATATTGAGATCGAACATGCCGATCAGCGCCAAAGATCCAGTATATAACACGACCGGTAAAAGAACTGTTATATATCCAAACAAAAATAGTCCTGATACCATGGATCGAGTCATTTTGTCAAATCTTTTTTCCAGGAAAGCTGGCGTCGTTGTGAAACCGCTTGCCAGATAGGTAGGCAAGAACAATAACGCTGTTGCAATCATGGCAAAGGCCGCAAGGGCTTCCCAAGCAATTCCAACCAAAGCTTTGTCTCCAAACACGTCACCGTTCAATCCTACCAGCTGTTCTGTTGAAAGGTTTGTCAAAAGCAGTGATCCAGCTACAACAGGCCATGCCAGTGCTCTACCTCCAGTAAAATATTCTTCAGTTGCATTTTTTGATTTTTTCATTCGACTAACAATGAAATAGGTAACAATTGCGACAGTACCCGTCGCAATAATGAATGAAGAAATGGATATTATATTCAGTGAGTTGGACATTTGAAAAACGGGAATAACACGGGCAAGAAAATAACAGACAGAAACAGGTCAGAAAACAAGAAACCCGATCTGGTAAGACCGGGTTTCAAAGCGAAAGATCACGGTTGTGTCGCTTCAGATTCCTTCCAAAGTCTCAACCCCTAACTGATCCACAACCGATTCCAGACTTCCAGTTTTCTCATAACAGGCCAACTGCTTGTCAGCGCTGGTTCCATTCTCGAATATAGTCCGGATATTCTCCACTTCCTCCCTTGTCCCGAGAGGATCAAGAACATCATCAACCAGTTCAATAAGTTCCTCAAAAAGTGAAGGGATAAGACTTTCCGTCTTTTTCCCAAAATCGATGAGACTCCCATCAATTCCATCCTTAATGGCCCGCCACTTGTTTTCAGCAATCATGGAAGTCCTGTAGGTACGCCAGGTTTGATTGTTTCTCCGATACTGAATAAGTTTGGCAACAATCGCCTGAACAATGGCAGCTATAGAAATAACCTCATCGACTTTAGTCGTACAGTCACATATCCTGAATTCAAGCGTGGGAAACTTCGGATGAGGACGAATATCCCACCATATCTTGGTAGGTTCATCTATACTGCCGCACTGGATCAAAGTGTTCACATAATCATCATATTCCCGCGATGAACTGAACTTTTCTGGGATTCCTGTCCTGGGAAGATCTTCAAATACAATACTACGGTAAGATTTGAATCCTGTCTTCTGCCCCCGCCAGAAAGGGGATGAAGTTGACAGCGTAAGAATATGTGGCATGAAATAACTCATCTGGTTCATGATATCTATCTGCAGATCCCTGTCTTCAATACCTACGTGGATATGCATACCAAAGATGAGCAGGCGTTTCGCCACCAGCTGCATAGCATCGACCAATCCTCTGTAGCGCTCCTTGTCTGTCACCAACTGATCCTGCCAACTTGAAAATGGATGTGTCCCAGCGGCTACAATCATACTGTCATTCTTATCAGCAATTTCAGCAACCATACTGCGCAACCTGCACAATTCCTGACGTCCCTCCTGAACATTCTTACACACCTTGCTCCCCACCTCAATCTGAGATTGGAGAAACTCAGGTTTTACCTGATCCCGGAAAAGGACAGCCCCTTGTTCTAAAAAGTCTGAAACAAATGAGGTCAGTTCGCGGCTTTCCTTATCCACAATCTGGTATTCTTCCTCAATACCGATAGTAAGATCTTTAAGAAAATCCATAGTAACTCAAATTATGTGGAAATTATATTAGAAAAAAGAAAGAAGAAGTTGATGAGACCTATTTCAAAAGTACCATCTTTTTCGTCCTGGAAAATTTCTGACCATCCTCTCCCCTGGCTGCAAGACGGTAAATATAGACGCCGGCACTGACAGAAAGACCCCTGTTATCCGTTGCATCCCACATAATGTTGTGGTATCCAGCACCTTGATCGGAACCGGACACAAGAGATCTGACCTCCTGGCCGAGCAGGTCATAAATGGTCAGCTTCACATGTCCGTCAACAGGAAGGGCATATTCGATCTGAGTAGTTGGATTAAATGGATTGGGGTAATTCTGATCAAGAGAA
>DCXX01000069.1 GCA_002329125.1 Fidelibacterota bacterium UBA2125 | reverse complement strand
TTGGCCTCTAATGCTTGGTGAAGACCTTCGCTGTAGCGTCGTCCCGCAAGGATACGTCCGGTAAACTCGTCCACGATAAGCACTTTACCGTCCTGTACTACATAGTCAACGTCCTTTTCATATAATGAATGGGCCCGCAGAAGCTGTGTAATATTATGTATCTGTTCGCTCCGGGAACTGTGTAAAAGACGCGCCTCCTCAGCCGCTTCGCCACGCTGTTGTACGTCCAAAGCAGGATTTGTGTCAATATCGTGCAGTGTTTCACCAAGATCAGGAATAACGAACATCTCCGGATTTTCCGGAGCCAAAGCCGTTCTACCTTTTTCGGTGAGATCTATAACGTTACTTTTTTCATCGATAGAGAAATAAAGTTCTTCATCCACCTCATGGAGCCGTTTATCGCGCATATGGTCTGACTCAACATTTAGAGCAAGCTTCCGCGTACCCTTTTCCTGAAACACCTTTTGGAGCCGCCGGTTCTTAGGCGCACCTCGAAGCGCTTGTAACAGTTTGTATCCAGCTTCACTTTCTTTTCCGTCCTCTAACAATTGTTCGGCTTCACCAACCAGCGAATTGACAAAGGAAGTCTGTTTTTTGACCAATTTTTGAACAAGAGGCTTAAGCTCCTTGTACTTTGAGTCAGTGGGATGATCCACAGCACCTGAAATAATTAGAGGTGTTCTTGCCTCATCTATGAGAATTGAATCGACCTCATCTATAATGGCATATGCATGACCTCGTTGGACCTGTTCTTCTTTAGAAAGAGCCATGTTATCCCGGAGATAATCAAAACCATATTCATTATTGGTACCGTAGGTTATATCCCCCCGGTAAATCTCACGGCGTTCATTATTATTCATCTGGTTGAGCATGGAACCTACTGTGAGTCCTAATCTTTCATAAATCTTGCCCATCCATTCTGCATCACGTTGTGCAAGGTAATCGTTTACCGTAACAATGTGAACACCCCTTCCCGTGAGGGCATTCAGGTATATTGGCATAGTAGCAGCAAGTGTTTTCCCTTCACCCGTTTTCATTTCAGCCACCTTCCCGGTATGCAGAACTACAGCACCGACGAGCTGGACATCATACGGTACCATATCCCAAATGATGGACTGGCCAACCACTTTCCACTGCTCACCCATGAGTCGACGGCATGTCTCTTTTACCATGGCAAATGCTTCAGGAAGAATTTCTTCCAGAACAGCTTGCTCCGCCTCGTAAGCTATCTTATCCACTTCATCGCTGGAAAGACCTTGCTCCTTTACTTCACCGGCAGCATGACTACCGGCAGCACGGATCATTTCCTGAAATTCTCTCGTTCTGGCAACTAACTCTTCATCTGACTTTTCCCCTAGGGTTTCAAAGATGGCATTTATCTCTTCTACAGTAGAGTAGAGATTTTTCACCTCTCGATCAGACTTTGTACCGAATACTTTTTTTAATAATCCTGTTGCCATAAATCTTCAGGAGACTCCAATAAGCTGAAAAATTACCCTGATATCACTCACCGGGAACAGACAATTCTTCCAGTGAGTGATATAATGAATCAAGAATGCCGTTCACGAAAGAACTGCTTTCATCTGTACTGTACTTCCTGGCTATTTCAACACCTTCGGAAATGGAAACTTTAGGAGGGATATCGTCAAGAAATACCATTTCGGCTATCATCATCTGGAGCACGAGAAGGTCAATAATCGCTACTCGTGTAATCTCCCAGTTTTCGAGTCGTTCTTCAATTTGCGTGCGAAGCCATTCTTTTTGATTCAAGGATATATTGAAAAGCCTTTCCATAAACTCTCTAGATTCAGTGTCGACGGTGTGGCGACTCATCAAATCCTCGAGTATTTTATCGGGAGAGGCTTCTGCCATCTCGGCGGCATAGAGCCCTTGAAGAACTAATTCACGGGCAAAACGCCGAGTCTTGACAAGAGTCATTAATATAGATCTAAGGGCCGTAGCCAGTCAAAAACATCTTCACGACGCTCCAACTGGATGTCCTTCAATATTTTCCGAAAATTCGCTGTCATCGGACCCATCTCAGTACATAATTCGACTGAATCATCATCGGTTGTAATACGACCAATGGGACAAATGACAACCGCTGTTCCAGCACAGAAGACCTCGTCTGCTGTGAGGAAATCATCCACGGTAACATCCGTTTCCTTAACATCAAGGCCCAAGATCTCTCTTGCAATCTGAATTGTTGAATCACGCGTAACGCCAGGTAATATCGAACCACTCAGTCCCGGCGTTAGAAGGGTATCTCCCTTAAGAGTAAACACATTTGCGGCACCCAGTTCGTCCACCAAATTTTCATTCTGAGCATTGAGGTACATAACTTCGTTAAAGCCATGTTCCTTTGCCAGTTTGAGTGGATAGAGGGATGCGGCGTAGTTCCCAATAGCTTTGGCAGCACCGGTCCCTTTGTGTGCAACACGGTGATAGAAATTTGTCACCTTTATGTGGAGGCAGGGAATTTCACCTTGAAAATAATGACCTACCGGTGAGACATAAACAATAAAGGTATAAGACCGGGAAGGTTTTACACCAAGAACCGGACCAGTTCCCCAGATAACAGGCCTAATATACAGACTTCCCTTGTCCAGTGGCGGGATATAGTCAGCGTTGTCCTTCACTATCTGTTCAACGGCTTCCAAAAACATCTCTTCCGGAATGGGAGGGATACACAGTCTCTTGGCAGATGATTGTAATCTTTTTGCGTTCATTTCCGGACGAAACAGAATAGTACGGTCCTTGGCCGTTCTGAACGCTTTCATCCCTTCAAAAACGCCTTGACCATAATTCAATACCCCGGCAACCGGGGAAAGTTCTATGTTTCCAAACGGGATGATGCTCCCCTCCTGCCATTCACCCCCCTCATCGCAGGTAGCCCTATACATGCTTCTGGTTGGTGTATGGCTGAATGTAAGATTGTCCCAATCAATTTGCGGTTCCATTACATCAATATCTTTCATGTTTTCTCCAACATTGATCTGGCAATAACCAGTTTTTGTATTTCTGAAGTCCCCTCATAAATCTGAGTAATCTTGGCGTCGCGCATAAGCCGCTCCACACTGTATTCCTTCATATATCCATAACCCCCGAATATCTGAACGCATTCAGTTGCGGCCGACATGGCCACCTCCGATGCATAATATTTCGCCATAGCCGACTCTTTGGAAAAGGATTTTTCTTCATCTTTAAGGTTTGCAGCGTAATGGGTCAGGAGCCTTGCACAGGTGATTTCTGTGGCCATTTTGGCAATCTTTTCTTTTACGGCACCAAAAGAACTGATCTTCTTTCCAAACTGTTTTCTCTCATTGGCGTAAGTGATAGCACTCTCAAGCGCTGCTTGTGCAATTCCAAGAGCCTGAGAAGCAATGCCTATCCTTCCACCATCCAGAACAGACATGGCAATTTTGAATCCATCTCCTTCTTTTGCGATCCTGTTTTCCCCTGGCACAGTGCAATCGTCGAAGTACAGTTCACAGGTGTCAGACCCTCGTATACCAAGTTTATTCTCTTTCTTCCCGGTGGTAAAACCGTCACTTCCTTTTGTAACTGCAAGAACAGTGATCCCCTGATGACCCGCACCTTTCTCGGTAACAGCAAAAACAAAGGCAATATTGGAGTTGACACCATTGCTGACCCAATTCTTGGTGCCGTTAATAATGTATTGATCTCCACTCTTTTCTGCGTGTGTGAGCAGATTAGATGCATCAGATCCGGCTTGGGGCTCGCTGAGAGAAAAGGCGCCGAGCCATTCACCAGTGGCAAGTTTTCGAAGATATTTTTCTTTCTGATCATCTGTGCCGTATTTGTACAGAAGCGCACAGACAAGCGAATTGTTCACAGAAACAGGGACAGCGGCGGAGGCGTCCA
>DCXX01000040.1:16559-44496 GCA_002329125.1 Fidelibacterota bacterium UBA2125 | reverse complement strand
AAAAATATAAATGCCTATAATCTTTTGGCATTTAACGTATAATTGATGTGTGCCTGTTCCTTGCTTTTATCTTGCTTCCATATACTACCACGGCTGTGTTCAATTGCAAATCATTTCCTATCTCAAATCTTTGGTCATCATTTCCTCCATCTTCCCTCATTCTGTGCATAAGGAAGCGGCTTTCCAGCTTAACACTTATCTCAAAAGTTCTCTCCTTATTATTGGACTGATATGATATAACGCAATCCGGAGGAATTGGTTGTGATGCAAGTTCCCTGATCTGGTTAATATTGTCTTTAAGGTCAGCCTCTGATAGCATTTTTCTCAATTCTCGGAGGTCTGAGTCTGAAAGATTCATGACTTCTTTCATATCACCCAGATTTTCTTGAATTTGATTATCTGCCAATAGTGCCTTTAACCTGGCGATATTTTCCGGGTAATCCCCTTCGTTCTCCTCGAATATTCCTGAAAAACGGCCCTTCATTTCTGTAATAATCTCCTCAGATTTCTCAATATCTGATGATTTCATCAATTTGTCATATATTTTTATTAAAGCCAGAGCGTATTGGTCCATAATGACGGTAGCACTAGTATATACCGGGTCACGGGTCAGTTTATCAGTCAATTTTCGATCAAACAAAAATTGGGAGACATTTTCATATTCTCCAGAAGGTGGAACACGGTGCTCAGTAAGAATATAATATTGAATTACCCTCGATAATGTTTCACCATTGGTAATTCTGACCTGGTCCCGGGCGAATTTTACAGCTTCATAACCGAAAATCAACATTGTGGTAGAAATGAAGAGGTAAAGAACTGTTTTGCTTAAAAAGTTCATCAACGTTCCTTATTACAGTAATAGAGTGATAATTTACGTTTTAAGAACAAAATAAGCTTCAGATTGGGTCATTTTTTCTCATTGTCCACAGGCCTCTCCTATAGGAATAAAGCAAAATAAGGCCCGCCAGATTGGGCAGCCACACTTTAGGTTGTCCCCAGGAGATGCCGTCTACAGTAAAGTCCCATAGTGGCCAAAATATTTTTGAGGGAAAAAATTCTCTAGTGTGGAACGGGAAGTCCAACACAATATGAAAAGGCCACCCCAGCATGGCAAAGGCCAGATCTTTACGAAATCGGCTCACAATGGCAATGGCCGTAAATGCGCTGACGAAACTGTGGGAAATATCGTAATTGACAAACACCCACCACGGAATTGTTTCTATAGGCGGAGCCTCCGTGGGGAATTGGAACGTGGTGAGACGAACAAGGATAAGAATTCCAAATGAAAAAAGATCCGGGGCGGCACCAAAAAAGAGGGCAAGCCACGGGTGCCCTCTATAACCAAAAAGGCCTCTCCCCCAGAACGCGTGACTGAAGGTATCCATCTAATCCCTCAGCGCCTCTAAATCACTAAAAAACAAAAGTGATTCAGGATTGGCAAGGGCATCCTTGTTCAGCGCCTCGCTACCGTGAAGTATCTTTTTTACTGCAATTTCCACTTTTTTCCCGTTGATAGTGTATGGGATATCAGGGACGGGGACCGTTTTTGCTGGCACATGCCTCGGTGAACAGCCGGAACGGATCGCGTCCATTAATTTCATTTTAAGCTCTTCACCAAACTGTTCTCCCTCATTCATTTTCACAAAAAGAATTACCCGCTCGTCACCCTCCCACTGTTGACCTACGGCCAGTGAGTCCTCTATTTCAGGAAAAGCCTCCACCACGCGATAGATCTCAGCTGTCCCAATACGCACGCCGGCGGGGTTTAGGGTTGCATCACTCCGGCCGAATACGATCACGCCACCGTGATCATTGATCAAAATGTAGTCACCATGAGTCCATACGCCTGGGTAATCAGAAAAATAGGCGTTGTGAAATTTCGATCCGTCAGGATCGTTCCAGAAATTGACAGGCACGGAAGGGAATGCCCGTGTGCAGACCAGTTCCCCTTTCAGGTTAATTAGCGGCTTCCCGGCATCGTCAAAAGATTCCACTTTCATACCGAGCGCTCGACACTGAATCTCGCCCCGGTAAACTGGCAACATAGCATTACCTCCCGCAAAAGATGATACAATGTCAGTCCCACCTGTAATTGAAGAAAGCTGAACATCTTCTTTGATGGAAGTGTAAACATAATCGTAGCTCTCCTCAACCAGGGGCGAGCCTGTGGATAGTATAGTTTTAATCAAGCTGAGATTATGTCTCTCTTTAGGTACCAGACCATACCCTTCACATGCAGCAATAAATTTGGCGCTGGTCCCGAATACGGTAATGCCCAACTCCTCAGCCATCTGCCACATTGCGGACGGATCAGGATAAAACGGAGAGCCATCATACAGTACAATGGTTGCACCTAAAGCAAGGTTGCTCACCAGCCAGTTCCACATCATCCAACCGCAGGTAGTGAAGTAGAATACTGTTTCCCTGTCACTGATATCACCATGGAGACGGAGCTCCTTCATGTGCTGAAGCAGGGTCCCCCCCGCCCCGTGGACTATGGATTTGGGTAGGCCCGTGGTACCGGAAGAATACATAATGTAAAGAGGATGATCGAAAGGCAACTGCGCAAACTCCAGAGGAGGTGCTTCTGCTGGCAGAAATTCACCATAGAGGACCCCCTTATTTATTCCTGACAAATCCGGATTCTCTGATTCAAAGGGGACAACGACCACTTTTTCTACACTAGGCAGTTCAGTAAGAATATCTTTCAGTTTGTCCAGAGAATTGATCCGTTTCCCGTTATACTGGTATCCATCAGCAGCAAAGAGAACTTTTGGCTCAATCTGGCGGAAGCGGTCCAAGACACCTTTGATGCCGAAATCAGGCGAAGAAGAACTCCAGACAGCACCCAGAGACGCTGCACCCAGCATAGCAACAACGGCTTCAGGAATATTGGGCAGGAATCCGGCCACTCTGTCATTTTGTTCAACACCGGCCTCCCGAAGGGCTGCCGCCATTTTCTCCACTTCACTATACAGTTCATTGTAGGAGATTTTCCTGTCATATTTACCTTCTCCCCTCGAAAGGATGGCTGTGTGGTTATCCCGTCTGCGGAGCAAGTTTTCAGCAAAATTTAGCCTGGCACCGCTGAACCATTTTGCCCCTGGCATTTTGGAATCATCATCCACCACTTGTTGATAGTCCTTAGATACAACAGGCTTTCCAAAGGACCACACAGCTTCCCAGAAAGGGGTTATCTCATTGACAGACCAGTTATAAAGATCCCGGTAATTGTCCAACTCCATTCCATACTTTTTATTTACAAATAGTCTGAACTGGTTCATCTGTGACGCCTCCGCCCGCTCCGTTGACGGTTGCCACATAACTTTGGACATTATTATTCTATCCTCATCGCTTGGCGGGAATGCTACGCACCACATTTTGGAAAATCAACTCAATTAGCCGTTGGTTCAACCTGCACCTCAATATAAATTCACCGTCAATTTATTGGGCCAGGGGAAAAACTTTTGCAATACGTATACTTTTTTGGAGACTCAAAAGCAGACGGCACTGCCGAAATGAAAGAACTGCTTGGTGGCAAGGGTGCCAACCTGGCGGAAATGACAAACCTGGGCATTCCTGTACCGCCCGGTTTTACCATTACCACGGAAGTGTGTACACATTATTATGCTAACGATCAAAACTATCCCTCTGAACTCCGGAGTCAGGTAGAAGAGGCCATATCCAAAACAGAAGATACTATGGGCCGCAAGTTCGGGGACCCCACAAACCCCCTCCTCATGTCCGTCCGTTCTGGTGCCCGCATCTCCATGCCGGGTATGATGGAAACAGTTTTGAATGTAGGCCTCACATCAAAGACCATTCCGGGCCTTATTGAAAAATCAGGGAACCCGAAATTTGTCTACGACGCTTATCGCCGCCTCATCACCATGTATGCCGATGTTGTTATGGAAAAAGCTGCAGGTGTGGAACCAAAGGACGGTATCAGCATCCGGGAACGTTTGGAAGAACTCATTGATGAACGAAAAAAAGAAAAGGGTGTTCATCAGGATACTGATCTGGATGGCGATGATTGGAAAGAATTATCTGACAGTTTCAAAACCACCGTAAAAGATGTACTTGGGAGTGAATTCCCTGATGATCCCCACGCCCAGCTGTGGGGCGGGATAAGTGCTGTTTTCCAGTCATGGAATGGTAAACGGGCTATCTCTTACCGTCGCATAGAAGGTGTTCCTGAAGAATGGGGTACAGCTGTAAATGTACAAACCATGGTCTTTGGCAATATGGGGAACAACTGTGCCACAGGTGTTGGCTTTACCCGAAATCCCGCCACAGGTGAAAACCACTTTTACGGCGAATGGCTGTCTGACGCCCAAGGGGAAGATGTGGTTGCTGGAATTCGCACACCAAACCCCATCAATAAATGGTGTCGCACAGAACAGAATAAAGATTTGCCTACCCTGGAGGAGGAGATGTCCGGGCTTTACGAAGAACTGGACGGTATTCGGATCAACCTGGAAAAACATTATGCCGATATGCAGGACATTGAGTTCACTATAGAGAACGACCGCCTCTGGATGCTCCAGACACGAGTTGGCAAGCGAAACGGCATGGCCGCCGTGAAAATGGCCACCGATATGCTTACTGAAGGTCTCATCGAAAAAGAGACAGCCCTGAACCGAGTAAAACCATCTCAACTGGATGAACTCCTCCACCCCATGGTGGACCCTGATGCCGAAGCAACAGCAACAAAACTGGCTGAAGGCTTACCAGCAGGCCCAGGTGGTGCGACGGGCCAGATCGTATTCACCGCTGATGATGCGGAGGCGTGGGCGAAGGATGGCAAAAAAGTAATTCTGGTCCGGAACGAAACATCGCCGGAAGATGTCCACGGCATGCATGCCGCTGAGGCCATTCTTACGGCCAAAGGTGGCATGACCAGCCATGCAGCCCTTGTAGCCCGGGGATGGGGGAAATGTTGCGTTGTGGGATGTGGTGCCCTCAATATTGACAGCCGTGGGAAAAAAATGTCTGTGGATGGGCACACTTTGAACGAAGGGGATGTAATTACTTTGAACGGCACAAAAGGGTTCGTTTACAACGGTGATCTTCCGGTGGTACAAACAGACCCCACGAAAAACGAATCTTTTCGGAGTCTCATGGAAATCGCTGACGACATTCGCAAACTTGGAATTAGAACCAATGCTGACAGCCCAGATGATGCTGCTCAGGCCCGCGACTTTGGTGCTGAAGGGATTGGGCTGTGCCGGACAGAACATATGTTTTTTGATCCAGAGCGGATTTTGGCTATGCGAGAACTGATTATTGCTGAAGATAAAGAGACTCGCCGGAAAGCGATTATGAAGCTTCTCCCGTTCCAGAGACAAGACTTCTACGGCATCCTGAAAGCAATGCATGATTTTCCAGTCACAATCCGACTGCTGGATCCTCCATTGCATGAATTTGTTACTCTGGCTGAGGAGCAGGTAAAGGAGCTGGCCGCTGAACTGGGAACTGATGAAGAAAAACTCAAAACCAGAATCGCAGCTCTTCATGAGTTGAACCCAATGTTAGGGCACCGCGGATGCCGCTTGGGAATTGCCTATCCCGAGATTACTGAAATGCAGGCGAGGGCTATCTTTGAAGCTACCGCCCAGCTTACCAAGGAAGGGATCAATGCACTACCGGAAGTGATGATTCCACTGGTAGGAACGCAGGCTGAGTACGATCATCAGGAAGCTATCGTGCGGAGAATAGCTGATGAAGTGAAGAACGAAACCGATATAGACTACCCCTACCTCGTGGGAACCATGATTGAAATTCCAAGGGCATGTCTCACCGCTGATGAGATTGCCCGCAAAGCTGAGTTCTTCTCTTTTGGAACTAATGACCTTACACAGACAACTTTCGGTTTTTCTCGGGATGACATCGGCGGCTTTCTGCCGGCTTACCTTGAAGAAGGGATCTTGCCGGAAGATCCCTTCCAGTCGCTGGATCAGTCAGGTGTGGGGCAGCTTGTAGAAATGGCAGTAGAAAAAGGTCGAAGTGAAAATGGGGAACTGAAGATCGGAATCTGTGGTGAACACGGTGGTGATCCCGCCTCCATCCATTTCTGCTATAGAACAGGTCTTGACTATGTGAGCTGTTCACCCTTCCGGGTTCCCATCGCCCGCCTTGCCGCTGCACAGGCGGTCCTTGCAAATAATTAGCTAAGTCACCAGTAGAACCTGCGATCTTTTTTCTATGAAGGTGGTGTCTTAACTTCGCTCTGCCGTGAGAATTCTTACTGTTACAGCTTTCTCCTTTTCCTTCCTGCTGGCTCAGGCAGAAATATATTTTTCTCCATCGTTTGATATTGAAGAAGCCCGAAGTGGAATGGCTTCAATCTCAAGCAGTGATCTTGAGGCACACCTCACATTTCTGGCATCTGATGTTACTGAAGGAAGAGCCACCGGCGAACCGGGCCTCCAGATCGCTGCCGAGTATATCGCCTCCCAGTTCAGGCGCCTGGGCCTCACACCCCTTGGTCACAATAAATCATACTTCCAGCGATACGAACTGCTCAAAACAAAATTAGGGGAAGACAATGAACTGTCCCTTCTTGTAGATCACGGCAGCGGATCAGTCAGGGAGAAGTTTCAGTATAAGGAAGACTTCTTCATTTCACCCCGAGGCCTCACAGGAAGTATTGAAATACAGGCCCCTGTGGTGTTTGGTGGTTACGGAATTACCGCTAAGGAGTTCGGGTACAATGATTATAGCAACATTGTGGTTAAGAACTCTATAGTCCTGATCATTGATGGAGAACCAGAGCTAGATGACCCAAATCGGTTCAACGGTTCAAAAAATACCCGCTATGCGGACCTGGGACAAAAACTTGACGCTGCAAAAAATAATGGCGCTGCCGCCATACTTGTGGCCTCCAACCCCAAATCGGATGAACTTTTTTCCGATAAGTTCAAGCGGTGGAAAAACTGGCTTCGGCGTGAGGGAATGTCTCTCCCTTCTTCGGCCGCCACCGTTCCTGTCTTTACAATTTCTGAACCAACTGCCGACCGGATTGTGGCTACTTCTGAAAAAACACTTCGAGAACTCCAAGTAGAACTGGAATCAGAAGGGATATCCAACAGTCAGGCATTACCGGGAAGCTACATCAAGCTCAATGTAGACCTGGGAAAAAAGGCTGTTACCTCACAGAATGTGGTTGGTTACTTCCCCGGAAGTGACCCCTACATTGGCCAGGAGACAGTGGTAATTTCCGCCCATTACGATCATGTGGGTAAGAACAGTGAAGGAAAAATCTACTACGGCGCTGACGACAACGGTACGGGTACTTCTACCCTCATGGAAGTCGCTGAAGCAATAGTGAAAAATAAGGTTTCCCCGAAACGGGGATTCCTTTTTCTGGCTGTATCCGGTGAAGAGCGGGGACTTCTGGGATCAAAACATTATGTCACAAAACCGCTTATTCCTCTAAATAACACGGTTGCTGACCTCAACATCGACATGGTGGGAAGGAATGCTCCGGACAGTGTCTACATTATAGGCTCCAACATGATCAGCCGGGATCTCCATGAGATGAGCGAGTACGCCGCCTCCAGATTGGATGATATCTCTCTCCACTATAGATATAATTCAAAAGATGACCCTGAAAGATTTTACTACAGGAGCGACCACTACAACTTTGCCCGGCATGGCATCCCTGTCATTTTCTATTTTGCCGGTGTTCATGAAGATTACCATAAAGTGACAGACACCGTTGACAAGATCAATTTCATGAAAATGGCCAAAGTTGCCCGTCTCGTTTATCTTACCGGATGGAGTGTTGCCAACAATAACACACGTCCAAGAAAAAACGCAGGACAGCTCCCCAAGCTACCTGATCAGATCAAATACTGATCAACAATTCCCCTTTGTCATTCATAAGTAGAAAACAGCTTTTTCTGCTACAGTGGTGCATTCTCTTCTCTTTGTTCTTCTCCTGTGCTCCTTTAAAAAGTGTAAAGGAAAGTGAGGCCAAAGACAAGGCCTTCACTGAAGCTGATGTAAAAGCATCCCAGCGTCTTGCAGGTCTCAACTTTACTCAGGCTGAGATCGATACCATGTATAACTATCTCCTCCGCAATCGTGCCAACTACGACACCATGCGGACATTTGCTCTTGATTACAATTCCCTGCCAGCGATTCAGTTTAACCCTCATCCCACCGATTTCCGTATCCCTGTGAACCAGAAGCCCATCACTTGGGAAATTCCTGAAAGTGTCTCTTTTCCTGAAAACATAAACGACCTAGCTTTTTATTCTGTTATGGAATTGGCTGCCCTGGTGAAATCAAAGCAGATCACCTCCCTGGAGCTTACACGGTTTTTCCTGGCTCGATTAAAAAAATACGACCCCATCCTCAAGGTCGTTATTACTCTGACAGAAGAACGGGCAATAGACCGTGCCCGCCAAGCGGACAAGGAGATTTCTGCCGGGAACTACAGAGGACCTCTCCACGGCATCCCCTATGGAGTAAAAGACATTATTGCCGTGAAAGGGTATAAAACAACTTGGGGTTCCGAACCATATAAAGACCAGGTGATTGAAGAGACGGCAACAGTGGTAAAAAAACTAGACGACGCCGGCGCTGTTCTGGTAGCAAAACTCACTTCCGGCGCCCTGGCCCGTGGAGATGTCTGGTTTGGGGGTAAGACTCTCTCCCCTTGGGATACCACTCAGGGAAGCAGCGGTTCCTCAGCTGGTTCGGCATCAGCAACAGCCGCTGGACTAGTCCCTTTTGCTTTGGGAACGGAAACTTGGGGATCCATTATCTCTCCATCCACACGATGTGGAGTGACGGGTCTAAGGCCCACCTACGGCCGTGTGAGTCGAAGTGGTGTTATGG
Source organism: Fidelibacterota bacterium UBA2125 (assembly GCA_002329125.1). Classification (GTDB taxonomy): domain Bacteria; phylum Fidelibacterota; class Marinisomatia; order Marinisomatales; family S15-B10; genus UBA2125. The sequence continues at coordinate 35,649 of DCXX01000040.1, read as the reverse complement.
CACTCTCCTGGTCAATGGACAAGGTAGGCCCCATCTGCCGTTCCGCTACGGACTGTGCCGTTGTGTTTGAAACGATTCGCGGTGCGGACGAAGCTGACCCCATGACCACAGAAGCTTCATTTAATCATAATTGGGATATGCCGGTTCAGGAATTGAAAGTAGGTTATCTTGAAGAGACTTTTGAAAAAGACACCACAGACTCAGGTGAAAATGGCAGGGCTGCTCTGGAAGTTTTAAGAGAAATGGGTGTCGAGCTTAAGCCGGTGAAACTTCCTGATGATTTCCCTTTTCGCACCTTCGATATAATACTGAGGGCTGAGGCTGGTGCTTTTTTTGATGAGTTGTTGCGCTCCAACAGGGATGACCTCATGGTTGAGCAGACAAAACGGTCCAGAGTCAACTCCCTGAGACAATCTCGTTTTATACCAGCTGTTGAGTATATCCAGGCTAACCGTCATCGGAGCAGGCTCATTGAGAGCATGCAAAAATTGATGAAAGATTATGATGTGGTCATTTCACCCCAACGAGGAGGTAACCAGACTCTTATTACCAACCTGACAGGCCACCCGGCAATATCTGTCCCCGCGGGGTTTGATGAAAAGGGAAGACCCACCAGTATTATTCTTGTGGGTAATCTTTATGATGAAGCATCCATCTTGGTGCTGGCAAAAAAGTTTCAGGACGCCACAGACTTTGAAGATGTCCGGCCTCCAATTTTCAGTGGCAATTCTATAGAATAAATAATCCTCTCTCGTAAAAGGTTATTAACTGAGAATAACTGAAATTATATTTGTATATTACAACCTTTTAAATAATAAACCTGAAAAGACGATTCCTGGCCTATTGCCTGACAGTGGAGGACCTTGAAACTTCTTTATAAAGGCTGTTTATCTTCTCCTCATTCACTGTTTCTGACGGGTCCCAGCGACCCTTTTCAATAAGGACCACAAGCTGATCTAGCTCACCTTGGGCTGAAAACTGCACCTGTTTACTTTGTTTTGAGAGCGCTGGTAATGTCAATCCTGGTGTTACGGAGAATCCTTTTCGATTGAGAAGCTTTTTCAACCTTAGTGACATATTCCCAAGATAAGAGGCTTTTTTCTGTTTCCGTTGTCCATAGGCCCGAGAGAGAAAACGCGCCCCGGGAACAAAACCAATAAAGGCAAACAACAGTACTGCGATTTTCCAGTTTTCCACATTACGAACAGTTGAACCCATTTTCATTCTGAATTCCCTGGCGGAAACATGAGTGCCAAGATCAATATGCTGAGAATCGGGAAGCAAGGTGTTCCACAGGCCAGTATATAAAAGTATCTGTCGGTCCAAATTGTAAAAAACCACCCACTTATACCACTGTAGTTTCATGGAATCAAGGAACAGATTCATTTCTGTAAAGGAATCCGAGACCAATTCTTCTGTCACAGTTGGTGGTGTGGGGTCAAAGGTTACCCAGCCGCGATTGGGAAAGAATACTTCCACCCATGAATGCGCATTCCCTTCTGTAACAATGTAGTAATCTCCATAGCTGTTGTACCGTGAGCCGAGAAATCCGTTAACAGGCCTGGCGGGAATTCCCAATGATCGGAGCATGACCACCATGGCGGTGGCAAAATATTCACAATGGCCTTCCTTACGCTCAAAAAGAAAATTGGCGACTGGATCAACAGAATATCCTGCCCCCTCCCTTGTATACCTGTAATTCCATTTAAGTGCTTGCTCAATGGCAAAGGCTGAATCATAAGACGTATCACTCTCTCCGGAAAGCTCTCGCGCAAGCTGGGGAATTCTCGTGTCAAGTTCTGTAGGCAACTGGGTATAAAGCAATTCAATAGACCTGCCATATCTTGGTGATGTCAGATTATGGTTAACAAGGGACGAAATCTTTAGGCGGGAACGAACAGTATAATCGAGTGATTCATAGTTTTCCTGATTATGACTAATGTCTCCCATCCAGTCCATGAAAAATTTTACTCGCTTTTGACGATGGGTAACACGGTTATACTGAGGCTTAATCCCCGAAAGGCTTGGAACGGAAAAAATGACGGGGGTTTTATTATGTAACGGTTCCTGGTAAATATTGTATTCAAGTGTTCTTTGGGGGCTTCTTTCATAATTATATCTATCATAAACAGAAAAATATTCGTCACTGCCATATCTCGTTAAGGGAGATTTTTTTTCGTTGCTTTTTGACCACCCTCGTCCATCATATCTGTCAAAAGACGTCCCCCGAAGATATAATGCTGTTTCGGGCTTGATGTTGTCTTTCCCGGAAAGAAATTCCAGACGCAAAATAATCTTCTCTGAGTTTCCCACGGTACCAAAATGTCCCAGATCAATGCTATCAGAAAAACCTTGAACCGTTTCCCCTTTTTTGGCGGGCGTGAAGTAACCCAGGGAAACACGCGGGAAAAAAATAAATACCGTTAAGGAAAAGATAAGAAGGCCAAGTCCCAAGGCCGAGGAACCCAGAAGAAACTTCCCTGTAACGAATTTGGACGCTTTCGCTGCTACTGCATCCTGATGCGCAGAAGATTCAACCTGCTGGGTAATATGGGTATACACTAGGGTCCAGATCAAAAATATTGTGTACACCAGAAATGAAAAGGCAAAAGCAATATCGAGGTTTATAATTGAGGAAACTGAAAGGATTAGAAAGCTGAGGCCTATAAGCTGAAAGAAATGCCTGCTTGTCTTGAGCCGCATTCCCCGTGTAATGGTAACAAGAAAGAGAAAATTAATACTGTTTAATAGTCGGTCATCCGCCTGAAAGCCCGTTAAGAGAAGGACCACCAGTGTCCCTATCACAAGAATCCGTAAAACAAATTCCATCTGTCTTGAGAATACTTTGGAACCGACCATTACCCCCATAGACAAACCAGATATAGAAGCTGCCCAAAATATCCCCGGCATTTCGCCGGAAAGATAAAGAGGAACCGCGGCAACAACAGTAAGGACAAAACTCATAAAACGGACAATACTGGACAGCGTCAAATTACACTCTCTCCCTTCGCCACACTCCCAGTCTGTGAAACATTTAGACTATCTAGGTTTATCCAAATGCAGGTTTCAGGCAAATTTCTATTCTTATGAGAACCTATTGTCTGAAAATCCTGGCCCGCATCCAGGAGTGCCAGTGCCACAAAAATTCTTTTCAGGGAAGAGGGACCTCTTTCTTCTTCAATGCGGAGATTGGGTCCTAGGAGACCCACCTGAAAGTCATGATATACCAGAAACTTTGCGATGGATGCCGCTAGCTCTATCCCCTTCTCTCGCTGCTGGTAAACAATTTGGCTCCCCCGGTTGCCAGTAAGACATACTGTGGCTCTTCGTCCTGCCAGAGAATCAAATTCCCTAATGACAAATTCCTGCCCCGCCGCTGTTTTTTTCCAGTGAACACTTCTCCAATCGTCACCGGAGTACATTTGCCGAACAGAATGAAATTCCAATCCTTGTCCTCTGTTATCCACAGTTTCGAAATCTTCTAGCTGTTTAATAGTCAACCTGCTCAAAGTTTGTGCAACTGGTTCCTCACCTTTTGGCAGAACTAAAACGGAGCGATTAAATTCATAATGTCTGCTTTTGGTGAAAAATGAAAATGGGAACCGGGTTTCTATTGAAACCCCTCTTATTTCCTGTTTCCCTCTTTGAGAAAAGATTAGGTGAACGGGGATTTGTTCTTCTTTTCCCGCATTTAGCTTTAGTAATGTTCCTTTCTTTTGAACAATACCCTTATTCTCCGGTATTAATAGCTCCCCCTCAAGGGAAAAAGAACTCAAGCGTCGTTTTCCATTACGTATGGAAAGAATGGCAAGTGTCTCCGATGAAACTGTTGTTTCTGAAGGCAAATCAATTTTCCAACGCAGTTTTTTCAGTGTCAATTCTGATAGAATTCCACTTGCCACAATTATGGAAAGCAACATGGTCATTAGAAGGTAAAGGAGATTTATACCCGTGTTCACAGCTGCAAAACCGATCCCCAGCGTAATAAATACCAGATACTTTCCTTCCATGGTAAAAGTGAGCTTTCGGGGGAAAAATTTGGTCTGCATCATCTTTTGGAAAAGGTTGTTTCGGGGTTCTCGAAACCGGATAAATAGCAGTGTGTTGACCACAAAGAAAATGACAAAAATCACTTTAAAGCGTGTATAGAATGGAAACTTAATAATCATATAAAAGGAAGAACCGGTAATAAACAACATTATAAGCCCTGTCAAAGAGAGTTTTACTCCCTTGGGATACATATTTAGAATATTTAGCAGGCGGTCTTTCAAGGAATCGGTGTGGAGCTCAGTATCCTCTCTATTTTTGAGAGGATCTGATTCCGATCACCCATGATACTTGAAGACTCTTTCAAGGTAAGTCTGTGCGCCAGAACGTAGGGCGCAACAGTTTGAATATCATTCGGTGTCACATAATCCCTCCCCTTAACGACTGCGTAACCCCGGGATGCCGCCATCATCTGAATCCCGGCTCTGGTGCTGGCCCCCAGATCAAAATCATCGTCATCCCGGGTGGCAGTAATAATAGAATGAACGTAGCTCGTGAGTTTCTCTTTCGCCGCCACAGCAGTAACGCTCTTCAGGAGGTCCTCTATCTGCTGAAGATCCAGAACTTTGTTTATCTGATCAAACGATTCATTAAGATTCTGGCCGCCAATAATACTTTTTTCAATAGAAGATTCTGGGTACCCAATGGTGACGGAAAGGAGGAATCTGTCAATTTGCGACTGGGGAAGAAAATAGGTCCCCTGGATCTCTTTTGGGTTTTGTGTCGCAAGAACAAAAAATGGATCAGGAAGTGGATAGGTCTCCCTGTCTAAAGTTACCTGGTTTTCATTCATGCCTTCCAGAAGGGCGCTCTGTGTTCTGGGCGAGGTTCGGTTTATTTCATCGGCCAAAATTATATTGCTGAAAATGGGCCCTGGACGAAAGGAGAATTCAGCTGTGGTTGGATTGAAAACAGAGGTGCCAAGAATATCCGAGGGTAACATATCTGATGTGAATTGAATTCTGGAAAAATCAAGAGCCAATGCTTTAGACAAAGCCTTAGCCAGAGTTGTTTTGCCTACTCCGGGAATATCTTCAATAAGCAAATGCCCCTTTGCAAGAAAAGAGGTGACGGCCAGTTCCAGCACAAAACGTTTCCCAACAAAAACTTTTTCCACTTCAACCATAAGATTTTCCAAGAGGTCAGCCCGAGCTTGTTTGGCGTTGTTTGTTGAAATATGGTTCACTTTATACCTTTCGTCATTTCCTGGGAAAATCAATTGTATTCATTAGATAAAACAAGACTATCGTTTCACGCCTTCCAATGTAATGTAATTAAAACAAAAAAGCCCCCCTGACAAATAAGACAGGAAGGCTTTAATCCATTAAACCAGAGTCCGTACTACTCCACCATTTCTGCCGAACCCAAAATGTCTTCCAGGTTGAATCTCCCATCTTTTTCCATCTGGCGGGCTGCATCAACAATGGTTTTCTGAGCATTGTCCACATCACGTTTTGCCGTCGCTCCTTCCACAGGTTCATACATAGCCTGCTTCTTCTGAGGAAGGTTGTTTATTACTTTATCAACCTCCTCCTGATTTTTCCCTTTCAGGGCAAGAGCGATGGCATCCAGCTCCACGGAATTCATAAGATCGCGAAGCAAGTTTTCAGGGAAATAAGCCAAAACATCATCAAATGTAAGGTGATACTTCTTGATTTCGTCTGCCAGCTCTGGATTCTCTCTGGTAATAGTCTCCAAGAACTGCTCTTCTTCAAAAGGTGACATCTGTCCAAGGATATCCGCCACATTCTTACCGCCACCCCGGGCAAATTCAACGCCCTTCGGGAGATAGAGTGACTTTGTCCTGAGCTGAGATGCCACATTTACAATACCCTCAAGAGGCACGCTCTGAAGTGAACCAATTTGCATTAGAACCTGTCCCTTAGTTTCAGGGTTTAAGCGTTCCAGCACTTTCATCTGGCGTTCGGGAGCAACTTGGGCAAGAGCAATGGCGATGATACGCGGCTCTTCAACTTCCAACAGCGCAATAAGTTGTTCATCAGCAAGTTCTTCAAGAAAGTCAAAGGGCTTCTTTGATTCGGGCTCTCCCTCACTTTTCAGTTTCTGGGAAATTACAGCCAGATAAAATTCGTCCAGTATCTGCTTTTTCAGAGCGGTGGAGACAGCTTCCATCTCTCTTGCCCTGGCACGGATCTTACGAACATCTGATTCGCTTAGTGTTTTTAACAGTTTAACGGCCACACCTTCCCCAATCACCGAAAAGAGGACAGCTACTTTGTCAATTCCAGCTAGTTTGTAGTATTCAGTAATCATGGTATCAGCCTACTTCTTTTTCTTTTTCTTCTTTTTACCATCGTCCTCTTCAGCTTCAGGTGCCGGTGCAGGAGCTGCCGGCTCTTCCGGCGGAGGTGGTGCTTCTTGTTCCAACCAATCCTGAACTACGGAGGTCGCCACATCTGGATCGCCAACACTCATACTAACAACTGACTCGCGAGTTTTACTCACTTCTGATTGTAAAACGCTGGGATCATCTTGAAATGCCGGCGCTGGGGCGGGGGCTGCTGGTGCTTCAACAGGTGTTGTAGCTGCACCCTTGGACTCACCATTACTATTATTCACTTTTTTTTTCGGCGGCTGTTGCATCATCCACGGCGGAGGCATAACATATTTGGGTTTGGAACGGCCATTGAATAGAATCACCGCTGCCAGAGCCAAAACAGCCAATAGAGAAATAGCACTCATAAGATAAATGGGAATATTACTCATCCCACCTCCCATGCTATCCATCTCTCTTTGTGCTTGCTCCAGCATGGCCAGTTTCTCTTCAATGAGAGAATCCAATGCCGCTTTCTCCTCCTCTTTGCTCATTACAGCCTGTTCGGTCGCTGCCTGTTCTTCATCGGAAAGTTGAGGACCAGCAAGAATATCCTTAAGTTGAGAAATTTCCTGGGTGAGCTGGTCCATTCGGAGTGAGTCTCTCTCCAAAAGCGACTGCCTTTCGTTCTGAAATTCTCGAGTCATTCTGTCATTTTCAAGACGATCGAGTTCAGCTCGCCACACAGCACGCTCTTCTTCCCGGCGCCTTGCTTCTTCACTCTTCCAACTATCAAGTTCCATACGCCAATCTTCTGCTACCTGGGCCTCGGCATCTGCCTGCTGCTCTTCCAAATTATCAATCTTTTCTGCAATAGAACGGAGTATAATAGACTCAGCTGTTCTTTCATCTTTCCTTTGCCGAAAAGAGGCGGTCATGACAGAAAGTACATCTCCACGGCTTCTGTCAAAATGTGATGCCACCATAATGATTTGCCTCACGTTTTCGATCAGTTCAGGTGCCGAACCCTCAGGCAAAATACAGCTCACTTCAAGCCGCTCAACAACTGGGACTGACGCTTTGGTGTCTTTGTAAGACTGGCTTAAAATTTGCGAACCTTTACTTGGACCTTCTGTGACTTCAACTTCTTCTTCAACATTTTCGTCAGCCACAGATTCCACAACAGGCTCATCATCTTCCATGCTCTGGAAATCAAACCCCGGAATGGGGATCCCCGTCATTCGTGAGCGAGGCTCGGATGATTCAGATGTGACAGGGACAGATCTTGCAGATTCCTGCCGGCCTGACCTGACTGCAGATCTGGCATCATCAGCTCCTGCGGGACGGAACGTTACTTCCTCAGTAACGGTGGGTGTGAACTTCAGGCCCACTGTTACATCAAGGACATATCTATGATCGTCCATGACTTTCTGCAGGGCCGATTCTATTCGGCTGCGCAGGTCGTTCTCAAGCATCAGCTTTTGCGCCAGGTACGTCGATTCCTGGGCAGTCATGCTCGTTATGAGTGTAAGCCCTATAAAGGCTGTTTTTATGATCCGCATCATTTTCATTTTACCGCTCTCCCTTTACCTCGGAATATTACTGTTTTGGGGGAGTTTTCTCCTCCAGTTTAGACATTTGTGACCCCGAACCTGAAGCAAGGAAAGTAATTTCCACACGGCGATTCCGGGCTTTCAGTTCTCTTGTAGCATTTAACTCTGCAATGAGTTCATCATCTATTACTCTGTCAGTTGGTCGATCTCTCGGAATATATTGCGCATAGCCAACAGCCTGAAGCCTCGTTGGATCCACCTCCATATTTATCAGCTGTCTTACCACAGAGGCCGCCCTCGCACCTGAAAGCTCCCAGTTAGAGGGGTATTTTGATTGAATGGATTGAGGAAGTACATCTGTATCTGTATGCCCTTCCACAGCCACCATAAAATAAGAGGATTCTATTGTGGGTACAATTTTATCGAGAACGTTAACGATTTCTGGCTTCAGGTTAGCTGATCCAGAAGAAAAGCTGATATCAGAAGATATACCGATTGTAACGCCTTTAGGGCCAGTTGTTACTTCTACAGGTTTTTCTCCCGTCTCAGGATCGGCCTCCATCTCCTCTATCATTTCCTGCGCAGCTTTTTTCACATCAGCCAGTGACATAGACTGATTCTCCAATTTTTCCTTTTTGCCTACCGATTTACCCATGCCATCAGCCATTTCCTGAAGCTTTACCGGATCAATAGTCGATATGGCCGCAAGCAATACAAAAAACGCAAAAAGCAAAGTCATCATGTCAGCAAACGTGCCGAACCAGCCCGGTAGACCTTCTTCTACCTGGTCACGGCCTTTAGCTATGTACTTTTTTCTCTCTTGAGGGGTGGCAGCCATTATAACTATTCTTCTCTCTTCCACTCCTTCGGAGGAATGAACGAATTTAATTTCTCTCTAACTATAAGTGGGTGTTTGCGCTGATGGATCAACCGTGCTGCTTCCACTAGCATGGCCTGTGATGTACTTGTCTGGCTTATCCTCGAGTTCAGTTTCGCTGCCATTGGCAAGAAAAAAAGATTTGCAAGAAGTGCGCCATAAAAAGTAGTGATAAGAGCTGCAGACATACCAATCCCAAGGGCGTCAGTACCACCGCCCTCACCGCCGAAACCGGCCAGCATGATAACAAGACCAATTAGTGTACCGATCATGCCCCAAGCCGGTGACATGGTTCCCATGGTTTTAAATAGTTCAGCCTGACTCTTTTCACGGATCTCCCTGTAGTCAATTCGTGTATTAAGAATGTCCACAAGTTCTTCTTCAGAGTATCCGTCTACCACCATCTGAACTCCATCTTTGAAGAAAAAATTTCCGACGCTTTCAATACCTTTTTCCAGATCCGCAGCACCCTTTCTTCCCACATCAGCCAATTCAACTGCTTCATCTACAAGACCGCCAAGCTTCTCGCCGCCACCTTTAAAAACAGCACCCATGGCTGCCCCCAGTTTCAGTACTTCTGAAAGGGGAAAGGCCACCGACACGGAAGCAATCATCCCCCCGAATACAATGATAAAACTGGAACCGGAAACAAAAACCATGGCTGAAGCACCAGCTGCTATGGCGGCCATGGCAATACCGCCAACAGTGAAGCCAAGTCCTAAAAGAATTCCTACAAGTGTGGCAATATCCATAAACTAATCCTCATCTCTGGAGAAACTTGTTGTTTTCAATCTATTTTCATGAAGAGCCTTTAAAATATTCCTCACATCGTCATATTCCGGATCCATCTGGAGGGCAAGATTCCAGTTGATTGTCGCTCTTTGCGGATCGCCAAGCTGATAATAGATAGACCCCCGGCGGGCATAGGCAAGAGCCAGGTTGGGATTAAGCTCAAGAGCTGTCTCCACTTCCTGAAGCGCTTCCCTGTAGTCTCCGGAATGAAAATAGCGGAGCGACCTGGAAAGGTGACGCATGGCGCGGTTAATATTTTTCTGTGATACATTCTTTTCAAGGTTAAGCGATTTAACTGAATCCGCCAGGGAAACTGACTTCTGCTGCAATAAAGATACCTGCGTAGCAAGGTTCCGAACTTGGTGTCGTGACAATTTCAGTGAATCCCGTAGTACCGTTACAGCACCGTCCGCTGCCATGAGCGTGGAATCGATGATTCCGGCCCCCGGGCCTGCAATGCCATCAGGCACAGGTGACGGACCGCCGGGCATCCCCGGCAGACCAGCAACACCTTTCGGTACATTCATTGAAAAATTCAATATAATGCCCGGGTGCTTTCCACTGTACTTCTCCGAGAAATCGGGCAAATTTTCTATGTGGGTGAACCCTAGGCCCAGACGGTAATCCGAGGTAAGGGGGATGCGGAGTCCCACATTGAGGCCCGAACCGTCGAATTCACCCACAAAATCTATCCCGCCCCACTTGGGCATATATGGTGTATTTAGCAAAACGCCCGCAAAAGCCCCAGCACCCATCCCCTGTTCATCAGCGGTTGTATCAATTTCTGTGTCGGCCGTGGCACCAATGGCAGAAGAGGATGATGAAAAACCTCCGGTCCCAAAACCCATATAGGTACTCATACGATACGGTCCAAATTCCTTCTCACTGCCCACGGCGGCGAAAAAGGAGAGCTGCTTGGGGTCGAGCCGCAAACCTTCACTTGCATCATTTTCAAAAATAATGTCATGCAGACCGATTGAGACTGACATGTCTTGGCGAACAAAAACTTTGTACTGTGTGTGAAAACCAAACTCGGCAGGAGCAACCCATGTTTCCATGGATGTTTCAAGTTTCTCAATCTCTTCAGGATTCGCCCCTGTCCCGGAAGAAAAGCCAAGGGTAAAACGGTCAGAAACATCCATGCTAAAAAACACACCAGTCACCTGATTGTATGGTGAAAAGTTGTGAACCTCTGTGGTAAAACCGCTGGAAAAGAGGTAGGGGGACCGTTTAATGAATGCAGTCGGGATTTTCATCATGGAACCCGGGTGAATGAAAGAAACACGCGTCACTGCAGACAAGGGCGCCAGAAAAAAGAGAACTAGAGCGAGAATTGTTACAATGCGCCGGGGAATCATTTCACTTCCTTCCTTAATTCCATCTGTGCAAGTCGGAGATATTCACTTTCAGGGAAAAAATCGACTATTTCGGCAAAGGCTTGCTGGGCTCGGTCGTTCTCTCCTATCTCCCGGTACACCAGACCGGTGAGGGCCATGGCATCATCGCGCTTATCAGATTCGAACAGCACATCAACCCGATCAAGCAAACTTAAAGCCTCTCTGTAATTGTTCAAACGGAAGTGGCACTCAGCTAACCAGTAAATAATGTTGCCAGCTGTAATATCATCAAGTTCCATCAGGACCAGTTTCTCAAAATGCCCCACTGCCGCACCGTAATCTCCTCGCTGGTAAGCTAGGACACCATTCATGTAGATCATTTTGTTGAAAGTTGCCACTTCTGAAATCACAGCAGCATCTTCTTCAGGTAGTAACTCTGTCTCATCCTCAAGTGTAATCCCGGGAACAGGCGGCACCACAATTTCTGCTACTACAGGGGGAGAAAATGCTTCCGCGGTCACAGGGGCCTCTTGTGCAAGTAGGTCGGAGACCATTCCCCGCAATTCTTTATTCTCAGTCTGGAGTGTTGTCATCTGACTTGCAAGTGCCTTTTCTAGCAAAGCAATTCTGTTATTCATCCGTTGGAAGTTTTCTTCCTTCAGACCGGTCATTTCATTATGAAGATTGGTTTCAAGGCCTTCAATTTTTTCATGAATCCGTTTGAGCGTTTCGTGCAATTCTTTGGTGGTTGCCATGTAGACCGATCCACTGGGTTCCTTATCTACAAAAAAGGAGGCTTTTTCTGGAGGTGATTTGATGTAGTGGTCTGTTTCTTCTTTACCGGTGGCAGGCTCAATGACCACGCCCAGATCTAGAAAAAAGTCACCTGAATTTGAAGAAGAAGACGATTGCTGGCCGCTGAGTGCGGACAGAAAAAGGCCGGCAGTTACAAGCGGCCTGAGCCAAAGATTCTGGCTGTTGATCATTCGTACTCTTCCCAATCGATAGTATAAGAATAACCGAGAAATGACCCCACATCAGCGGGAATGATAAGTTCAAAATTGCCTGTAGCCCCCGGTAGAAGTGAAGAATCAGTGGTAATCCCTGAATCAAACGTATAGTAAGAACCGGCTACAAAAGTTGTGAGCGTTCTGGTCTCACCACTCCAGTTTTTCCGGAGAACAAAATTAACTTTCACAAAATCGGCCCGATTGCCACCTACGTTTTTCACCTGCCCTGCCAGTGCCACATTATTGGACCGGTCCTTTTTCTCAGCAATGTTTCCTACCAAAACAATGTTGGCGGCTCGGTCACGGCTGGCGGCTCGGTCACCTGACTCGGCAGAAACATAACGGGGTTGGGCAAGCTTGGGCATGGGAGGAGGACTGTAAGATTCCCGTATCTGCTCAGGCACATATTCAGGCTCTTCCTGTGCCATCACATTTTCCACAATCCGCACAACGGTGCTCCTGTCAATCACTAGGTAGCCCACAAGTGATTCTATTTTCAGGATCTCCTCGTCCTGATAGACCACCTTGCCAAAAACAGTGCTGCCGTTATCAAGAATAATCTCTTTCTGGTAAATGGAAAGCGGGTTGACCCACATTTCACTGCGGGCTTGGAGGTCACGAACCTGGCCAGACATGTGATCCAGTTCAGCAGCCATTTTCTTCAGCTCAAAACTGACTTCAGTCATCACATACTCTTCCTGAGGCATTCGCTCTGCTTCTCCTTCTTCCGCCCCTTCATCACCCTCACCGGCAGCGACCCTCCTCTTTGGCGCAGGTTCAGCACCAAGTGTCAGCTCAACTTCAACGTCGTCATCTTCAACGGTCACTTCCTGAGTTGCTTCTTCTCCATCACCACTAGCCTTAAGGGTGTAAGTTCCTGAGTCTATTTTTTTAAAACCAAAACCACCCTTTCCAACTCTTTTTTTAGTCGTCTCTTTACCTATCTCTTCACCGTCTGCATCCAGCAGAACAACTTCAGCTCCACCTACACCTTTACCTTCAAGATCAATGATCTTACCGGAAATTTTGTACGTTTTGGCAGGAAGAGCCGTCGCCAAGAGAAACAGGCTCGTCAGTATAAAAATACCTTTAGCTATTTGCTTCACAGCTTACCTCGGATTTATCGTTTAGCTATCTACCCCGGATTAGGGAAGCCAATCGTCCCGAGTGTAACCTAATACTGTCATATATGTCAAGAAAAAATGAAAAGGTCCAATTGTGCACCATATGTTGCTCCTGCGCTTTCTAAATGACGGGCTGTAAATTTCACAATAAATGATTGACAACTTCCCAGTACAGTCTCCTTTTCTGCCGCTTTATGCCCAATCGCCACATGTAGGATTGTTATTACATTACCGACACCACGGATGAAAATCTTAAACCGACTTTTTGTGCTCATAATTGTTACTGTATTCAACCTGGCGGTCGGTCAATCCATGACCGGCGACCGGGGGCGGCTTATCTCCTCAGAACTTCTAGAACATAAAACTGCATACCAAGTCGACCGGGAGCTGTCAGGGACAATTCTATTCTATAAGGCAACCTACGGTGCGTCAATCTATAAGCTGGTCTATGAAACCATAGACCCTGATGGAAAGCCCACTATTGCTTCAGGTACAGTTACGGTTCCAAAAAACCCTGATTTTGCGTTACCTGTTCTCAGCTTTCAATCGGGGACCATGGTGAAACGGGATGAGGCATCCTCTGCCACAGGATTTGATGGTGGCTATGGAATCGTTGCTATGTGGACAGGTTCGTCCGGATACCTTACCGTTATCCCTGACTACCTTGGGCTTGGTGAATCTGAACTGTTCCACCCTTATCAGATGGCCGAACCGAACGCCACTGCTGTTATCGACATGCTCAGAGCAGCCCGCACCTTTTGCGAGGAAAAGAAAATAGAGCTTAATGAACAGCTATTCCTTACAGGCTATTCAGAAGGGGGCTACACCATGATGGCGACCCACAAAATGATCGAAGAAAAACATTCAGATGAGTTCACCATCACTGCCTCCGCACCGGGAGCCGGTGCCTACGATATGTCCGGTACCATGGTAGAACTTATGTTGTCAGGGGAGGAGTATCCCTCACCTTACTATCTTCCTTATGTACTGTTTGCTTTTGATGAATATTATAATATCTGGGACAGTCCTACTGATTTTCTGAAAGAAGATTATGCAACGTCACTACCAGCACTGTTTGACGGGACACACTCCTCCAGCGAAATCAACGCCGCCATGCCTTCTGTTCCCATGGAAATTATGCGACCGGACGTCGTAGAAGAATTCAGCAGCAATGAAAACCACCCCCTCCGCGAGGCCCTCCGGGACAACGATCTCTACGACTGGACACCTCAGGCACCCATGCGTTTATACCACAGCTCCGGTGACGACATAGTCCCTGTGAAAAATACACGGCTAGCTTATGAAACATTCAAGGAGAACGGTGCTACACAAGTTGAGCTCTACGAATGTGATTGCGGGACGCACAGCGAAGCCGCAGCTATACTGCTGTTCTTAGGGTTTGCATGGATAGAAAGCCTGGCGGACAAAAGCCAACCCCTTTCCCTGAAACATAACCTTGCACCTGAAGAGTACAACCTTCTATCGGTCTACCCGTCACCCTTCAACAGCTCCACAAAGATCATTTTCACCCTGAAAAAAGGTTCTGAAGTAACTCTCTCTGTGCACGATCTGCTGGGTAAAGAGGTAGAGATGCTTGCCCAGGGATCCCTTCCAGCAGGTCACTTTGAATTTCCCTGGAATGCCTCTCGATTTGCCGGTGGCCTTTATATCATCACACTGAAATGGACCAACTCTCAGGGCATGAAGGAGCGGCATTCCCAGAAAGTTCTCTATCTGAAGTAGGACAAGGTCAGAACCATGCGACACTCAGTTGCCCGTTTTACTCTGCCAGTTTTCTTTTTCTACTGTCTTTTCCTTGTCAGCTGCCTCCCGAAAGGAAAATCTTCAGATCCCAGGGTAGTTCTTATCTCCATAGACGGCCTCCGGGCTGACATTTTTCTCAACCCCGAAGTAAACGGCTTTTCAACAGAAGATCTATCTAACCTGAACAAGATGGCAGCTGAGGGGGCACACATAAAAGAAGTGACTACTGTATTCCCGTCCCACACTTTTCCGGCCCACACCTCTATGGTGACAGGCCGACTTCCCTTTGAACACGGGATCAACCACAACCACCTGTTCGATCCCAAACGCAACTTTGAGCCGTGGTACTGGTGGGCCGACAGTCTGAAAGTCCCTACTGTCTTCCATTTGGCTCAGGAAAAAGGTCTGGTAACGGCGGCTACGCCCTGGCCGGTCTCTGTTAACGGACCATTTGATTACCTCATTCCTGAAATTGAGCCGGTGTGGGATGAAAAGGAGTCAACTCTCGATCTTGTGCGGCAGCATGATCAACCTCCAAAGATGATTGAATATTTCGCTTTTTTCAGCGACCTCAACTCCAGTGAAGAATCAACTCAAGGCTTTCAAAGGGATTTGAATCTGCATCACATTTTCAAAACTGTCTTCCGGAAAAGCCTCCCTCATCTCACAGGTTATCACATTCTGCAGCCAGATGATGCACAGCACATACACGGCCGACGTCACCATCGGGTCCGGGAAGCATTTCTGTTCGCTGATTCACTGGTAGGTGCCGTCATAGATCTGATCACCGAGCTCAATCAGTGGCCGTATACAACACTCATCGTCACCGGTGATCACGGCCACGTGGATCACCACACCGACATCCGTCTCAATGCACTATTACATGAAAAGGGCCTACTCACCGTTGGGAACAGGGGAATCACCAGTTGGCAAGTGGTGGCTCATCCATCCGGCGGGGCCGCCTTTATTCATCTGAAAAATCCATCTGACGATGCAGTGAGGCAAAACGTCGTGTCTCTTCTGGGAAATAAAGAATGGGGGCGGTTTGTTGAAGGATCAGACCTGCCGGAAACGCTAAAAGGGTACGGCGAAACAGATTTTGTTCTTCTGGCTAATGATGGCTTCAACTTTCCCGGCGAGCTGGACCAGCCATTCATTTATCCCCACCCTGGCGGTGGCCACGGGGGAGATCCAAATAACCCGCAGTTAAAAACAACACTGTTTGCCATGGGGCGGGGAATTCGGTCTGGTGCCATCTTAGAATCGAGCCACACCACACAGACAGCGACACTCATCGCCAGGCTCCTCGATCTACCACTAAAAACGGATCTCCCGGTACTCGATATACTTAAATAGAGCGTAGGGTGTACAGCCTCGTTGCTTAATTAGGCAATTATGAGGTATATGACAATCGTCACAGCAGCACCTACAGTAGCAAAGGGAATCTGCGTCCTGACATGATCAATGTGATCGGAGGCCGATGCCATAGAAGAAATGATGGTGGTGTCCGAGATGGGTGAGCAGTGATCACCGAATACTCCACCTCCTAAAACTGCTGCAAGAAACATGGGGGTGCTTCCGTCCAAAGTTGTTGCCATAGGAATAGCTATGGGGACCATGACAGCAAATGTCCCCCAGGAAGTTCCCGTTGAGAATGCCACAAAACACGAAATGAGGAAAAGACCAATTACTGCCATTTTTGTACTAAGAACTCCTGAAATAACACCAGCCACATATTCACCTGTTCCCAGCTGACGAACAGCATCCCCCAGTGCAAAAGCCAGTAGAAGCAAACTAACCACAGGGATCATCCCGCCCATACCCTTGAAAATAAGATCCACAAATGTGTTGAGGGGGAGTCCCCTGAACAGATTAAGGGCTGCTATAACCACCAGACTCATTATCACCGCCCAAAGCACCGCCGTTGACCCGGAGCTGGCTTTGATTATGTCCCATAGCCCTGTGCCCTCTCCAGCACTCAGTCGACCTGTTACGTAAATGCCCACCACAATACTCACCACCATGGTAATGACAGGTGCAATAAGATTCACCGCACGGTACTGAATCCCCTCCAGGGGTTTTACGCCCACCACATCATCGGCCACCATGGGTCGGGCATCATCTCCGTAAACTTTTCCCTCATGTTGAGCCCGAAGCTCGGCCGCTTTCATAGGGCCCAAGTTCCATTTTCGCACGATACTCAGGAAAACGATTACAATAGCTACCATGGGATAAAAATTTACACGAATACTCTGAAACAACAGTGCCACCGGCGACTCAACTCCTTGAACCGCCAATAGGCCCAAAATAAACGCTCCCCACCCATTGAACGGGACCAAAATACAGATCGGGGCTGAGGTAGAGTCGCATATATAAGCTAATTTCTCCCGACTTACCTTAAAACGGTCTGTAAGTGGCCGCCCTACAGTCCCCGCCACCAAAGATGTGATAGAACTTTCCACCGTCACCAGCACACCTACCAGAAAAGGGACAAGTTGTGCCTGGGTCCTGTTCCGGACCCATCGCTTTTTTTCAAGCCAGTTAACAAATCCTTGAACTCCTCCTGTCGCACTCATAAGGGTAAGTGTCCCCCCTACGGCCAGGCTGTAGAGTAAAATTCGTGTGTTCCCCGCATCGGAAAAAACATTCACTATACTTGCCACCGTAGAACCTGTTGCACTTATGGGGTTCCAGTTGTTGAGTACTAGCCAGCCGAGCCATACACCAAATAGCAGTGCCGGGTATATCTGTTTTTTCCAGAGAGCCAGGCCAAGAGCTCCCACCGGTGGCAGGAGAGACCAGAGGCCGTAATGTTCAGGAGTCAAAATGAATAAGGAAGGTCAAATGCCCCCGACCGGGGGCTCTGCTAAGCTCAAGAAAAACCGGTTCCCTGTTTTTCTCCGCAGGGACACGCCTCAGGCGAAGTGGGAGCGGCTGATCCTACTAACGGTGCGGGAGCACTCATAAGTTTTTCTGGCGCCTCGGCATTACAAATGGGGCACACTTTAGGTTCTTCATCAGAAGAATAAACTAACTCCTCGAAGGTGTGATCGCAATTTGCGCATTTGTAATCGAACATCGGCATGGCTACACCGGGAGTTTACACAGCGTCAACGGCTGTATTCAAGTTCTGGTTTACTTCCTGGCACTCGCGAGTTCATCTTATACGCCCATGGCTTTAAATGAATCATCCATAATACCAACAGCTTCTTCCACTTCTGCGTTGGTGATAATAAGTGGTGGTGAAATTCTCATGGAATTTCCGTAGAGTCCGCCTCGACCGATAAAAAGCCCACGCTTCTTTGTCTCTTCCATCAACTGATCGGCAGCGGCAACGTTGGGCGTCCTGTCACCTGTCGTTTCATCTTTCACAAGTTCTATCCCCTGCATAAGGCCCTTTCCACGTACTTCCCCAATTACCTTTGGATATTTCTCTTTGAGTCCCTCAAGCCCCTGCCGGAGAATTTCGCCCATTTCCGCGGAATTGTCTTTGAGGTGATCCCTCTCTATAATATCAATGGTGGCGTTGGCTGCAGCACAGCTTACCGGGCTCCCACCAAAGGTGGAAATGGTATTCTTGGTAAGTGTGCTTGCAATCTCTTGGGTGGTAACCACGGCTGCCAATGGCATGCCGTTGGCAATTCCCTTGGCAACGGTGATCATATCAGGCTCCACGCCATAATGCTCAATACCCCACCGTTTCCCTGTTCGACCGAAACCTGTCTGCACCTCATCTGAGATGAAAACACCACCGTAATTCCGGACAATCTCTGCCACGGTCTTGAAATATTCTTCGGGAGGTGTAATAAACCCGCCTACACCCATGATAGGTTCAGCCAGGATGCCGGCAACCTGGCCTGTGGTGGTGGTACGGATCAGTTCATCAACATCTTCCGCGCAAGCCACACCGCACTCTGGGTGGCTAAGCTTTAACGGGCATCTGTAACAGTAAGGTGCCACGGCATGTTTTACAGCGGAGACCTGGGTCGGCAGGGCGCGCCACGATGCGTGAGCTGTAAGGGATTGGGCTAAAAGAGAACGTCCGGAATAACCGTGCCTCAATGCTATCAGTTCTGAGTTCCCACTGTAAAGTTGAGCCATCATGACTGCTGTTTCATCAGCTTCCGTTCCGGAAGCGTTGAGAAACACTTTCTCCAGGTTCCCCGGGGCGATCCTGGCCAACCGCTCGGCCAACTCCACCACCGGAACCGTGGGGTACAGAGAAGATATGTGTGTCAAATGATTTACCTGAGCAATGACAGCGTCATTCACCTCTTCGTTGGCATGCCCCACAGAAACAGTCAGTATGCC
>DCXX01000040.1:15720-16176 GCA_002329125.1 Fidelibacterota bacterium UBA2125 | reverse complement strand
CCGTTATCACAACAGGCTCTTGGTAAAAATTCTTTACTGCCTCAAAAAGATGTTTCTTGTGTTTGTCACGTACTTCCTGACTGTTCATACTGCAATCCTCATATTTTGATCAACATACCTCTCCGCGGCGCCGGTGATGGGAATCACCACCTTCTCACCTTTCCTGATCCACCCGGCCTTAACCAATGTTTTAAATCCGAGCCACGACACACCATCTTCACAGGAACCGTCCACACCGGACAGTTCATTCACCTCATGTGACGCCTCCATAATCTGAGCTTCATCCACCATGAGAGCTATCCCTCCACTGTCCCGCAAAGTCTTTAACATCCATGCGCCCCCCAACGGAGAGGGAACATTCAGGCCCAGCGCTTCTGTGTGACTCTCTTCCCACAGGTCATTTTCCTGAAGCCCTTCAGCAAATGCCTTCACGATAGGGGCGCACCCATCAGATTG
>DCXX01000040.1:0-15299 GCA_002329125.1 Fidelibacterota bacterium UBA2125 | reverse complement strand
CCACCACCGGTGGGATAAACTACAACATCCGGCAATGTCCAGTCCAGTTGCTCTGCAATTTCGTATCCCATGGTCTTTTTACCTTCAACTCTGAAAGGTTCCTTCAGTGTGGAAAGGTCAAACCACTCTTTTTTCATCTCTTCACGCATCTTACCGGCAGCGTGAGCGATGGTTCTTCCCTCCAAACGCAAGTCAGCACCATATTCTTTTGTTGCATCAATGAAGGGAGTAGGTATCGTCTCAGGCAAGAAAACATGGCATTTGATTCCCGCAGCTTGGCAATAGGCCGAGGCGCTTACGCCTGCGTTTCCTGCTGATGGTAGACACACCTCAGATATCCCGTTCTGTCGAGCATGTGACACCGCCATGGACATACCCCTATCCTTGAAAGATCCTGTGGGATTGACACTTTCATCCTTTATAAAGATTGTTACACCATTATAATCAACGCCATCAGCTGTGGGTGTCCATCCTTCCCCCAGCGTCACTATATGATCATCATCTATGGGGGCCAACACATCTCTGTATTTCCAGAGCGTTCTGTTCTCCGGATCGAGATCGCTTTTTTTCGGTGAAGCATTCTCCCAATCGAAAAGAACCTCAAGAGGTTTACCACAGGCACAGGCGGTTTGAACACCTCCTAGAGGAGATTCCTCTTTACACCAAGTACACTGATAAGTTATCTTCGACACGGGTTACTGGTTCAGAATTCTCTTAATAAGTTTCTTATCATCAGGCAAAAGCCCAGACCGCACCAGTCTGGGCGTTAAACGTCTCCATCTTTCATCACGCTGGAAAATAGATCTAAATATAGGGAGTGCTTCCTCAACTTCACCACTGCTGGCCAACGTAACGGCTGTCCAGAATGGAAGCTCTGGATTCTCCGGATAAAAGTTGGTCGCGGCCTCATACTCTTTAAGTGCTCCCGTGATATCATTGTTTTCCATGAGGTAGTCACCTCTGTTTGCATGATGGTACGCACGATGAATGCGAATGAGTCGCTTAAGTTGTACCAAGGGATTGGGGTGGTCATCTACTCGTAAGTCAAGGACAACGTCTTTCCATTGAACACCGGTCGGTTCGCCAGAGACGATAAGCATTGCCGCGGATTGCTTACCACGAATGTCGCCACCTTCAGCCTCAGCAGCCTCCAGCGCAGCCATCATGCGGTCTGCAAGGTCCCCTTGAGTGTTCTCAAAAGCTCTAGCCATTGCCGGCCAGACAGTCTCTTTTTCCATCAAGTTGGCCTGCACAGAATAAGTCTTACCGGTCTGATGTCCAGCAGCCTGAATACACTTCTCCCCGGTGTGTGCTGCGACATTCCCGTTTATGTCAATCATGGCGACCTGGCGTAAGGCCTCTCCATCATCTTCTGCCAACAATTCCTTTAATGCTTTATTCGCCGTGTATCCATTTTTCATCCGTTCCAGCCCATCAGGTCCATAATCAGCTTTTATAAAAGATTGCGTCGCAACAGCACCTACCCCCGCTTGTGCCCAAGGAACCAATGAACCTACAGAAAACCAGTGGCTTTGGACCGCCACTCCGAACTCTCCGGTCTTGGGGTCGAAAGCAACAATGGAATAAGTTGACACAGGCCTGTAGTGCGATCCCTCGGTAGCCAAAAGATGCGTTGAAAGAACTATAAGCCATGACGCGGAAAAAAGAGTAAATGTTTTTTGATTGATCATTACCATCTCTCCTTGTGAATTTTCTGGAAGTTACCAAGATGTGATCAGTTTTTCCGTTGCATCTTTAGAGCTGACACCGCAAGATTTGCCGCCGATCTAAACAAAATTATGTTACTGCCCAACCAGCATCATCTTTTTGATATCCCTGATGACGTAACTTATCTCAACTGCGCCTATATCTCACCTTCTCTGAAGTCCGTTACTAAAGCGGGGCGCCGGGGAATGGGGAAAAAATCTCAACCGTGGACCATAACCCCTGCAGACTTTTTTAAGGAATCAGAGGAGGCCCGGAGTCTTTTCTCCCAGATCATCGATTCTTCTCCGGAAGATATTGCTATTATACCCGCTGTCAGTTACGGAATTGCCACAGCTGTCTTAAATCTGCCTATAAAGAAAAATGAAAATGTGGTTGTGGTTGAAGAACAGTTCCCATCCAACTATTATGGATGGTCAGAGAATGTTAAACGCGCGGACGGTGAATTGATTGTGGTCAGTCGTCCGGAAGAAGGATCGCTCACCTCAGCTATCCTGTCAGCAATAAATGAAAATACAGCTGTGGTGGCCTTGCCCAACTGTCATTGGACAGACGGGGCCGTTATAGATCAGTTAGAAGTAAGTACAAAATGTCGGCAATACGGTGCTGCGCTCGTGCTTGATCTGGCTCAGTCTGCAGGCGCAATACCCTTCTCTGTCAAAGAAATTGATCCTGACTTCGTTATAGCTCCTTGCTACAAATGGCTTTTGGGGCCTTATTCGCTGGGCTTCCTCTATGTTGCGCCGAGATGGCAAGATTGCGATCCTCTGGAGCATAACTGGATCGATCGCGCTAACAGTGAAGACTTTGCCGGTCTTGTTAATTACCGAAATGAATTTCAACCCGGGGCCAGAAAATTTGATGTAGGAGAACGAAGCAACTTCGCCCTTATGCCCATGGCCGTGGCAGCGTTGAAGCAACTGCTTGAATGGGATGTAGAAAATATAAGTGAGACGCTGGCCGCTTTCACTGAAACTATTGCGCTCCGAGCTATTGAATTAGGCCTTAATGTAGCGCCAGCCAATGAACGGGCATCACACCTTATGGGCATTCACTTTCTAGATGGTGTGCCTGAAGAACTTTTAGGGAATCTGGCGGAAAGAAAGGTTTATGTCAGTGTGAGAGGGAATTCAGTGAGGGTTTCTCCTCATTTATATAATACCGATAACGATGTAGATCGCCTGTTTGACGCCCTTTCGGCAGTTTTGTAAACTAAGCTCAGCCTAATAAAAAAGGGCAGGTCATGCAGTGGGCACCACCATTGCCCTGCCA
This sequence comes from Fidelibacterota bacterium UBA2125, assembly GCA_002329125.1. Lineage (GTDB taxonomy): Bacteria > Fidelibacterota > Marinisomatia > Marinisomatales > S15-B10 > UBA2125. The sequence goes on along the minus strand of DCXX01000040.1, from coordinate 12,302 downwards.
CATTTCATCAGCAGAAAAACTCTCCAAGCCTATCCCGAACTTTGCCATCTCTTCTCCAATTCTTGCAGCGCCTGCGAAGCCGATGGCTCGCTCTGACCGTTTCGTCACTACTATGTTCAGAAGTCCCATTTCCCTTTCCTGGTGATTGGTGGCAATACAGTCAAATCCCCGCTCATCCAGTAATTCCCGGAACATAACATTCCTAAAACCTGAATTGCCGTCCTCGTAAAGCCGACATGGGAAGACATCAAACATCGGTTCATAGATGACACAAAGCTTTTCGTCAAGTACCATGAACAGACCATCAATATGTACATTCCCATGAGGTAAGGGTACTTCAAGAAAATATTTTACATCCTTACCCATGATCAGCTTTCTCAACGCTCGGGTCCCTGCTTCGTTGGCCCGGTCGCAGAGGGATGCCGCAGCAATATCATCACCAATGAGTGTCACGCCGCCGCCCTCAAGAAACCCGGGCTGATCAATGCTCCCAAGGATGGGAACACCCAATCTTTCAAGAGCTCGGCCAACAATCCACTGATCTCCCCACCTCCCTTTCAAATGGGGTCCCATAAGTACTGCACCGCTACTAAAAACAGAAGCAAGATCACGAGTATAAGTCATATTTGGGCGGTGCCGGATGTAAGACATGGCGTCTTCATCACTCTTCAAAACATCCGTCAGAAGAACTGTTTCCACTCCGTGACTTTGGAACAGCTCCAGCATACCATTGTAATCAGCTAGAAACATTTTTTTCTTCACGGGTCGCTTAAAGTGGAACTCTCCGAGGGTGTCATCCGTAACTTTTTGCAGTTCCTCTCCCGGGCGATGCATAAGGACCCGTTTCATTGTACCGTATGCCGTGGCAACCCCGAACTGTTTCATTTCTTTCTCCTCTCAAGCCAGTAATAAACGGGGACCCCAGTCGCCGACAGGGCCACCCCCACCAAAGTGTCCTCCGGGCGATAAACAAGGGCACTGATGAGAAATCCCGCAATTGTAACAATATAGATAATGGGTATAACGGGAAATCCAAAAGGTTTGAACTTTTCACCATCATTACCCTGAGCAAATTTAAAGACTGCAGCCACCAGCAAGATGTTAAACAGATGGTTGGGCACCACAAAAAAGTTCACAATCCTGCTGAAAGATTGAAAAAAGACCAGCGCTAAAACAGCCGTAACGCAGCTCATCAAAATGGCTCCTGACGGCGCCTGTGAGCCTGATGAAACAGTTGCCAGAAACTGGAATAATCTCCCCACCATTCCCCCTCTCTCTGCCTCCTCACTGTATTGAACACCCGCGGCGTAAAGCAGCCGGGGGAATGTCATTATCAGTCCGCCGAGAGCACCTAGGATAGATATCATCATCAACAGGCTAATAAATTTCCCTCCTGCGGTCCCGAATGTTTTTTCAGCCACAACTATAGCTGCCAATGATTCACTTACTGCCATTTCATGAAGAGGCACAACCCTCAGGTAAGCATAGTTAGTAAGCAGATATACTGTAGTTATAAGAATTAACCCTAAGGTAAGCCCCAGCGGTAGATTTTTTTTCGGATCCTTCACTTCTCCAGCAGCATGCATAATATCCACCCAGCCGTCATAAGTGAAAAGGACAGCACCTACACCAAGTCCTATGAGTCGAAAAAAACCCCAAACCCCCTCGGAGGAATTACTAACAGCTCTATTTGTAGTTAATGTGGATTGGGCTCCTTCCACTAGGAAAAGGCTCCCGGCAACGAGCACCATCAATGCTGATATCTTTATGATAGTAAGAACAATTTGTGTTCTGCCACCCCATTCAACTCCTAACAGGTTAATCCCGGTAAAAACAAGAATGGCAACTACGCCCCATGCTACAGGTGAAAGAAAAATAGTGGAAGCCAAGATATCAGAACAAAACTTCCCGAAAAGTATTGCCACTGCTGCCACAGAACCAGGGCCGGAGACCCACACATTTTGCCACAGTTTCACAAATCCCAGGAGCTCACCGAAACCCTCCCGGATAATATGATAGTCTGCACCTGATCGCGGAAGGGCAGCACCCAACTGCCCCACGGTCATAACCCCCGTCAGGGTGATAACACCACAAAGTCCCCAGAAAAGATATATCTGCCAAGTGGCCTGGGCGATGGGAGCAAGTTCCTGAGGGGTATAAAAAATGCCGGAGCCCATCATATCTCCGGCAACTACGGCCATGACTGCCACCAGTCCCAACTGGCGGCGTAATTCTTTGGTCATTTCTTCCTTATTTTATCTCTTACTGCTGTGGCGGATTTCTTAATAAACTGTTTGAGTCGCTTTGGACGTTCCGGCCAGATGGCATTTTGAACTGTAGTTTTCCGCTCCTCCATGGAAAGTTCTGAAAGTTCATAGCCTGTAACATCATCAACAATCTCCGTCTTCCAGTCATAGCCGGCCAGCAATCCCATCATCATTACCATCTTGATTGCAATCTCGGTGATAAGCTCTTCACCGCTGTTCATATTTTCCGGCCTTGGACCAAACAGTTTCAGCGAGCCCAATTCTTCATAAGAAAGCCACCACAATATGATATTGCCCATCATGAAGCCAGCGCCATAACCGATAACCGTACCGCCCGTCATACCCACAGCTCGGGTTTTCCAAGGCGCTCGAACTTTTTTCTCTACCACATACCTCAGCTCATCAATCTTTTCAATATCAAAAGTTTGAACATCAGTTATCGGTTGGCCCAGCTGTGTGGCCAGCAGTATTTCATCTTGTAATTCCTTGAAAGTAAGGTCCCGGACAGTATCTCCTGATGCAAGAACAAGTTCCCAGTCCTGGGCCGGAAGCACCCCGCTACTTAAGAATAAAGCAATAAGAAGGAAATGATATTTATTCATCATGCAAAAACAGAAAATGCTGACGGAATCATCCGAACGGAGAATGGGGTGGAACCTTTCAATTCACCATCCAGATTAAGAATCTCATTTTCCGCCGGTGTGATGGAAAATTCTTTTACCTGGTGATACTCCACAATGGGATCATCAATATGAGACCCGTCAAATACCTTTGGAAACATCTGCAGAAGTTTAAGCCGGCTGGCATCTCTTACCAGAACGAGATCTATGAGTCCATCATTGAGTTCAGCCTTGGGAGCCATTTTCATACCACGGCCTGTGTGTTGTGTATTGCACGCGATGGTGAACAAAAAATCACCCTCGCTTTCCTCTCTTTCTATGACCAGTTTTGCTGAACGTCGCTTTAGCTTCATCACGTGGAGAAGTGTTGTAACATTATATCTCTGTTCACCAAGCCACCGCAATTTTTCAGCACTCATATTGATATCGGTTACCATTCCCCACCCCACAATATTCATGCAGTAAACCTTCTCTTCAGGCATCTCAACTTCTGCTACATCGATTGGTGTAGTGCCCCCGGAAACAATTCGTCTAGCAGCCTCCACAGGATCAAGGCATTCCATGTCATACATAAATGAGTTGCCCGTCCCGCCCGGGATAAAACCGAGAGGAACTTGCTTCCCATCACTCCTTGTAAGCAGGCCGTTGATGATTTCATGAAACGTCCCATCACCACCTATGTGACAGAGACCTGTGAAACCTTCAAGATCAATTTCACGGGCAATCTCTGTGGCATGGCCTGCATATTCTGTCTCTCGAATATCGAGATCGGCGCCAACCTCCCTGAAAAGAGGCTCTACCTGTTCAAGGATGTCCAGTCCCTGTTTTGTTCCCCCTTGAGGGTTAACAAGAATAATAAATTTTTTTGACGACATAAGATTCTCTAACCGTTCAGTTTTCGGCGAATATAGCCGTACCTATTGGTTTCGCCACGTCCTTTGTCTGAAGGAAAGAGCGATTAGACACATGATAGCATGCATCAGAAAATATAATCTCTCAGCTTTTCAAATAGCTTATGGGTTGCCTCCACATCCTCCATAGCATATTGCTTTATTCCTTCCAAGTTTCCCTCTTTAAACGCTTTGCCTACGGTTGCACCTGTCACTTTTCCTTCCTTTGGAGAAGGGATACCAAAAGAACGGCAAGCAATATCAAAGCTGACTCGACCCCGGAAATCCCAATTAGCAAGAAACTGCATAAGATCAATATGGCTTTTATAACTAAACCGGCGAAGATCAGTAAATTTTTGGTTTGTAATCTTGGTCCCGTGATGGGCTGCACGAACGATTAAAAAAGGGATGTCGAATCCGAGCCCGTTGTAATGCACAAACCGCACCGATTGAGCTGATTCGTGATTCACCACATCAAAGAACCTTTCTAGGGTTCCCTGTTCACTGGACTCGCAGATAACATTATCCCGGTGTGTCCCATCACCTTTAAGCCACCGCATACCGACGCAAACCACTTCCCCAAAAAAAGGAGACGTGGAACGAATCAATGATTCTGCCTCTGCCGGATCACCTCCGCTCTGTTCAAGCCGTCTCTCCGTCCGTTTGGCCACTTCGGCCTCAACCACTTCGTCCAGTCCCTTTCGGGGAATGGTTTCAATATCCATTATTAGGTAACTCACCAACTAAACCTTCTTTTTGGTCTTCTCAGATCTTATCTCCATCTGTTCGCAATTAAATTTCCAAACATTCCTGACTATATTCAACTAGTCCATATATGTATAGAGAATCTGCTTTGAATCCATCTCTTTTTCCAATTATGAAACTTTTTTAACTGGAAAAATGTTCATAAGTATAACTTTTAATGATGAAATTGCTGACGGTGAAATTAAAGTGCGCGTGAGCGCACAGGGCGAGGTAGAACAGGATGGGAACATTCTCCAGACAGGCGGTGTCCATGAACTTGAGTTTTTTCAACGCTTTTTTGCTAGCCTCGACAAATCTTTTTTTCTAGAAGAGTGATCTTTCTGATTTAACTCCCCTTGCCTTAATTTCCGCATCATGTTCAAACGAACCTGCATCCTGATTCTCACTCTGGCTATCTTCCCGGCAGAAGGGAAAAAAGTCAATATCAAACTTGCGACCCTTGCTGGTCACGGATCCCCCTGGGATCTCCGCTTGCGTGAGATGGGTCAGGATTGGCGTAATGAATCTAACGGTGAGGTTAAGCTCACCATCTATCCCGGCGGTGTGGCAGGTGATGAATCTGCTGTCATCCGCAAAATGCGTATCGGTCAACTCAACGCAGCATCCTTATCTACCAGCGGGCTCGCCTACATTGTACCAGAATTTGCCGCTGTCACTCACATCCCTTTGCTATACAACACCGATAAAGAAAAAGATTACGTTCGTGAACAGTTGAGCCCTGAACTGATTCAAAAACTCGAAGAAAAAGGATATATCTTTATTCACTGGGGAGAGGTGGGTTGGGTACGCTATTTTGCTCAATCGCCAGTTAAAGTTCCAGACGACTTGAAGCAACATAAATTATTTATCTGGGCTGATGAAGGAACTGATATTCAAATGTACAAAGCTCTCGGCATGAACCCAATCCCCCTTGCAGCAACTGATCTCACCGTGGCGCTCCAGACCAGTATGGTGACCGCTTTCAGTACAACACCATTACTTGCTTTAGGAAATCAGTGGTTCGCGGGTGCGAAACATATGACAGACGTTAAGTGGGCACCTCTCATGGGCGCAACCATTATGCAGAAGAAGGTGTGGAGTCAGATCCCACCCAATATACAAGAACTTATACTAACAGCTTCCAAGGAAGCTGAAATTGAATTGACCGTGGAAATTCGGGAACTGGACGACAAAGCGGTGGAAGTGATGTCCGAGTACGGTCTCGTTGCTCATAAGATTACAGATGAAGAATATGCCGAGTGGGAAGCAATAGTAAAGACGGTCTATCCCTACATTCGCGGGAAGCTTGTCCCTGAAGAAGCGTTCGATAAAGCTGTTCAGCTAAGAAACGATTTCAGAGCTAACCGTTTGTCAAAATAGCTGCTTACCACTCTTCTCTCTTTACCTATTAATCTATACATACGATTCATAGTGGGGTGAATACATTATCTCTTCTATATGCTGTTTAAGATTTTCTGGGCGAGGCTGCGACCCTAAATCGGAGTTGTACACTTCTAGCGCAACAGCTAATGCAATCCGCTTGGAGACATTTCTGATCTCAGGTAGCGCCGGGTAAAGTGTCCCCTTTTCAAGATTTTTATACTCCATCATGTCAGCCAGTGCGTGGGCAGCCGCACGAAACATTTCATCTGTAACTCGGGTAGCACCACTAGCAACAATTCCCAGCCCAACGCCAGGGAAAACATATGCGTTGTTACCTTGCCCCGGGTGGTAGGTTTTTCCCTTTAGTCTAACAGTGTCGAAAGGGCTACCGCTGGCAAAAATGGCTCTCCCTTCAGACCAGCTGTAAGCCTGCTCCGCTGTGCATTCCGATTTCGTGGTTGGGTTAGACAAGGCAAAAATTATTGGTCTATCGTTCTCTTGAGTCATATTGCGAACCATTTTTTCTTCAAATACACCCCCCACTCCCGATACACCAATAACAATGGTTGGTTTTAGTTTCTTTACTGCCGCTGAAAAATTGGTTTCAATATCAACTTGCTGAGCATACTTCAAATTTGCTTCAGACAAATCTTCTCGATCAACTGTAAGAAGACCACTGGAATCAAATAAGAACAGATTCTTTCTAGCAATTTTTTTATCTACCCCACAGTGAATCATTTCCCGGCATAAAATATCAGCAATGCCTATTGCTGCTGAACCTGCACCGCAAAACAAGATTCTCTGCTTGTCCAAAGATGATTTAATGATACACATGGCGGATAAGAGCCCACCCAATACCACACTGGCGGTTCCTTGAATATCATCATTAAATGTGCAATAATTATTTCGATATTTTGCCAGCAACCGCTGAGCATTCCGGTTTGCAAAATCTTCAAACTGGACAAGTACATTAGGGAAAATCTGGGCTGTCGCATCCATGAACTCATCCAAAAGAGAATCATATTGATCACCAATATCCCTTTTTTGACGCAATCCGATATAAAGGGGATCCTGCAATAGTTCTTCATTGTTTGTCCCGACATCAATGGTGATTGGTAATGTTCTTTCTGGATGAATCCCCGCACAAATGGTATAAAGAGATAATTTCCCAACGGGGATACCCATTCCATCGGCACCCAAATCACCCAAGCCCAAGATCCTTTCCCCATCTGTGACAACAATAACATCAACATTTTTTTGAGGCCAGTTGCGCAATATTTTTTTAATAGATCCTTTATCATTTGAGGAAATATAAAGTCCTCTTGGACGGCGGAATATATGACCATATTCTTGGCAGGCCTGACCCACGGTAGGAGTATAGATTATTGGCATGAATTCTTCTATTTCATCGATAACTAAACGGTAAAACAGCGCTTCGTTCCGATCTTGAAGCGATGTGAGATAAATATATTTGTCAAGATCCGTTGTCTGAACTCTCACGCTAGCTAAAACTTTTATTTTTTGCTCTTCTTGGGTCATAACAAAAGGAGGCAATAACCCTTCCAGCTGGAGCTGTTTTCTCTCATCAGCTGTAAATGCAGTCCCTTTATTTAAAAGAGGGTTATGTAAAAGTTCCATTCCTTTGGGAAATGAAAAATCAGGAAGGAATTTCTTCAATTTCTTTTCCAACCTCCGTATTAAAGGAGATTACATTTCACCGGCACCCACGGCGCCATGTCCATTGTCTAACCAGTCACCAATAAACTGTTGCGCTTTTCTCATTTCGTCTAGGGAGGCTTGCATCACCACCATATCTTGTTCTTTACCTTCTTGGTCATGCACATAATCCGGTAGCACGCCCTCCATCCTAAAGCCAAGTTTTTGGTAAATATCCATGAGATCTTTTTGGGGTCTCATAAATTTTGCGATAATTTTTTCCAGATGTTGATCGTGGGCAATATCATACATGTCCTTTGCCAGAACATATTGAACTCCTGTGTCAATGTGCGTAGGGTCAATCACAAGGCGTAGAAAAGCTGAACCGCTTTTCCAAGAATCTGTTTCTATTTCTAGAGAAGCATCTCCTACAATTGCATCAGATACAAATGCAACTCGGCGAATAATTTTCCCTTTTTCCGCTTCCAGGCACCGTTCTTTTAAGTGTTTAATATCCAAAACGTCACTGCGAAAATATTTCCGTTCTGATTCCGGAATTGCTTGAAAAAAATTCTGGGACTGTAAAACATCATTATGGTTCAAGTCCCGTACGGTCACTTTTTCTTCATTTGTAAGTCTATAGGTTTTTTTGTTCATCTATATCTCGCCTGCCAATTCTTGAAGCAATCGCCAGTTCGCCAGCCTTTCCTCTTGCGTGCTCTGAATAATTTCGTCCGGTTTCCCGTCTTTATCGAAGTGTTTGGCAAAGCGACCTTCTGTTTTAGCGAAATAAATAAAATCAATTTGTTCTTTTGTTTTTGGATTCACATACCAGTCACTATTTTTTGCTGGATTGCCCTGTAAGGACAATCGCTCTGTAAATCGCTCTCCTTTTGTGGGGTCATAAATAAACACCGGGAAGGCTCTTGAGTCTGCTGCCAGTTTCGCCTGATGCATGGCCATATCATCTGCAACACCGTGTTCTGGTTGACAAGTAGTAAATACATTGATCACTGCCGGACCTGGATATTCATTTGCTGCCATGATCGCTTTGTAAAAATGATTGGTGTGAGCTGCGGTAGTCTGGGCAACAAAAACGTCTGGATGCATCATGCAGATATTGGCGACCTCTTTGCGTCTTTCGGTCTTTCCGTGGATAACCTTACCGTGAAAGGACATCTGTGCGTCTTGACCTTTAAATGATGCAGTAGATGTCTGTCCTCCGGTATTGGAGTACACCTGCGTATCCAAGATCAGAACATTAATATCCATGCCTGATGCCAACATGCGCGACATGGATTGAAAACCGATATCCACCATGGCGCCATCTCCACCAATAGCCCACAGTTTTTTATCCTGCCATCCCATCTGATTCCAGCGGGTGCGAATGCCCATGGAGTCCGCAGAAACATTTTCAAACAAGGAATTGGTCCAGGGTACCAGGAATGGATTATAGGGGTAGGTGGAACCGTAAACTGTATTGCATCCAGTAGCGGCCACCACTCCGATACTTTCACTGCCATAAACAAATCCCGTGGCGGCCAGCATCATTCTCAGGGCCGTTCCTTCTCCGCAACCCATGCAGGATCCGGCACCGCCAGTATACAACATGGAATTACTGGCTAACATCATATCCACCAAGACTTTTTCGTTAATGTAGTCAGGCGGCGTTTCGCCAAGGGATGTGAAAAAATCAAAACCCTTCTGATAGGTTGGGATGGTGTTGTCTCCCTTGGTGACCATAGACAGCGCCTCGTGGTCACCGCAGGCATCCACACATTCAGCGCAACCTTTACATTTTGTGGGATCAATAAAAATACCAAACTTCGCAGGTTCCTTCCCTTGTTTCTCCGGCACCTTGGAGAACTTATTTGTTTCGGTCCACTGGTCTGAAATCCAACTCTTGAGATCCCCAGAATCCAGTTGATCGATTGTTTCACTCAATTTTGATTCAGGAATCGCTTTTCCAAGAATAGCTGTATCCGGACACTGGGTAACACATTCCATGCAGGCAACACACTTTTCTGAGATGAATTCCGGGATCTCGGGGGCGATATAACTGAAATCACGGAGCTGTGCTGTCCCGGCAGGAATTAAGCTTCTGGCGGTGGAAATATCGGCTGGTAAGCCTTCTTCCGCGGTGCCATCATTATAGGCACCTACAATCCGGTCGTTAAAATCCTGAATATCCAACATTTCAAATGCTGTTTTTTTATTTAATTCCGATGTCGGGGCACTCATGCCGGAACTCTTTCTTCCTGTTTAACTTCAAACACTTCCGAAAACCCCCGCTTGACCGCATTAAGGTTGTCCTGTACAACCTGGTCACCCCGCTTGCCAAAATATTTCCGCAGTGATTTTTCAACTCCCTCCATCAGCTGTTCATCACTAATCCCAGACCGTTCTAGAAACGGTGTTACCTGTAAAAAAATCCCCAGCAGCACAATTCCTTGCATTCGCTGTATCAGGTCTGGTCGCGAAGAAACCTCTTTTGCAATTTTCACTGTATCAAGGGCATAAACAGTGATCTGGTTCTCCCGTATCGTTTTCCAGGCCCATTGGGGAATATCGGTCCAAATCTCTTCCGGGGATGCTTTCGGAGTTTGGACAAACAATATGCCGCCCGGCTGAAGCCCTTTAAGCGGGTTGGCCAAATTAAATGCATTCACATCATTCAAAGGGACAAATTCAACAAACTCCAATTCGTTGTGTGTCTTAATACGGTTGGGGCTCACCGTTAAATAGTAGGTGGTGGGCAAACCTTTTTTCTCTGACCCATATTTTGGATAGGCTTGAACATACATATCAAACAATTCCGCCACAATGGTGGCAATGACCTTGTTTGTTGTGACAGATCCGTAGCCTCCTACAGAATGACCCCGCATGGAGAAAGTCCCCTCTGTTCGGACATCAGTTGATTCTCCGGTTGAAAGAGCCAATTCATGATCAATTCCCAGTGCAAAATATTTTTTGTCGTTCTTTATCATGTTTTCCACCGCCGCCATAATATCATCCGGTCGGACATCCCGGGATCCCAGCCCTGCAGATCCCGAATAAATGGTCGGTATCTTTATGGTGTTTTCCTTGTCATGCGCAGCAAAGTCTGCAAATGCCGCTTTTATTTCCATGGTAAGGGGATTGCTTTCAGCCAGGGGGTTATCCATCCTTTCCAAGACGGATATGGCTTCAACGTTCTTAAGTTTTTCCACAATTTCTTTCCCAGGGAACGGCCTAAAGGATGTTACATGAACAATACCTGCTTTTATATTTTTTTCCTCGCGTAAATAATCAACAGCGGGTTCTGCGGTCTCGATCATGGAACCTAGCCCCACAATGGCAACTTCAGCGTCCTCCATTTTGTACTCTGAGATCAGTCCGTATTTTCTCCCAGTAAGGGTGTAGAATTCTTCCATGGCAGCGACAAGGTGCTGCTCCACCTTATCTGTATAGGCCCGCTGAGCAATTTTTCCCTTCATATAGGAATCCTGGTTTTGAACAACGCCTGACATCACAGGGTGATAGGGGTCCATCATATTCACCAGTTTGTCTTGGGGTTTTCCCACAAACAGGTCCATCATCTTCGGGTCCGGCAGAAGAACATTCTCAATGGTGTGTGTGGTTAAAAACCCGTCCATAATATTCATGAATGGTGTGTTAGTGTTTTCAGCAGTGCGGCGGGCAATCAGTGCCAAGTCTCCAGTCTCCTGGGCATTTCTTGCAAACAGCATGCCCCAGCCACAGTCTGTTACGGCCATAACATCATCATGCCCTGCATGTACATTCAAAGAATGAGATGTTAAGGCTCTGGCACCAATTTGAAACACAACAGGAAGGCGTTTCCCTGAAATTGTATAGAGCACTTCCTTCATGAGTACCAAGCCCTGGCCTGATGTAAAATTGGTAACGCGGCCCCCGGCCAAAGCGAATCCTTCACAGGCAGATGCTGAACTGTGTTCTGATTCGGGCTCGATAAAGGCCATCTCTTCACCCCAGATGTTTTTCCCGCCATTTGCAACAATAGCCTGGTAGCCCGCACCCATGGTGGTGGATGACGTGATTGGATAAGCACAAGCCCCCTGAGTGATGTGGGTTTCCACCCAGACAATTATCGCAGCACCATCCGCCGTAGATTTGATCCCCGGAAACTTTATCATCGCTCTTTTAAACTCTTTGTAATAGATGTAAATGCATTCACATCATTGTGCTTTGTATATCTGTCTCGTTGTCAATTTAAACCTGTTTCCTATAATTCTTGCGGAAGAATTGTTGGCTGCTAGAATTCCAGTGTCACCCCGCCTACGGGCATAGTTTTATACTGCCACACCTCTTCTTTTGTCCCGTCCGAGCTGTAGGCATAATCCCAGATGTTGTTGCGATCGTAAATGTTCATAATGTTAACATAGGCCACAATATTCATTTTGGGAAGCATCCATCTCTGCAGAAACATGAAATCGAGTCTGTGGTACTCGGGGAAGCGAAGACTGTTCCAGTCGGCATCCTCGGTAGCTACCCAGTCCCGCAGCTCGGGGAAGTAGGTCCGCTCAGTATATGGTCGGCCACTATTGTAGCCAAAACGAACATTCAGCTCAACCTCATCTGCCAGAGGATTCAAAGGACCAAGAACCGTTGAAGCTATCCGGAACCATGTTTTCTTCTTCAAATCTTGATACCAAGTTTCTTTATGGAACTTCTTTTTCCACCCTCCGATAAAGGTGAATTGATGCCGAATGTCGTAATCCCAG